>NZ_JALIFQ010000003.1:0-438052 GCF_022867815.1 Blautia sp. NSJ-175
TCAATCTCTCACTACAGGCAGCCAATACTGTGACTGCTTTATAGTGATGCTTTCATAATTGTTGAAAACATTTGTTGTCAAGGTTCAGTTTTTTGCTACGTGTTTTATTTTCGTAGCAATGTGCGACTAACAATTGACATGGGCTCGGTCCCATATCGTATTTAAATATCATGTCTGTCTCTATTTCATAATGGTCCAGAACACTATGTTTTTTTTACGCCCAGATCCCATATGGAAATCTGCTGTTGCTTTCCCTCATCCATCCTGCGTTCTAGCTCTGGCTGCCGGTACATCATGATCTGCATATCCGTAAACTCACTGTCATACAGCTGCCTGATATTCTGGATCGCAGAGAAACGGTTATTGCTTAACGTGGAATGTGACATACGGAGTTCCGCCCTCACTACCTTCCAGGGCTTGTGTTCCACATATAAGGCTTTCAGCACCGCCCTCTGCCGATAGGGAAGTCCCTGGTAACAGATCCAGACCCGTTTCAGGGCTTCCTCCTCCTGCATGAGCTGGTATATATACATTTTAAGGAACTCTGCATACCGCTCCTCATTCTCTTCATACCGCTCAAGAAGATCCCCTAAATCCTTCTTCCTGCCTCCTCCAGATGTACCTGCAGTACCATAATTTTTCTTCATCTGCAGGCTCTCCAGAACGTCATCCGTCGTTGCCATGTTGCTGTGCAGGAAGCGGATCCGGTCGCGGACATCCTCCAGTAATGTCTCATAACCAGACAGGCAGCGTACAATATAATTCTCATCTATTTCCATTCGTTCCATCGTCATCACCTAACCTCCCGAAGCGGCACTGTTCCACAGGCGGGGAATATCCCCAGAATCAGCGGATGGAATGCCGCTTCTTTTTTTTCGCTGTTTCCCGGTGCTCCTCCTGCTTCTGTTCCGTTTTGATCGCATCCTCCGGTTCAAACTTATATTCAGCGATCGTTTTGGGGAATCTGTCCCTCGTAAAGACTGATATGTAAGTATCCTGATCTGGTAGTATCCGTGCCTGATAGACCATTTCATCATCCATATATTGCTCTATATCCCAGGATCCGTTATTACCACTTCGTATTTCCTTATCAGGAAATCCATATATCTCTGATAATATGTAATGGCAATTTCTTGATTTTTTATTATCCATATCTATCTTTTTGTCCTCTAACTTCAATTCCTGTTTCTTTTTTTTGCTTTGAGGTTCAGCTTTTTCAATTATGTATTTTATTTTTTTATTCACATTCTTCTGGTGGGCAATAAAATCTTCTGCTAATTCCTGGCTGGCAAAAGCACATTTTAATTCATACTTATCTGTACCACCCAATTTCATCTCATAGTCTCTGTATACTCTGAATGGCAATATGCCATTAATAACCTCTATCCCATCGTTTAATCCATTAGTATAAGCGTCTACTTTATCCATATTTATTTCTCCCTTCAAAAATATAGGTATATGGTTTTTCCCATTCTGTGCATTGTTTATTTGTCATCATTAAATATATTTTCCATTTTTCTTAAAATGTTGAATCACATATCCAATAATTATGATAAAAAATTTTATACACAATATAAGGACAGGCATGTATTAAATCCTTCATAGCTTCGCTTTTAATCACCTGATAATACTTGTGACTATTTTTCTGGTTTACTGCACCCGCAAATGTTTCTGCCTCTCCTATGTCTATAAAGATTGCAAGGTAACAAGATGTCCATTCCGGGGTATCTGTTACGATATATTTGAAAATCATGCTATTCTCATGCCCCTCCCTCAATACAGCAGATTATAGTAGTCCTTAAAATAATTTGAACAAAAGAAAGGCCAGTTGTATCACAATAATCAAGCAAATTATTAACACGATTGTCAGAGGTATCAATTCCTGTTTTTCTTTCGCTTGGAAGTAATCACAGGTATCCGCTCCCCAGTCAAACCGACATATATCTTTTTTTTGAACCTTGTACATTTTCCTTTTTTAAAGAATTTGCACCTTCCCATACTTTCTCCTTTCACGTGTTCTATTGCTACATGTACAAAATGACACAGATAAAGAACGAAAACACAAAAAACACCCCTCCCAACACTATAAGGCGGACCACGGATGGTTTGATATTTCCTTGATGCAATTTGGTATTTTTGCCCTTTTTTACTTTTCTATAACTACAATATGTATCGCCGCATTTCAATCGGCAGATGCACGATTTCTTGAAACGTTTGCATTTTCCATTTTTGTAATATCTGCAATTCAAAATATTCTCCTTCCTGCGTATCCAGCCATACGCTCTTTCAGTAAATTATGAATTAATGTCCGTTATTCATGATTCCTCTGGTTTGAAACCGTATATCCTTGACAATACACATTCTTTTTTATCTTTTTCCATCGGTACTCTCCTCATAAATATTCGATAAAATGACGATAATCCTTGACCAAACGCCTGCCATCATTTAAAATGATGTTGTCTATGCATGGGCCTGGCAGTGTTTATCTGTCGGGTTCATTTTATTTCTGCCTTTTCCGCTTCGATATACTGCATGAGCTGTTCCTGATCCTCTTTCTTCTCCTGCAGGAGCTCCTGGTTGACCCTCAGCACCCCATCCCAGCTCTCCGGCTCCACCCCGCCCCATTTACATTCTTCACAGTAATGCTCGTATGCCTTTTTCAGTCTGTCCGGTTCTTCTGTGAGCAGCTCTATATCGTGGTCATAGTTATAAACGTAGTATCTCCACGGCATCAGGAAATCTGTGGTGATACAGTAAGCCCTGTCATACCAGGTGTTGGCAAACCGCACTTCATCGCTGCCGTTCCTCTGCCAGCCGGTCAGATCTGCGACAAAAGACTGTATCAGCTCTCTTGCATTATGCAGGCCGGCACGCAGTGCCATACGTGTCAGACTGCTGTACTGCTTGTCTGTCAATTCCGGAATAATATCTTTTCTGGCACTCTTTGTAGCTAAATCCTGAATCATTTCATTAGCCTTTCTTTTCATGTTATGCCTCCTATTCTTGTTCTCACTTTAGGAAACCCTCTCAGCAGGTTCATTAACATTTTTTCCAGCCTGTTCCTGCTTTGTCAAAATACCATTTCGATACGCCTTACAAATGACATTGTACACAGGATGATATTTGGGAATCATAACTCCTTCGATACTATCTCTTACAGTGCCATCACTCATTACATGGGTAATTTTCGGTTTAATAGTCTTTTTTTCTGATTTAAGATTCTTTTTATTCACAAAATCGCCTCCTGACTGTAAATATCATGTCTATTTACTATGTGATACACTAGCCTGCTTTATCTCTCGTTTCTGGCGTCAATACAACAGAATCCATAGTTTTAAGAATGCCAAACATCATTCCGTATACCTGATTTTGACTTTCCTTATCCAAATATGGAGCCATGATTCTGATGTTTTCTAGCGTGTCATTTGTAAGTTTGATTTCCGGCTTCTGTAATCTCATATTGTCACCTCCTATGTTTTCTTTGTCTCTATTATAGTTGGCTTTTAAAACATTGTCAAGAACTTTTTGTTGACTTTGAAAACACTTTCTTATATAATGCATTGTAGAGGAGGTGAAGAATAATTATGGAAATTGGCGATAGATTAAATTATTTAAGAGAGAATCATTTAAAAATAAGCCAAGAGGAATTCGGTAAAAAGATTGGTGTAAGCAGATTTTCTATATCAAATTATGAATCTGGTAAAAGAAAACTTACAGAGCGTGTCATTACTGATATTTGTAGAGAATTTGATGTAAATGAAATTTGGCTCAGAACCGGAGAAGGTGGCGACGAGAACATTTTTAATAAGCTAAATGATGAGGACAGATTCTCAATCAACCTCGGCAAACTCAGTATAACCGAAAATGAATTTGCTAAAAGTATGCTTAACGCAATTGCAGAATCCTCACCAGAAAAGCTAAAATCTATAGAAGAATTTATGAAAAGTTGTCTAGGCATAAAATAGCTGGGGCCAGCCTAGTGGCTAGCCCCAGTTATTATTATGATTATCAAATAAATTCTCCTTAATGTCTTTTCTTCATCCACCTGATTTATCATTTCTTTTATAAGTTTTTAATCTCTTTTTTTTCCATATGTATGCCCCCTTGATACAAGCTACATTTTTAACTGCTTTCGATGAATCGGTTAAATTTACATTGATCCGGTACAGAACTGTTGTTCTACTTAATAGTATACTACAAATATATTACGCATTCAAGAACATATGTTCTTTTTAAGAATTTTGTAATGTCCGTAAATGTTTCAAATTTCTTGTTAATATCTGACACTTATAAAGTTTATTGATTTTATTCTCCTTTTGCATCTGATTATATTGAGAATTTTGTTACATAGTACTATACTAAAAATAACATTATGTCTATGCAAGATTATACATCCAAAAACAATTAGGTATGAATTCGTTAAAATAAAAATTGATAATGACAAAAATACTCACACGAAAAGGAATCTATTTATGAATCAAAAGAAAACAGTACCTATATCTGCTAAATTATTGGAATCCGCTGCAGATATATATATCCGTGTTTCCACCACTGAACAAGCACAGGAGGGTTATTCTGTTGAAGAACAGGAAAAAAGGCTCCAGCAATATTGTAAAGCTATGGATATTAAAGTACATAAAATCTATGTTGACGCTGCATATTCCGGTTCTACATTGGAACGTCCCGGAATACAAGAAGTTATCAGGGATGTTCGTGCTCATAAAGTCAAAAAAGTCATAGTCTGGAAGTTGGATCGGCTCTCTAGATCACAAAAAGATACGCTTATAATGCTAGAAGATGTCTTCCTGGAAAATAATTGTGATTTCGTATCAATGTTGGAATCCTTTGACACATCCACTCCATTCGGGCGAGCAATAGTTGGAATATTGGCCGCTTTCGCACAGTTAGAACGAGAAAACATTAAAGAGCGTACAAGCATGGGAAGGATTGCCCGAATCGCCAAAGGACATTACTCTGCTTCTCACCCTCCACTGGGTTACCATTTTATTCCTGGTAGTAATGATCTGGCAATCGAAGAATATGAATCAAATATTGTTCAAGAGATTTATACAAGATTTCTTTCTGGCGAAAGTTTAAATGGAATTGCAGAAAGCATGAAAAATAAGTATGGAGAAAGTCTCCGGACATGGAATAATACTTTTATCCGACGCATTCTTGAAAATCCTGTTTATATGGGTAAAGTACGACAGAACGACAAATTATATGATGGAATCCATGAACCCATAATATCAGAAACAGAATATTACATGGTTGCAGCTCTCCTTGAACATAATAGACAGATAAATAAGCAGAGCCGCAGATCAGAAAGCCTGTTGACCGGTCTTCTATATTGTGGTGACTGTGGCGCTAGAATGCAGCCCCGCAGGGTTGCCTCAGGATATAAATTGCATAGATATATCTGTTACTCTGTCAGTAGAACAAACAAAGCTATGATTCGTTCTAATAATTGTACCAATCGCTTACACCCTTTTACTTTGGAACAGTTAGATAATATGATTATCGAGGAAGTTCTGAGACTTGCTGTTGATAAAGAATATCTTCAATCTATACTTGAAAAAGATACTGCTCCAAAGGTGGATGAAACCGAACTGTTTCGTGAACGTCTGGTAGAGGTAAAAAAACAAATGGATAAACTCCTAAATTTATATCAAATTGGAGCCGTCGATATCTCAGATATTGCAGATCGGTTAGAATCATTAAAAGAAGAAAAGGAAGCCCTGCAGCATAATATAGATCGCAGTGCAGCTGAAACACCTTTACCTATCGAAAAAATCCAATCATATGTCCAACTATTTAAAGAAGCATTAGAATCCGGTGATAATGATACCGCAAGACAGATAATCAGGATGTTAATTGATAAAATTGTAGTCTTGAATGAAGACATTGAAATACACTGGAGTTTTTAGAGATTATGTCAGTGGAGAGCAGAAGGCCCTCCACTGATACAAGATTTGATAGTGTAATTATTGGACGCGAATCGAAACTTAATTTGGAAGCTCTAAAAGGCAGACAGTTTCAACTGTTGTTTCGTTGTCCCAACTAAGTTCCTGAATTTCTTCACCGTCAAAAAATACCGGAAACTTAAATTTTATATGCTTCAAAAATCTTCCGTTCGGCTGTTCATCCTCGTAAATATCAACTCTTTCAACAAAACTGTTCATAAATTCTTTTTTCTCCATATCGGTGAATTTATCATACAGTTTGTCAAAGTACAAAAGATATTGATACACTCCATCCTCAGAAATTTTCTGCTGACGGATATACTCTTTTCTGGATACTATATCATCGATCAGACTTTCCAGTCGTTCAATCTCATCATACAAACCATTTAACCGATCCTGCATATCCTGATACTTCCTGTCATACATTTTATCAGAAATATCCAGATTGTCCATCTGTTGTCCTAACCTATTTTTAGCTCCCAATACTTGCCGCAGCTGTTTTTTCAAGTTCTCATGCTCTGTTTCCAATTCTCCGGTATCTATCTTAGAATTGATTTTTGCACGTATAGCGGCTTCAAATTTCGGATTATTCACCAGCTTTTTAATAACTTCTGCTACCGCATCATTTACTTTTTCTTCGTTCCACTGCTTCCGGTAATCACATTTATGACCATTCACATAATACCTATGCTTGCAGGCATAATAAAAATAATCCTTATAAAATGTTCCGTCTTTTTTCTTCTTACGGTTTACATTTCCATACATTCCCTTTCCACAAATTGGACATTTAAGAATTCCGGACAAAATATGTTCATGCTCCAAACTATGGATTTTCTCATGCTTTACTCCATTTATATTTCGTTTCTGTTTTGCCAAGTTCCAATCATCTTCGGAAATAATGGCTTCGTGAATACCATCACTTAATATATAAGAATCCTGCTTTACAATACGGAATTCATTTCTCTTGCCTGGCACTCTTTCAGTTTTCCTTCTTCCAAATGCCAATTTACCACAATAAATAGGATTATCAAGGACACCCTTTATAAAAGAAGTAGCAAACGCATCCAACGTATTATTCTGTCTCTTTTTCTTCTTGTAGCCATGCTCATTCAGATAGGCTGCAATGCCATTTACTCCCATATTGGTATGAATATATTTATCAAAAATAATACGAATGATTTCTGCCTCATCTTCTGCAATTTCCAGTTCTCCATTTAACAGCTTATATCCGTACGGAGCAAATCCGCCGTTCCATTTGCCATCTCTCGCCTTTTGTCTGCGCCCCTCCATTGTCTGTACCAGAATATTTTCACGTTCAATTTCTGCTACCGCAGACAGAACAGAAATCATCAGCTTACCGCTGTCTTTAGAACTGTCTATACCATCTTCAACACAGATCAAATTTACTCCAAAATCCTGCATTCTCTGCAAAGAATTAAGTACATCTGCAGCATTTCTTCCAAAACGGGATAACTTATATACCAAGACAAACTCTACACGATCTTTACCTTCTTCAATATCCCGAAGCATTTGCATAAATTCCTGCCGTCCTTCAATACTTTTTCCTGACTTTCCCTCATCCGAATACTCTCCGACAATCACCATTTCCTGAAAATCTGCATATTTTCTCAATCTTTCTTTTTGTGCTTCCAAGCTGTATCCTTCTACCTGCATAGACGTAGATACCCTTGTGTATATATAACATCTTCGCTTTTTCATTTATATTCTCCATACCAAATTACAGTTTACTTTTTATTTGTCCCAACTATATTTTACCGTAGCTGCACATACTCGTCAATATAGGTAAAATGCACAAATATCACGCAAGAAAAAAGAGAGCCAACATCTATGCTCTCCCTAATCATTTCCCAATGTATTCTGTTGCTGCTCTTGCTGGCAGTTATCTTCTGCTTTGTCCTCCTTCGGTAATCCATTCAGTTCCTGAAGGAGCTCACTGCCATATTTTTCTATCATTCTGGCAAGAAAATCAACACATCGTTCAAATTCAACTGTGTGTGCCATAGCTCCTCCTTCCAAACCGATATTTCTTGTCACCACGCATTTTTCGGCGGTACTCTTTAGCTGATCTGGAATTTGTGCTATAATTTCTATTAGACCAACTCCGTTCAGCCTGATGTCAGTTTAATGGAATTTCATAAGAAACTCATTGAGCATAGATTGAGCGGAAATTGAGTATTTTACAGAACAGGAGGGGATTCTATTTGGAAAGATGTGATTTTGGTTCGATTATGACGATCATTCGCCGTTATATCAGCGAAGATAAAGGAATGAATCAAATAGATTTTACCTATCTGTTATTTGACACGTTTATGTGCAGCGATGAAGCCATAGACTTTGATTTTGACAATGGACAGGTCTGCCGTTGGATGACAGGACAGGCAAAAGTAAGTCCCCGGATCGTAACCTACTTTTTAGATAAAGAACATCAATTAGAATTGGCAGGAAACATTCAGCGACATATTATTCCTCTGATGTATGATTCTGCTATGGCAGCAAAAGAATTATATGAGTTAGTATTACAGGATACATCTATTTCAGAGCCAAAAAAACAGGAACTAATCTGTTCTTATTCTCCCGCTGATATAGACACCATACATATTTTCATAACAAGGGTTCTGTGTTTCGGAATGGAACGGAATTTTGTGAAACGTGACACACGAACCAAGAAATTATTAGCCGCCGGAAATCTTTCTCCTGTCTTAACAGATTTTGTAATGGGAAATGACGTTCCCCGTCCATGCAGGCATTTTTGTGGACGTTCTGAAGAAATCGAAGTGCTGCATTCTCTGTTGGAAAAAGAGCGTAAAGTATTTTTATCTGGAATTGCCGGAATCGGGAAAAGTGAACTGGCAAAGGCTTATGCCCTGCAGTATAAGAAAGAATATACCAATATCCTGTATCTCACCTACAGCGGTGATTTAAAACAGGATATTACAGACATGGATTTTGCGGATGATCTTCCGCAGGATTCTGATGAAGAACGCTTCCGAAAACACAACCGTTTTCTGCGTTCTCTCAAAGAAGATACTTTGATGATTGTAGATAATTTCAACGCCACTTCCATACAGGACAGTTTTCTTTCGGTCATACTCAAATACCGCTGTCAGATATTATTTACTACCAGAAGCCGTCTGGACGGACATTCCTGTATGCTGTTGGAAGAAATTTCCGATAAAACAACGCTTCTGCAACTTGCAGGAAAATTTTTCTCCGACACAGAAGAAAAATCTGATGTCATAGAACAGATCATAGAAGCTGTCCATGCCCATACGCTCGCTGTAGAACTGGCATCACGCTTACTGGAAACCGGAATATTGGAACCAGAAATGCTCTTAAAAAAATTGTTGGAAGAAAATGTCGCTCTTGATGCAACTGATAAAATCAATATTATAAAAGACGGGCAAAGCAGCAAAGAAACCTACTATGGACACATACATACTTTATTCTCTCTATATCAGCTTTCTGAAACTCAACAAGATGTAATGAGATGTCTGTGCCTGATTCCTTTAACCGGTATTCCGGCACGAAGATTTGCTGCATGGCTGAATTTACCGGATTTGAATGCCGTAAATGATTTAATTGAAATGGGATTTATTCAGCCAAAAACCGGAAGAACCATTGTACTGCATCCCATGATACAGGAAATCGCTGTTGCAGATATGCAGCCGTCTGTAAAAACCTGTTTCCCTTTACTGGAAAGTCTGCAAAACATCTGCCTTTTACACGGCAATGATATTTCCTACTACAGACTTGTTTTCCAAACCGTTGAAAACATTATTACAAAAACAACTAAAGATGATATTTCTGGTTATTTATTATTCTTAGAAGATGTTTTCCCATATATGGAAAAATACCACGAAGAAAATGGTATGCAAAGAATCCTGCGTGAACTATCTTCTTTGCTGGAAGACACTTCTATCGGAACCGTGTCTGACCGGGCATTATTACTGGACTATAAAGCTACCCTTGAAAGAAATATTGGAAAAGCCGTAAAGCTGGAAAAAGAAGCGATGTCTTTGCTTTCTCCTGTTACACCTGAAAACGCCCACCTCGTCGCAAATCTATATGGAAATCTGGGTGGACTATATCACCAGCAGGGAAATACCGAACTGGCAAAACAGGCTATGGAGCAGGGAATCAGCTTATTAGAACAATACCAGCTTCTCTATATGAATGACAGTATTGTTCAAATCTGCAACTATGCAGCTCTCCTTACAGATACCGGTGAAGCGTCTCGTGGATTATCCTCCTTACGCAAATGTGCCCGGCTGGTAAAAGAATACAATTCCGATCAGTGTCTGGACTATGCCATTATTCAGGAAGCTATGGGAACTGCCTATCTGGTACAGGCTGATATAGAACAGGCTACCTCCCATCTCAAAAAAGCTATGGCAATCTATGAAATAGTATGGGAATCTGAACCGGAAGCTATCGATAATAAATACCAACAAATACAAGAATTGTATATCAATGCTGGAATACAAATTGGACAACAATTATTGAGCTCTACTAAAAATGTCTGAATAGTCTACAAATCAAACTATTCAGACATTAAAACTTATAACAATATGAATATTTTATATTAATTAGTCGGCAATAAATTTCCCATACTCTTCAAACTGATAGCTAAAGTAGAAGTATTATGTAGTAACGCAGAGGTCGTTGGTTGAATAATTCCTGCCACTCCTAGTGCAATCAGCATTGCATTAATACCGACAATCCCCCTGTAATTCCCCTGAATACGGTGCATCATCGCATTAGACAAACGTTTCAGTACTACGATTTCCCGCAGATCCTCAGCAGCAATCGTAATGTCTGCGATCTCTCGCGCAAGTTCTGCTCCATCACTGATTGCAATTCCCGCATCTGCTGCTGAAAGCGCTGGCGAATCATTGATTCCGTCACCGATCATCACTACTTTTCTTCCTGCCGCTTTCTCTCTTTCAATGAATCCTGCCTTATCTTCCGGAAGTACTTCGGAATAATATTCATCCACTCCCACTCGTTTCGCAATAGATGCTGCAGTACGTTCACTGTCTCCCGTCATCATGACGATCTTGGAAACACCTTCTTCTTTCAAAAATCTTACCATCTCCCCGGCTTCTTCCCTGAGAGGATCTTCAATACAGATTACAGCAACTAATTCTCCGTCAATGGCAAGGAACAAATGAGAGTATTCTTCAGGAAGCGTATCAAATCGTTCCTGATATTCCGGACGTATCCGGCACTTTTCATCCTCAAACACAAAATGACTGCTCCCTATTATGGTCTTCTTTCCTTCTATATAGGAGGAAATACCATGGGCTACAATATACTCCACTTTTGAATGCATTTCTTCATGATACAGACTTCTTCTCTTTGCAGCATCCACGACAGCTTTTGCCATGGAATGTGGAAAGTGTTCTTCCAGACAGGCAGCAATCCGCAGAGCTTCCGGTTCAGGATAATCGCCAAACACAATGACTTCTTTTACAGTTGGTTTCGCCTTTGTCAGCGTACCGGTCTTATCAAATACGATGGTATCTGCCTCTGCCACAGCCTCCAGATACTTCCCACCCTTTACGGTAATTCCATTCTGTCCGGCTTCCCGTATTGCAGAAAGGACAGAAATCGGCATAGCCAGCTTCAATGCGCAGGAAAAATCCACCATAAGAACAGAAAGAGCTTTTGTCATATTGCGTGTGACAGCCCAGACAAGCCCTGTCCCCAGAAGCGTATATGGTACCAGACGGTCCGCCAGATGCTCTGCCTTGCTTTCCAGATTGGATTTCAACTTTTCTGAGTCTTCAATCATAGTCACAATCTTTTCAAACCGGGTAGCACCTGATACGGCCCTGACTATGATTTCCAACTCTCCTTCCTCCAAAACGGTTCCTGCATATACGGACTGACCCTCAGTTCTTCGTACCGGAAGAGATTCTCCGGTCAAAGATGCCTGGTTCACCATTCCTTCTCCGCAAGACACCTCTCCATCAAATGGGATTACATTGCCCATGTGTACGATCACTCTGTCACCCGGCAAAATATCGGATGCCGGAACAAGAATTTCCTGCTCCTCTCTTTTCAGCCATACTTTCTTTATGTTTAAAGACATGCTGCGTGCCAGATCTCCTACAGACTTTTTATGTGTCCATTCCTCCAGCAATTCTCCAATTCCCAGCAGAAACATGACAGAACCGGCAGTATTAAAGTCTCCTCGCAGCACGGACACGCCAATCGCTGTAGCATCTAATACCGGCACCTCTATCTTCCGTCTGGCCAGACATCGAATCCCTTTTCCGATATATTGGACCACTTTAAAAGTAAGCCATATTTTTCTCACCGAATTTGGCAAGAGCAATTTCCCTCCATAATGGAGCAATGTTTTTGCTATCAGCTTTTCCCTGTATGCGGAATTTAAAGCACGCCCTGAACTTGATAATACATTATCCGGAACATCTGCTTTCTCAAAATGAAACTTTTTTAATTTATGGATCAGTTCTTCTCTGTCCCCTGTATAATAGATCACAGCATCTGCGGTGCGCTCATATACTTTGACCTTTATAACACTTTTCTGTTTTTCAAGAGCCCAGCAAAGAACATCCGCCTCCGTACATGTCATTCGGTTTCGGATAACGTGGATACGGAGACGGCCCTGTACTTCATGCTTGATAAGAAATCTCATCTTTTACCTATTCGTTTTCTTCCTGTTCAGACGCACCATCCTCCTGAACATCATCTTCCTGCACCTGCATTGCCTCTTCCTGTGCACGCTTTTCATTGATCTGTTGTGCTTCTGCAAGGATATCCTCTGCGTTCTCCTGCACTGTTGTAGCAGTCTTCATAACACAGTCTTTTGCCCGCAGTACAGCCGCAGTGCAGTTTGTATATACTTTTTTTGCGTCCTTACTGGAAAGGAGCTTTACACCCGCAGTCCCAAATACGACTCCTCCTACAAAACATCCGATTTTTTTCAAAGTAGAATCACTAAACATCCTATGTACCTCCTGATTATTTGTGTTTATAGCCTGTATAGAATACCATCAAAAAGCAAAAGACGGACGCCCACGCCCAAAACCTATGTTGTTTCACAACCACATCACTTCCTTTTCTATAAGACTCTGTTTATTTTTTCATAGTAACAACTTTCATTTAAGATAGTCAATTCTAACAGTCCTTATTGATAAATTTTGTCATTTGCAGGCTACTTATATACGATTTCTCTGCTAAGCACCCCGATATTCTCCAATTCCTTTACCAGACGGTAAACGGTTGCCATCCCAATGCTCTGGTCAAGTTTCACCACCCGGGCATAAATTTCCTTGCAGCTGGAACACCTGTCTTCCAGGATAATATCTAAAATCATTTTACGCTGCTTTGTAATTCTGCAGCCATTTTCTTTCAGTTTTATAATAATACTTTCTTTTTCACCGTTCATACCCGCTTTCTCCCATATGAAATACCACGGTCTAGCTTTGAATAGACTCAACTAAAAACCCTGCTTTTTCTACTGCGCAGATCAGGATATCTTCCCCTATTTCACGATCAAGGGATATCTCAGCACAACTTTTATTAAGATCTACTCTGGCGGAGACTCCATCAATCCGATTCAAGCTATCTGTCACACTTTGTACACAATGTTCACAATGCATTCCTGTAATAAACATGGTTTTCTTTGCGATGACCGGACCCGTCAATTTCTTTTTTTTCTTTTTATTTTTGCTGCTGCAATTTCCTCCCGCTGGACATCCAACACATTTCACTCCGCTTCTTTTTGCCTTAATAAGATATGCAGCTGCACTCCCTACTAAGATTACAATAACAAGAACTGCTATCATATTTTCCATAGAGCATTTCACATCCTTTTCTAATAAAAATGGTGGACAAAGTACTTCTTCTCTGTCCACCGTCTGCTATAACTTTTATCCTTTATGATTTTACAGAATGCAGGCTGTATTCTGAAGCAAACTCTTTATCTGACTTACGGATTCTCCAGAGAATAATCAAAGCAAATACAATAACCGCGATAAGTCCCGGAATAAATGCGGTGCCAAAAGATCCTGTTGTGATCAATGTACCAATCTGATATACACCAAAAGCTACGGTATACCCCGTTGCAAGTTGGAGACAGATTCCTCCAAGCAGCCATTTTCCACTCTTCATTTCTGAATTCATCGCTCCAAGAGCTGCAAAACAAGGTGGTGTGTAAAGGTTAAACATCAAATAAGCAAGAGCTGCTACCTTTGTCAGTCCCATAACAGTTGCTACTTCATTCCCACTTCCAACCAACGCCAGTTCATCTGTATCTATTAAGTTTGTGATACCGTAAACTACTGCAAGCGTCCCAACTACGTTTTCTTTTGCGATAAAACCTGTCACTGCCGCTGCTGCAAGCTGCCACACTCCAAATCCAAGCGGTATGAACAAAATCGCAAACGGATGGGCAATGGATGCCAAAATAGATGTCCCTTCTGCACCTTCTTCTACAAGCTGGAACTGCCAGTTAAAGCTCTGCATGATCTGTACCACCGTATTGCATACCAGAATGATCGTTCCTGCTTTTACGATATATGCTTTTCCTCGCTCCAGCATAGAGCCGCATGCCCTTTTCAAGCTTGGAAACTTATATTCCGGAAGTTCAATAATAAAGAAAGATTTTCTGTATTTTTGTCCTGTAATCTTTTTCACAAGTAAAGCTCCAAGCAAAACTAAGAGAATACCCACCAGATACATAGTTGCTGAAACCCACCATGCGTCCGCAAAGAATGCACCTGCAAAAAGAGCAATCACTGGGATTTTAGCTCCACATGGCATAAATGGTGTAAGCATCGCTGTGGTACGACGTTCTCTTTCGTTACGGATTGTACGGCAAGCCATAACGCCCGGAATCGCACATCCTGTACCAATGACCATAGGAATGACAGATTTACCGGAAAGCCCTACTCTCTTAAAAATCGGATCCAGAACTACTGTAGCTCTTGCCATGTATCCACAATCTTCCAATAATGCAATTAAGAAGTACATGACCATAACAAGCGGAAGGAAACCGACAACTGCACCAACGCCACCGATGATACCATCTACAAGGAGTGCATACAGAAGCGGGTTTGCATTTTCCATCAGTCCGCCGACCCATCCCTGGAAAGTCTCGATCCATGCCACCAGCCAGTCTGCGATCCAGGTACCGAGCGTTGTCTGGGATATGTAGAACACAAGGAAGATAACTGCTGCGAAAATCGGTATACCGATAATCTTATGTGTGATGATACCGTCAATCTTATCCTGTACGTTTCTATCCTTTGTAAAAACTTTTCTCTTCTCTACCTGCTTTACAATTCCATTCACAAACTCAAAACGCTTTCTGTCAGCCGCTTCTACTGCCGTTTTATCTTTGAAATCAATATCCCCCTGCACATAAGGTGCTTTCTGACCTTTTCCTCTTAATGCAGCCGCAGCATTTACAGTCTCTTTGAGTCCTTCATGTCCGGAAGAAGTGGAAATCGTCTTGATTACCGGACAGCCCAGCTTTTCAGACAGAATCTTCTCGTCAATTTTTGTCTGTTTCTTATTAACGATATCGCTCTTATTCAGTGCGACAACTACTGGAATCCCAAGTTCCAGAAGCTGTGTGGTAAAAAACAGGCTTCTGCTCAGATTCGTAGCATCCACGATATTGATGATCACATCCGGATTCTCATTCTTGACGTATCCGCTGGTAATGCTTTCTTCCGATGTAAAAGGAGACATAGAATAAGCGCCCGGCAAATCTACCGCAACTAACTCCTCCGTCCCGTCATAATAACCTTTCTTGATCGGACTTTCTTTTCTTTCGACCGTAACGCCTGCCCAGTTCCCGACACGTTCATTCCTGCCGGTAAGTGCATTGTACATGGTCGTCTTTCCACTGTTGGGATTTCCTGCAAAAGCAATCCTCATAATTCTCCTCCTTTTCGACGTCTTTAATTATACGCATCTTATCTTTATTAGTATGCACTAACCTTTGTGCAAAAAAAATAGTGGAAACTACTATTTTTTTATTATATTGAAATGGCTTTCGCCAGATCAGTATCAATATTATAACGCCCATCCTTAATGGAAACTACACAGCCACCCTTCAGATGAGAAACCACTGTAATTGGTTCACCACTGTAACAGCCAAGAGAAAACAGAAAAGAGGTCAGTTCTTCATCATCTGTCAAAATTTCCTTAATGATATATTCTTCCCCTTCTTTGGCTTCTGTTAAATTCATATCCACTCGCTCCTTATAGTCATTTTTACAATTATACTTAAAATTTACTCACAGCTATTCGATGTTTTTTCTCATTTGACGTTGTTAGTATATTCTAATCCCGGTGAGTTGTCAATAATTATTTAATACTTTTTTATTTTTCTTTTATAAATATATCTGGCTGAATACCATGAATCATGATACAATAACTATACAATTTTTATAAAAGAATCCGAATGATATAGGAGGTGACAAGCTATGCACATAAATTCGTCTGGTGAAAACTATCTGGAAACTATTTTAATATTAAGCAAAAAACGTCCTGTTGTTCGTTCTGTGGACATCGCTACAGAATTAGACTTTAAAAAACCCAGCGTAAGTGTGGCTATGAAGAAACTGCGTACAAGCGGACATATAACGGTATCTCCGGAAGGATATATTAATTTAACTGAATCTGGAAAAGAAATAGCTACACAGATTTATGAACGCCATGTTCTTCTTTCTTCCTGGCTAGAACGTCTTGGTGTTGATCCGGATATTGCCGCACAAGATGCATGCAGGATAGAACATGTCATTAGTTCTGAAAGTTTTGAAGCCCTCAAAAAGCATATCAAATAACTCTCTTCTCACTATAAATTGAATGGCATTTTAAAACCGGGAATTTCATACTTTCCCGGTTTCTAAAATCTTTTCATTTTCCATATTTAGTATTGCATTATTGATTTTTATCGTGCTTCTTATATCGAATATGCCCAACAATACCTGCAGCAAAGAAGAGTATTGCGGCTAAAAGTTGCATGCTTACCACAAAATCAACCCCATCTTTTCTGAAACTGTCAAAAAAGTTAGTCAGCCATATTACTGCGCCTACAAACCACAATAAATACCATCGTTTTCTTTTGCTTTTCATAACTTTTTTACCACCACACAAATCCAACCTTTTTTTGTTTTATCTACTTTTACTCCTCTAAAACCGGCATCCTCCAAAGATTTTTCTATTTGCTCAGAATTGTAAATCTTCATCCCCTGTATTATCTTCGTCCACTTTTCATCCTTTGGATTTTCACCGTTTGATTCATTGCAGATCATAAACGTTCCGCCGATTTTCAAAATTTTATATACCTTCTTAAAAGCCTCACTAATATCCGGCCAGAAATATATTGTTTCAAATGCAGTAATTACATCGAAAGTTTCACCTCTGAAAGGGAGTTTCATGACATCCCCCTGCAGGATTTCACAACGCTTACTTTCTATCCCTGCTTTATTGATTTTTTTGCTTTTTTCTACACTGATTTCTGAATGATCAATGCCAACCACTCTGCCATACGGACTTTTTTCTAATAACTTTCTGACATTTGCCCCACCGCCACATCCAATATCCAGACATACATTATCGCTTTGAATTTCCATATGTGTAAATCCCCATTCAGCCATAGATGAATGACCAGTATTCATCATATGAACCATAATTTTGCCGCCGATTCCTTTTGGCTTACAAGTATTTTGAAAAAAAGACATAACCTATACCTCTATCAACTCACCAAAACAATATCTATTCTTAATATATAAAAAAATTTCGCTACATACAGATACTTCCAAGAATCTCCTGTAACGCATTTTTGCTACTTGAATGGCATCTCACTACATCCGCATTGCAGCGTTCCGCCTCCTCCACTGCACACCTGGCCATCTTATGGGAAACCGTATTCGTGAACAGTACAATCAAATCTGGATTCCCAATCTGTTTACTTAAAGTTGCAGACATCTGTGTAAAGACTTTCGCTTTACAATTAAAACTTTTACAAACTTTTTTGTACTGACAGACCATTCTATCATGCCCGCCTATAATAACAACACTCATACCCAACCTCCCATTTTTAATATATTCATAAAACGCTCCGATAGCAGATATCTACAAAATCATCCGTTCTTGATCATCGGTTGCGTTCTAAATCGTATTATGGGAACGCTGCTATTAACTGATTAAAATCTTTTCTCGCAGCATTCCCCAATATTTATTAATCCAGATTTTCACCCAACGCTTTGCAGGATTGAATCCCCTCATCATCGGGCATTTCATTGCAGATCACGCTTTCACAAATCAAGACAGCTCCCGCCTCTTTGCATCTTGTCTCCCAGTCTCTCATCCACTCTCCATCTCCCCAGCCATAAGAGCCAAACAGTGCAATTCTTTTTCCTGAAAGTTTTGATTCACAAGAAGCAAACATCGGTTCAAATTCCTCTTCTTCCAATACTTCTGCTCCCATTGCCGGGCATCCAAAAGCGATCGCATCATAAGAATCCATCATAGAAACATCAAATTCATCCGGAGTTAATAATACAACCTCTGCCCCCTTCTCCTTCGCGCCCTCCAGTACTGCCTTTGCCATGGCTTCTGTATTTCCTGTGCCACTCCAATAAACTACTGCAATTTTACTCATGATTTTTACCTTCCTTTCTGAAGTTTGTGATTATATAGTAATCGTAAGCTGTTCAACAGCCACGCCACTTTTCCATCTCCTGCAATAAATTTCTGTGCATTTTTTATATTTTTTAAACAGAATCCTCGCGGCCTGTTCATCCCCGTACACCTTCCAACACCCAGAACATTTGCTGCAGGCCGCCTTATTCTCAATAAATCCTTTTACATCCTCTGCCGGATACCCTAAGAATAAACCTATTTCATGCGGAAAGTCTGGGTCACTCTGCAGTTTTTGAATCAGTCTGCAGATGCACTGTGATAGATTCGTACAATCATATCCCTTACATTTCAATATGATCTGAGTTTTCTCATCAGAAAAATCTTCTTTTAACTTTTCTGGACGATAGACATAAACCAGCATCCGTTTGTCTGATATGCGAACCGGGATAATCCGGATCCCTTTCTGTGTCAGTTTTTGATTAAATTCACGTATTTCTTTTATAATCATCTTTTGTGAACTATAAGGGCATGAAAAAAGACTTCCCGTTTTCAGTCCTGCTAACGTAGGTGAACAATGGCATACTAACATTTCCTCTGACATTTTCTTTCACTTCTCCTTAAACATCTTTTCTGAAAATGAATCTACTCTACCCAGTAAGTTTTCTTTATCAATAGTTAGTTTTAACTAATTCATGTGAAAAAAATATGCACACCTTGCTTTCATTAAAAACATCAGATGTACGTTTCTATAATTTTATAAACCTATCCCATTATCTAAACATAAGCCGTTTTTTAATTAGCTTTAACTAACTTTAGTTTACTTTATTTTTTCACTGTTGTCAATCCATAAATAGATGTGATTAATAAATAATATTTACTAACCTGATTATACACCCGTTTTTTCGTTGTAACTATTCCTGTTTATATTTGAAAGTTCATTGTAACTCAATTCTCACTCAATCCCGGCTCAATGCCATTCCCCCTTCTTTTCAATAAACTAATCCTGTGCGAAACATCCGCACAAAAGATTATCGGAAAGGAGGATTTTTATGAAAACACAAAGAGGAAGTCCTGTTACAGATGAAAAATACTGCAATAGATAAGTGTTCGTCATCTGAGGGGAGGTGAGTGCATGACAACCTTTCTTACTGCAAACAGTACTCTACCGCCATATATGGCATTTCCCAGTTTTCTTCTGGACTGTGATTTCTCCGAAACCACAAAACTGCTCTATATGGTGCTTTTAAACCGGGCAAGATTATCACAAAAAAATGACGGCTGGATTGATAAAAAAGGTCATGTGTTCTCCTATTTCACCATTGAAGATATGGCAGCAACACTTCGCAAAAGCCAGACAACCATCAAAACATCTCTGAGTGCTTTGGAACAAGTAGACCTTATCTGTCGTGCTCGTCAGGGAACCGGGAATCCCAACCGGATTTATGTAAAAGTCCCGGCTGATTTTTCAACACAGACAGAAGAAAAACTGTCTGTTAGACAGTCAGAAAACCGTCCCTTTGACAGACAGAATTCTGTCCGCCAGACAGTCAGAAAACTGTCCCCTAATAATAAAGAGAAGAAAAATAATGATTCAGTAAAACGCCATTATGAATGTAAGGAGGATGAAAGCCTATGATAAAACCACAAAACCTACTGCCGAACCTTTCTCCCCGGCAGCCTTTAGAAGATGAATATATCAGCGAAACGGACGGTCTGATCTACTGTTCCAAGTGCCACACCCCACGGCAGAAAAAGATAGAATTTTTAGGAAAAATCATGTTTCCGATCATCCGCTGCCAATGCCAGCAGGAACAATATGAAAAAGAAGAAGCAAAACGAAAACACCAGGAATTTCTAGAACACATCTCCCGGCTGAAATCCAGCGGTCTGCAAGACCCGGCTTTAAGAGAATTCACTTTTGCTCACGATAACGGTATCAACCCGGAAATTGAAAAGGCAAAAAATTATGTTACTCACTGGGAGGAAATAAAATCCAAGGCCATGGGGCTGCTGCTCTGGGGTGATGTCGGCACTGGGAAATCCTTTTTTGCAGGCTGTGTTGCAAACGCTCTGCTAGATAAAGGGGTTCCCGTACTCATGACGAACTTCGCCAAAATCTTAAATTCTCTGACCGGAATATATCCGCAGGATCGGAATGAATTTATCAATAGTTTAAATCAGTACAGCCTGCTGATCATTGATGATTTGGGTGTGGAACGAAATTCCGAATTTGCTTTAGAACAGGTCTTCCATGTAATCGACAGCCGTTACCGCAGTATGAAACCTATGATCATTACAACAAATCTGACGTTGGAAGAATTAAAACATCCGGAAGATTTAGCACACAGCAGGATCTATGACCGGATTCTGGAGCGTTGTGTCCCACTAAAGATCAACAACCAGAATATCCGGGAACTGAACGCTGTAGCTAATATGTCAGAAGCCCGAAAACTACTTGCTTAAAAATCTGACCGGAAACGGTCATAGAAGAAAGGAGGCCAATATGACAGATAAAAAAACACAAACAGAAATCAGAAAAGAATTATTACAGGCAAGACACAGAGCAGAGGAAGCACAGGCACGGAACCGTGTGAAAGAGCGAAATGCCCGGACACGCAGGCTGATTCAGGAGGGTGCCGTTTTGGAGAGCATCTTCCCGGAATTCCAGACAATGGAGCCGTCGCAGATCAGACAGGAATTGTTAAACCGTTTCAAAAGAATCTGACACTAGTTGACACCAGCAATTTCTCATCCCGAAGGGCGCACTTACTCACCACCTGATAAATCAGGCAGTGGTATCCCCTTCGGGGCTCGTGCGCTCTGCCGAGGGCTTTATCCGCTGTTGCAGGCAACATCGAAAGGAGGTGCCAGATATGGCAATTTATCATATGCAAGCCAAAGTCGTCAGCCGCGGTTCCGGTCGGTCTGCTGTTGCTGCTTCTGCTTATATGAGCTGTAGCCGCATGTACAATGATTATGACGGCATCCAGCATGACTATACCAGAAAGCAGGGGCTGATCTATCAGGAGGTGATGCTTCCTCCAATGGCTCCATTGGAATGGAATGACCGGGAACAACTCTGGAATGCTGTGGAAGAAAACGAAAAGACCAAAGACAGCCGACTTGCAAGAGAATTTGTTGTCGCACTCCCCGTTGAGTTGGATAAAGACAGCAATATTTCTCTTCTTCAAGATTTTATTAAAAAAAATTTTGTAGATATGGGGATGTGTGCTGATTTTGCCATTCACGATACAGATGGTCACAATCCCCATGCACACATTCTTCTTACTGTCCGACCATTAAATGAAAATGGAACATGGCAGTATAAAACAGAAAAAGAATATCTCTGTATCAAAGATGGGGAAGAAAAAGGGTTTACTGCTTCTGAATTTAAAACTGCTCAGAAACAGGGATGGGAAAAGCAATATCGCTATAAAGTTGGGAAAAAGAAAGAATATCTGACTTCTTCTGTTGCACAGGAAAAAGGATATGAACGAATTGATAAACACCCCAAGAGCAGCCGATATGGCAGACAGAATCCTATTTCCCAACAATGGAACAGTGATGAACAACTTTGTATCTGGCGGGCAAACTGGGCAGATGCCGTAAATAAAATGCTTGCACGTAATCAGATAAATGCTACCATTGATCACCGCAGCTTTGCAGATCAGGGAATCACCGAACAGCCAACCATCCATGAAGGCTACATTGCCCAGAATATGGAAAAGAAAGGCATGATAGCAGACCGCTGTGAAATCAACCGTCAGATTCGTGCGGATAACAAAATGCTCCGAGAATTAAAAGCAAAGGTAGCAAAACTGGCTGAAGCTGTAGAAAAGTCTATTCCAATAATAGCTGAAACGTTAGAAGCGATCCGCAATCATATGATTTTTATACAGTATCATTTACTTCATAATGAGATGCAAAAAGAAGTGATCCATGACTGGATGAATCATTTCAATCCAATACTGAATAAATACAACACAGTTAAAAAGGAACTCAAAGCTAAAGTTACGGAACGGAAAGAACTGAATGTGCAAAAGGATAAAACCAGTATTTTGAATCCCATCCGGCATATAAAATTAAATCAGCAGCTTACCACTATTACCGAAGAAATCGAAGAACTGAAATCAAGGAAAGAGCAGCTAATCTTCCAGGCAGAATGCTCTACCAATAAAGATATGACGAATCTATCCAAGAAATATGACCAGATGAATAAAAATCTGGATATCCTGTATTCTCAGGACACCTCGCTCAAAAAGCAGCTTGAAAAAGACGCCGCCGCTTTCCGGGAAGAAAAATTTCGTCCTGAACCAGAACAGTATACAGAATTGCTGGACACCCGAATCCAGATACGTCCTGATTTTCGGGATAAGCTGATCGAACAGCTCAAAGGTACTTTTGGTAAGTATTATGACTATCACCGCCGTGATATTGCAGCCAATGAGGTAGATTATCTCAATGTGGAAGATCCTGATGTTTTTTCCCATCGTGCCTGGGAACTTGAATATCAGAGGAAACAGGAAATACGGCGAAATCAGCCTGCTCGAACTAAGAAAAGGTCGTATGATATGGAATTATAATTTGGTTCTTCTTTGCCCATTATAAACACAAGAGCTGAACAAATAGGATTTTTCGTCCTACCTGTTCAGCCCTTTGTTTACCTGTAAATCAATTCTTTCAACACAATCTCTTCTGCAGCATTCCGGACATTATTTACCGCTCTAACCCATTCCATCTGGTCACGAGCTTTCAATTCTTCCGTAATGCCCTGCTTCTCCATCATCTGACTCACCAGAATATCCATTTTCTCCTGTGTTTCATCGTCCACCGCATTCAGATGTTCTGTCAATCTGTCTTCCAACATATACAGTGAATACATTGCCGGACGATGCTCTTTCAGATATGTTTTCCGCAACATTCCGTATTTCCCATAATGCGGTTCTTCATCTGTACTGACAAGATTCGGATAGTAAATTCCGTCTGCGCCAAGTGTGTAGGTTCCACCCATTTTTTCAAATGTGCTTTTCATGTGTTATTCCTCCTTGAAATCAGCGATGTCCTTAGATCATCGCATAATATTTCAGGGCAGCCTTGATAGCATCTTCTTTCTCTTTCGGGCATTGTGGAACTCTTGCATTTTCTGATTTTGGAAGATTATAGTTTTCTCCCACTTCAATTCCACATTTGCGTTTTACCTGAGAAATATATAAACTTGAAACCTTCAAGCCAAATTCTTTCAGCACATAATCTTTGATTTCCTGATAGGTTGCTTTCAACTCGGCACTGGTGGCATCCAGCTCGTCCAGGTCTAAGTCGATCTCTATCGTGTCATCTGGTTTTTGTTGGGACAAAAGAACAACCGTCTCTACATGGACGGTGTTAGGGAACATGTCAACGCAACAGACACGTTTTACATGATATCCCCCCTTTGAAAATTCAAGGATATCCCGGGCCAGGCTAGTTGGCTTACAAGAAATGTATACAATTCTTTCACACCTAAATGAATCTCTTATCTTCGGCAGCGCCTTAGGATGAATCCCATCTCTCGGCGGGTCCAGCACGATGAAATCAGGCTTCTCCTCAATCTCATCAATCACCTTCAGCACATCCCCAGCAATGAACCGGCAGTTGTCAATTCCATTCAGCTCTGCATTCTCCTTCGCCGCCTGCACAGCCTCCTCCACGATTTCAACCCCGATCACCTTTTTCGCCACCGGCGAAAGTATCTGTGAAATGGTCCCTGTTCCGCTGTACAGATCAAACACGGTCATATCTTTCGTATCCCCGATATACTCCCTTGCCGTATTATACAGCACCTCTGCCCCATAAGAATTCGGCTGGAAGAAAGAAAACGGCGTCACTTTAAATTTAAGCCCCAGGATCTCCTCATAAAAATAATCCTTCCCATACAGTATCCTGGTCTCATCGCTCTGCACCATATCAGAGAGCGCGTCATTGATAATATGGAGAAATCCCACTATCTCCCCCTCCAAAGGCAGCGCCAGCAGTTCTTCCTTCAGCGGTTCCAGATCATGTTCCTCCTGGCTTGTAGTTACCAGATTCACCAGAATCTCCCCAGTTGTATTGGCCCTTCTCAAAAGCAGGTGGCGCAGATATCCCACATGCTGCATCTTCTTATAATAACTCACATTCCTGCTCCGGAAATACTCGCCCACACACTGCAGAATCTTCGTCATATCCTCGTGCACCAGCTTACAGTCATAAGCATTCAGCACATCATAGGTACTTCCCTTCTTATGCAGTCCCAGCGCCAGAGGGCCGTCCTTGTATTCATCACCGAAGGAAAACTCCATTTTATTTCTGTAAGCAAACTCCATGGGACTTCCCTTAATCCCTTCAAACATATAATCCGGGCTGCCGTCCTCATCCACCTGACCGGCATTTACAATCACCTTGTCCAGCAGATTTTTAACCTGCTCTGCCTTCATATTAAGCTGGTCTTCATACTCCATGGTCTGATACATACAGCCGCCGCAGGCCGGGAAAATGCTGCAGACAGGTTCGCGTTTCTCCAGCGGAGATTTTTCCAGCACCTCCAGAAGTCGTCCTTCCAGACGGTCTCCCCTCTTTTTATTTATCAAAAACCGCACCTTCTGGCCCGGAATGCCATTCTTTACGGTAACGGTCCTGCCGTCTATGATGATACGTCCCTTGTTGGGGAAGTCTACTTTTTCAATGATTCCTTCGTAAATTTCTCCTTTTTTCAAAACTGTTCCTCCTGATATTGTTTAACAGAAAAAGAAGCTCCGGTTTCCCGAAGCTCCCTATTACTCTTTTTATTTGTCTTCATCCTCGTCATCGTCTTCAAAATAATCATCGAAGTCATCGTCGAAGTCCTCTTCAAAATCTTCCAGATAATCCGGAGTGAAGAAACGGTATACTGCATATGCTATTCCGGCAACAGCAGCTACTGCTCCGATGATAGCCAGAATCCATAAGACGGTATTCTTATTTTTTTCTTCTTCTTTCTTCTGTAATGCTGTGATTAAATCCTCAATACGATTCATAGCCTGCACCATCCTCTCTTACTTATGACATCCTGCACTGCTGCCCCGACTCTCCGGAGTTGCTGCCGGCTGTCTGTCAGTCTTTGCCGAATGTACTGCAAATTCCTTTATTATAGTTTCCTGTAAAAAAACTTTCATTCGGCTTGTTTTTAATATTATATCACGATAGGCAAAATTTTACTATCCTTTATTCAATATTTTCATATTGATTTATCCCGAGTTACTGTTCACACGCCACTGTCCCGCGAGGTGTTTTCAGGCTGAAGGCATGAAAATCCCGAGACAGCCAGCGCGATATGGAGCAGAATGCTCCATATCTGTGCATCACGAAGCGTGTTGCTGGGCACGCAGTGAACAGTAATTATCCCGGTACCGGTCACAGAGTGAGCAGTAACTTTATTTCTATTCAGCTTCTGCAGATTTCTCAAATCTTATTCCACTTTTTTCAGTTTTGCAAATGACGCAAACATTTTCTTAGTCCCTGACTTGTCGAAATCCACGGTCACTTCATAGTCACGGCCGCCTTCCACGATATTTTTCACAACACCCACACCAAATTTGATATGCTTCACCGTGTCACCCACATTGTAAGACAGTCCCGCTGATTTTTTCACCTCAAACTGCTTTGGTATGAATGCAGGCTGCTTAAACGCCTGTTTCATCTGCTTCATCGTATTGGGAAGCGGAATCTCCTTGATCTTCTGCTCTTTAAAGTCTCTTCCCAGGTCCACCAGTTCCCTTGGAATCTCCCGGATAAAACGGGAGGGCTTATTGTACTGTGTCTCACCGCGTATCATTCTTTGCTGCGCACAGGTCAGCGTCAGATCCTTCATGGCCCTTGTGATACCCACATAACAAAGCCTGCGCTCCTCCTCCAGCTCTGCCGGGTCATCTGCCGTGATGGTCATATAACTCGGGAAAATACCATCCTCCATGCCGGCCAGATATACATAAGGAAATTCCAGACCCTTCGCACTGTGCAGCGTCATAAGAAGCACCTGGTTTCCATCCCCGTCCACTGTGTCAATATCGGCGATCAGGGCAACCTCTTCCAAGAATCCGCTGAGTGTGGAATCTTCATTTTCCTCCTCATAGGAAACAATCTTTGTGATCAACTCATCGATATTTTCAATCCTTGCGTCTGCTTCCTCTGTGCCCTCAGCCTTTAACTCCATCACATATCCTGTCTCCTCAATAATATCATTGAGCAGCTCTGACGGCGAAAAATACTCCGTCTTACTTCTGAGGCTCTGGACAAATGTGACAAAGGGTTCGATTTTGGCTGCTGCCCTTCCAAGGGTAGGAATATTCTCTGCTTCTTTCAAAGCATCGTAAAAGCTCATGTCGTGCTCAGAGGCGTAATCCTGCACCTTTGCAAGAGTGGTTGCCCCGATTCCGCGTTTCGGCACATTGATGATACGGCGCACAGCCAGATCATCTCTGGCGTTGTCCACAGTCTTCAGGTAAGCCAGCAGGTCCTTGATCTCCTTTCTGGCATAGAAGTTGACGCCTCCCACCAGTTTGTACGGAATATTTGCCATAAGGAATTTTTCCTCGAAAAGACGTGACTGGGCATTGGTCCTGTACAAAATGGCACAGTCTTTATACTGGCAGTCTGCTTCCCGCACTTTCCTGCTGATATCTCCCGCAATGAATTCGGCCTCCTCATATGCATTCATAAACTGCCTGTAATGCACCAGGGAACCTTCCTCATTGTCTGTCCACAGGGATTTCTCTTTTCTTCCTATATTATTATGTATCACCTCATTGGCAGAATTGAGGATATTCTGGGTAGAACGGTAATTCTGTTCCAGTTTGATTACCTTAGCGTCAGAAAATACCTTCTCAAATCCAAGGATATTTCCGATATTTGCCCCCCTGAATTTATAGATAGACTGGTCATCATCGCCCACCACGCACAGATTCTTATATTTACTTGCCAGAAGGCTTACAAATTTAAACTGTGCCGTATTGGTATCCTGATACTCATCCACCATAATATAACGGAAACGCTCCTGGTAATAGTCCAGCACATCCGGACATGCCTGGAACAGCTCCACTGTCTTCACGATCAGATCGTCAAAATCAAGTGCGTTGTTTTTTCTCAGCTCTTTCTGGTATTCCTTGTATGCCTGGGCAATCTTTTTCTTGCTGAAATCAGACATATTGTTCAGCTCATATTCCTCCGGCGTCACCAGTTCATCCTTTGCCGAAGAAATGGCGGAAAGTATGGCCCTCTCCTTATGTACCTTCGTATCGATCTGCAGACGTTTGCAGATATCCTTCATCAGACTTTTCTGGTCATCTGTATCATAAATGGTAAAATTGTGGTCAAATCCCAGCCTGTCTATATATCTTCGCAAAATACGCACACAGCTTGAATGGAAGGTGGAGACCCAGATACTCTCAGAGCCGAATCCCACGATTTTATCCACACGCTCGCGCATCTCACCTGCCGCCTTATTGGTAAATGTGATAGCCATGATATTCCACGGATTCACACCCTTTTCCTCGATCAGATAGGCGATCCTGTGGGTCAGCACTCTGGTCTTTCCTGAGCCCGCTCCGGCCAGGATCAGCACCGGCCCCTCTGTGTGAAGGACTGCTTCCTTCTGCTGCGGATTCAAAGTGTCATATATACTCATAAATGTACCTCCATAAATCAACAATAGAAAGCACATTTTGTACTTTCTATCTCCATGTATCAAAACACCTGTTCCTACAATATAACACAGCTCCCCGGGGCAGGCAAGCGTTTGCCGGGGATTTCTGCTGTTTTCGGAAAAATCCATTTACAAATAGTTTTAAAAACTATATTTTCTCTCAAAAATGTACCAACCATGCGGGTTTCAAGCGTTACAAAATGTCCAAAAACCGAAAAAGGGGACAAAAAGGGGACAAGAAAGGAAAAATGAATTAAAAAAGCATCTCTAAATAAAGCGTAATTGGCCGGTATTGTAATGGTATCGGTCATTATTTTTATTTTATACTTGCAAACAACCACATAACATGTTATGATAATCATGCACATATACGCTGTGCAAAAATATAGTCCTGGGGACCGGCTACGGCTGGTCCTCTTTTATTTGCCCCGGCTCATCACCGGGGCTATAATTATGCTGCAGACTCGACGTCGAGCCGGATCACAACACTACTATTTAAGTGCTCCTGAGCTATCTGTATAGCACATCTTACCGGACTTATCTACATAGTAGACCTTACCACCCGTTCGCACCAGATCATCCGCAACCATAGCACCGTTGGCTTTGAGATAATACCATTTTCCATTATCCTGCAGCCAGCCTGTCTGCATCCATCCATTGCCGTCAAAATGGAACCATACTCCGCCGATTTTCTCCCAGGCGTTTTTAGTATAGCCGCCATCTGAATGGCGATACCACCAGCGTCCATCACGTACCTGTATCCAGTTATTCTTTTTAAGGTATGCGTCCACGGCTGCCTGTGTCTTCTCTCCGGCACATCCGTCCGCAGTAACACCTACAAGGCGCTGTACCCGGATAGTCTGCGTCTCTGTATCCGGCCCGAAATCTCCGTCTACTTTTATGCCGCTGCCGAACGTGTTTAACGTCTTCTGCCATTTGGTGACTGCCGCCCCTATGTCACCTCTGGACAGCCAGTTTTTAACATTTCCTACAGGAGTGCTGCCAGACATTGCACTACCTGTAATCCCGGCTACAATAGCACTTGCCATTTTCTCCACGGTATACCTTCCTGCGTCTCCGGCATTATCGCAAAAACAACACTCAACCAGCAGGGCCGGGCTTGATGTGCGCCGCAGCACATAGAGGCTAGAATTAGTCTTCACCCCGCCACCTCTCTTGATATACCCTAACTCACCAATCCTGTCAGCAATCCTCTGGGCGTATGGTTCCGCCGCCGTGCCCCAGTTATAAACAAATACTTCTGTTCCCTGCGCCTGTCCATTAAAGCAATTAAAATGGATAGACACGTCCAGATCCACGGCGTGAGCATTGCATTTTGCCACGATTGCGGCCAGGTTTCCGCTTACACTGCCGGAATCCTCATCTGTACAATCATATACTGTATGCCCTGCCGCGCGGAGCTTACTGATTACCAAGTCCTTTACTTTCCGGTCTTCCGCGGTCTCTGAAAATACCCCCGAAGCTCCTGGAACCTTATAATTATGCCCCGCATGTACGTTAATTCTCATAATTCATTCCTTTCTGCTGGCGTAACTACCAGCGCAAATAAAAAGAGGGCGATATTACTCTCCCTCTATTTTCGACTCAACCTCTGGCAAACCAGCAATACTGGTCAGCATGGACAATACCCCTGCCAATATAGCGGCAGATAGTACATATTTCCAATCCACCTGTCCCATTGCTGCGGCGGTACCAATACCAGCAATTGCAGCCTGGGCTATGGTCTTAACTGCTCTGATACCTGCCTTTTTCACCCAGTTCATCCAATACTCTTTATTCCTCATAGTCACCCTTCTTTCTTCTCCAATATGGTGATCCGTGTCTCGTGGTCATTCAGTTTATTATCCTGTTCCTCGTTGTGCACCCATATCCGCTCATGGGATTTGTGGTTCTTTTCCGTCAGCTCGTCCATTCCCTCATCCAGCATATTAAGTCTGTCGATCAGTCGGGTTATGGATGTGTTCAGCTTTATGATCGGTGTGCCGATGGAGATTGCAAAAGCAGTCAGGGCCACAATAACACCAAATACTTCCCATTCTGTCACATGTATATTCCTCCTCACTCAAAGATTGAAATACAACTATTAGCCAGCAAGGAGATTCTCCTTCTCTTCCTGGCTGATCCAGCCTTTCGCGGCAGCCTTTTCTACTACTTCTGCATTTCCGGTCTTTTTATATAACCTCGCAATTGTCTCAAACATTTCGCGCACCTCCTTACGCAAGCCCCAGACTTTCAAGCACCAGGGTGTCAACAGTTTCCTCCAAAGCAGCTATACGGGCCTCTGTTTCATCCGGTTTCTGCAGCTCCACAAGGATAGCAACTCCTTTGACAGGCACCGGATTTCCTTCCGCATCCTGTGTATGGTTCACAACAGCATCCATCTGCTTTTCAATCCTCTGGATTTTTGTAAATCCGGAATAGATTTTAAACACCTCTTCATTATAATCAATCACCTGGATCCTGCTTGTATTGGCAGCATCTGACAGCAGCGTCTCATACTCCATGATATTTTTATTCCCCGGGACTAATCCCAGAGTGAGTGAATCACCTGACACCTGGATACCATCTGCGATAATCTCCAGCTCCTGTCCATTATTTAATCTAATTTTACCCATATCTTTCACCTTTCCTTTTTTTGATTTTCTGCATTAAAATAGACCGCTCATCACGGTCTGGCTCTGATTTTCATATAAATCACCTGCTTTCGTAGAAAAAAATCCTCGTCACAACACGCCTGGATGGGTGTATTCTGGTAAAAATTCTTCGTTTCTTTAGCTAAACTCCGCTTTAGGTGGAATGGCGATTCAGACGGGAAGAGTTACTATAACCCCGAAGCCAAATGAACCCACTATGAAAAAGGTAACTTTCCCGAAACCCTTTAAAAGTCAGCCCGGCGTAGTGATGACTGTTATTTCATCCGTACCAGGCACAAATGTTTTGGGAATTGGTACAAGTAATAATACAAAAGATGGGTTTGAAGCATATGTTACAAGGATAAATGATACAGAGACAATTATGGTGTGGGTTGCAATAGGGCCAATGTAAAATAGGCTATTTTGCTGGTCCTATTGCTACCCACATTACTGTACTGGTTGCAGTTCCACTACGTGTAAGATAAATGTTGCATCCACTTTTTGTTACATCAGACGCAGATGTCCCGGTTATGGTTGTCCCCGGTACTGAACTGGCAGGACAAGTAATAACAACCGGTGCTGACGCAAACTCACGGCTAAACTCTACTGCTTTTGCAGTTGGTGTGTTTGCTTTTGGCGTAATATCCACTCTTCCGGTAAGAATTTGAAATCCTCCCAAAGCGGAGTTTAGCGCAGTAACTGTATCCTGCACATTACTTTTTGTACCATCGGCTTTTGTAAAATCAACATTTGCGGCAGTAGTTTTGGGCTTAACCTCATTTTGAAGGTACGTCAAAAAATCAGAAAATAACATTTTCTTCCCTGTACCAGAGGATTCTTCCAGCAATAAAGCATCCGTACTGGCCGGAGTTACTTTACTTGCCAGATCAATCACACGGCTAAATGCAAGATACTTTGTATCCTTCAGCCATTTAGATATCTTACCTACTAAAGTTCCTATTGTTTCACCCGTTGTTAGATTTAGCCTGGATGACGCGTCCGTAAAAGATACAGGAACCGTAGCATCTACCTTTCCCGCTGGTCCCTGCGGCCCCTGCGGGCCTGTAGCACCGGTCGCACCTTTTGCTCCCTGCGGACCGGTTGCTCCTGTGGCTCCAGTCGCACCGCGTGATGGTTTTCCGGTATCTGTACTGCCCAAATACCAGTTTCCATTGCTCCCTATCGTGGGTGTCGTTCCGTCTGCACCCTTTGGTCCGGCCGGGCCTTGAGCTCCAGTGGCTCCGGTTGCACCCTTCGGCCCTGCGGGTCCCTGAGGTCCAACCACAGAGCCTAAATCTGTTTCAATCAATGCCATGTTTCCGCCTCCTTACTGGAATATTGCATACAGATGTCCACTCCGGATCTCAAAGGTCGGAGTCTTGCCGTCTGCACCCGCTGGTCCCTGCGGCCCCTGAGGCCCTGTGGCTCCGGTTGCACCCTTTGCTCCAGTCGCTCCGGTATCTCCTTTCGGTCCCTGCGGGCCTGTAGCTCCCGTATCTCCCTTTGCCCCTTTTAATGCAGCCAACTGGGCAGATGTAAAGTCCGCATAGGTGAAAGCGTCTCCTTTATCACCCTTATCACCTTTTGCTCCCTGCGGGCCTGTTGCGCCTGTCGCACCTTTTGCTCCCTGTGGTCCTGTCATACCAGTTGCACCAGACAAGTCTGTGATATAGGTGTATGCCGATGAGCCTTTTACATACAATTTCGCATTATCTGCATCATTGACGTTTCCGGTGTCGATCATGACAAACTGGCCAACCTTCACACCGTCAGATGCATAGCCGCTGTTCATGGCACTGATACTGGCATAGGTCTTTGCAATAGTAAATGCTTCGCCGGCAGGTCCCTGCGGTCCCGTGGCGCCTGTAGCTCCTTTTGGTCCTGTGGCACCGGTTGCTCCGGTGTCTCCCTTCGGCCCTTGCGCTCCGGTTGCTCCAGTATCTCCTTTCGGACCCTGTGCACCAGTCGCGCCTTTGATATTACCTGTCTTCGCCCAGGCTCCTGATGCCCTTTTATAGACATCAAAATTTGCAGTATTGAGGAAGAAGTCCCCGTCTTTCCCCTGGGTTGTAGGAGCCACCGTACCAAACAGCCATGTTGCACCGTCTGCACCTTTTGGTCCGGTTGCACCCGTATCACCCTTCGGACCTGTAGGGCCTGTTTCACCTTGTTTACCCTGCGGTCCCTGTGGTCCTACAATACTGCCTAAATCAACTTCTCTTGCCATGTCTTATCTCTCCTTTACTTTTGATATATTGCATACAAGTGGCCATCCCTGATCTCAAATTCTGGTGTTTCACCTGCCGGTCCCCGGATATCCTCTAAAATGATGAGGCTGTTCCAATCATTACTGTCCGTATATCTCCATTCAATAGCTGTCCCCGTATTCCGCATTTCGATCTCCCGCTCTCGGATGGGCAGTCTTACTTTTGTACCGGTTGGCTTATCGCCGGACATCAATTGCAGGACATCCTCTTGCAGTGACAGGTCATCCGCCTTGTTTTCCAGCTCCTTCAATATCTGGCCGATGGTGTCCCTGTTACCATTCGGCCTGTTAAAAGGCTCCGGGCGCTGCCGTCTCTTTACTGGCAGGTCAACTGTCTTTACTGTCTCTCCGTGCATTTCATCACATACATACACATATGCGACGATATCGCCCCCGTCTTCCAGCAGATCATCCGGTATCTCCACGGATGTTCCACCGTCTTCTATTCCGTGCCCAATCTGTATCAAGGCTATATCCTGATACTTTGATGCAAAATGGATCTCGATGGGATCCGGTAGATGCAGGCCGTAAAGGCGGAGTTCCTGTCCATAATCCCACTGTGTCAGCCCATAGGCTTTAACATAGTCTTCCCATTCTTTAAATACAGCTCTTATCATCCTCCCGCCTCCTGAACATTATGTGTCATAATAAGATGCCCGGCCTCATTGATGTGCATGGAGAAGGTCCCGATGGGGAGCTGTGTCACCACACCGTCCTTTCCTGCTGGCCCCTGGGGGCCTTGTGGACCAGCAGGACCTTGTGGGCCAGTGTCTCCCTTTTCCCCTTTTGGCCCAATCGGACCAGCAGAGCCGGTGGCGCCTTTGGGACCTGCAGGACCAGTATCACCCTTTGCGCCCTTGAACTCGCCGCTGTTGGCACGCTTTACAACATCCGCAGCATCTGTCTGGGCTTTTGACGCCTCACTGTTCACCTTTTCAGCCAGGGATATCATGCTTCCCCTTACTTCCTCTCCATAGACTGCATCCTCAAACGCCTGTATCTCTTTGCTGATATCAGCCATCTGCCTCACTCTCCTTGCAATCCTTTTCCCAGTCAGCCCTATCCTGTTCATATTCCTTTTGTGCGACCTGGCTTATTCCTATCAGGTATTCGCCCAGCAGCATCTCCAGCAAAAAAGGCGGCAGCCCTGATTCCGCCACCACCCTTGCAAGTGATCCTTTAAACGCTTCAATCCTTACGGTCACTGGTCTTTGTCTTTGTGGTTCCTGCATCTTTTCTGCCATATAATGCTCCTTTCATATTAACTGCCACTACTTCTTTGTTTTCAGCCATAGGGGATTCTTCCCCTTCCACGATCTTGATCTCCATTCATACCTCCTCATCAAGGGCCAGCTAAAACAACTCCGTTCTCTACATCGACACTGCTATATGACCAGCCTATTGTTCCATCGCCGTTATCCCATATATCAGTGATGATCGGGATATTTCCTGACCACCCCTTGTATCCTCCAGCCTGCAGGTTTTCTACTTTCAGGTTTTTTATAGTGAAATTATGCATATCAAGACTGCACCCTGCATGTAATGTATCCGCCGCATAAGTGCCTACACTTTTTGATGCATACAGCCATTTACTTGTATATACACCCGCTGTCGAACTCTCCATCCAGGCCCAGCACATATATGCAGCCTGGTATTCCAAGTCAAATACAAGTCCTCTTTTGGAAGGGTCAGATTTCCAGTTATTTGTACCAATCTTTCCAATCTCATAGCCGTCACGCCAGAAGTGGTTTCCATTCTGGTCAAATGCCGCCCTTTTTTTGCTGGCTGTTACACCATAATCATAAATAGCGATCTCGCCAGCAGAGATCTGGACATACTTGCTGCTGTCATTAAATGCTGTAATAACTTTGTTATAATGCTGGATGACGTAGCTCCCGAATTCATTTTTGGTGACCTTACTCTCAATACTATTACTCAGGATAGTTATCTGTGCCTCATTATAATCCTCGTAACTCCCCAGCAATTCTACATCCTTGATATACACAGGTACGCCTGACACGTAATCATAAAGATACAGGTACTTTGTACCATCCGTAGTAAGGTCATATTCAAATTCAAACTGTGTCCAGGTTCCTGATTTGATATCTCCAGCCGTTGTGTACTTTGACACAGAGTTGTAGCTGCAGCGCACCCTGGCCCTGGGTGCTGTTCCGGCATCTCCAGCGGCTTTGAAGCGCACCTTGAATTTGCCAGCCTTCATCTTTGTAAAGGTTTGTCTCAGACTCGCGGTTGTGGATGCGCCTGAAAACTTTACACACTTTCCCAGAGGTGCAGCATCTGCCAGTGTTATGACTGCAGCATCGGATACGGTCCATCCGTCCAGATCATCTGCAAGATCACCATTCACAACATAATCATGCATGACATAACTCAGCTTTTCGTTGACAGACAGGGTTATCTTATCCTCTAATGCCTTGATCGCTGTTGTTGTATAGCTCTCTGCATATTCTTTTGCGCCAGTTTCAGCATTTTCAATTTCCTTTTGTACAGACTGTCGGTACTCTGTTGACAGTGCCTCCGCCTGTACAGTACCTGCTTTGATAAATTCACCTGCCAGCACCCCGTCTATGGTCCACGCATTTTTGTACGGCCCGGAAAATCCCTCACGGGAAAAGCCGATACCGTTCATATTTATCTGCATGATGTTTGTTGCATCTTCTTTTTGCGGAGCATTCATATACAGATCCCGCAGCCACCTGCCGTCTTCGTCAAATTCTGTAACTTTGTATCCACCGTTGCTTCCTGTCATCATCTGTGTAGCGTTATCTATAGCTGACTGTAAAAAGGAGCTGGTCTGATGTACCTTCTCAAATTCGTTTTTCGTCTGAGAGTTCTGTGCCTGATTCTGCCGGACATAATCCTTTCTGGCCGTAGTTCCAAGCTGCATCCTGTCCTCTTCCGGTGCCTGCAGATGCAACTCCCGGCTATAAACTGGAAAATACCGGTCCATGCCAAAGGGTTCAGCCACGGCATGTATGCTGTCCCCCAGTTCCCAGGATTCAAAATCCGCATTCAGGATAGACGCATCAACTGCTGTGATATCCAGCGTCATGGTCTCATACTGGTTGTCTGTCAGCCATTTTTCAGCTTTCGCCTTTAGGTTGGCCGGTATAAAAACATCATCCCAGTCAACGACCCTGTATATCCATCCATAAATATCCACAGCTTTTTGGATATACACATAATCTTTCCCGCTGTTTACAGATGTGATGTCTGTATAAGCGTCCAGTCCTTCTATTGGGCTTTCATCAAGCTTTCCACCACGCGGGATGCAGGCAGTAACGATATTCTCCCCTGACACGTTTTCGACGTAATCAATGAGATTCGCACCGAACTGTACCGGTTGCTCACAGATCTTCCCATAATCCTGCAACGTCACAAGGTCAAGATATCTCTTTCCACCTGTCTTACGGATGCGCAGGTATCCGTCCAGCTTATCACACAATTTTTCCCGGATGCAGTCCAGAGTGGTCTCCTGGTTTGTATACCGGTACAGACTGTCATTGCTGTCATGCACCGTCACGATGCCCACATAAAAGCGTTTCTTCTCCTCGACCTGGCTGTTATGGATATTGAGCCATGTCTCCAGCATCTGCCGGGGGGACAAGTCATGATAAACGGCCTGAGGCTGTACACTGTCAAACAAAAAAGCAAGTTCACCGACTGCGTAAACCTGCTTTATCTTATCTATATCCTTGTCAACGCTGCGTACCTCACCATAAAAAATCTCTTTATCATCCTTCGTCACCTGCAGCATAGATATCCTTGTCTGGATGTTCTCGTATTCCGGATTATCTTCCGGCAGGGAAAAGGTAAAGGTTCCGGAATCATTCACAGTCTGGCTCAGTATACTGTCCGCAATGACGGCCTCCTCGTCCCCCGGGTAATAAAGGATGCGCCCATCAAGATAGACTTTGTACATCACAGATACCTCCCTCTATAGTCAATGGTCAGTTCCCCTGTGCCGGTAAAATTCAGAGTGACATCTGTTTTTCCTACCCGGATCTCTGGGATACGGTTCCGCCCGACGGTGAGAGGGTAGGACTTGCCGCCAAATGTAGCCTTCAGATTACTTGCTGTCTTCACCTGGAAGATAGGAGCTGTGCTGATGCCACCCCCTGCTATTTTGACAGTTTTATTGCTTGATGTGATCTTGATATCTTTCAACACCCGGATCACCCCGGAATGGAAGTTGAACGGGTCCCACAGCCAGTCTTCCGCACTGGTTGTCACATCATATTTAAAAGGTTCCGCAGAACCTGTCAGGACAAACTGGGACAGCACCGGATCGCTCTTTGTACTGTCCAGGTTGAGGCGCACCATGTAGTAATAATCCGGCTGGTCATCCAGTATCATTTTCATTTTCTGACCATGTATGGCTGCAGCAATCTCTGAATATCTTGCAAGCCAGCTTTGCCCAGAACCGTCAACAAGGTCGAAGATTATTTCTATTCCCTCACGCCTACCATAATAAACAGTCCCGTCAACCTCTGTCAGGTCCAGGACACCATGCGCTCCTGCCACATCGACAGTTTTTTCCTTCGGCTCCGGCATTGGTATATGATAACTTAACAACTTTAGTCCCCAATCCCGTGCGGTATGCCAAGTATCAAATGTTATGCCTGTGCTCATCATGTCCTCCTTTCGTTGATTTTTCCCATTTCCTCACTGACAACGGGAGCAATGATTTTTCCTACAGGTTTCTTGTCCAGATACACACCCATGCCCTTCATTGCTCTGGCGGTTTCCTGGCCTATGCGTTCATAATCTATTTCTGTCTGTGGCTGTGCCGGCGCAACAGATCGCTGATTCTGTAATGCAAACATGCCCTGTAATCCTCCTAACTGCCTGTACATGGCATTTTCCTGCTTTGTTAGGACCGCCTCGCCTTCATCCAGGTATGCCGGGAAATAATCGGCTGGGACATAATCCATACCAACCTTCAAGCGGGGCAGAGTAGGCAGTGAAAAGGTCCCTCCGCCTACAAATGGCACCCATTCCGGTATTTCAAAATATCCTATGCTATCCGCAAGGCTGTTCCATCCGTCCACTATCGCATTCAAAGGAGCTTTGAAAAAGTCCACAATTCCATCAATTATATTATGAAATATGTCCACTATATTTTGCCAAGCGCCTTCCCAGTTTCCAGCAAACACATTTCTCACAAAATCTACTATACTGCCCAGGATATCCGTTATTCTTTTTATTTCTCTTTCTACAAGTGACACAATCCCACCAAATATGGTTTCAAATACTTTCATAAGAGTTTCAAGTATTGGGATCAAAAAATCAGTTATTGTATCTATGATAGGCTGTAATGCTTCTACTAATGGTACAAGAGCTTGATTGATCAGATCCACAATGGGTCCCATCAGGTCCAAAAATAAACCTATAATAGGTTCCAATAACTGAATCACTGTCTGAAAAATTGGCAATAGTGCATTTACAAGCTCAATCAGTGGTGGAAGAGCCGCACTGATTATTTCAATCAAAGGTGGAATCAGTGCCTGGAACAACTCAACCAAAATCGGAAGTATCGCTTCGATAAATTCACCCAAAAGTGGCGCAACCTGGGAAAATAAATCCAAAATGACTGGCAGGATTTCTTCAATAAGCTGCATAAGGGGTTCGCCCAAAGCCGTTATTGTTTCTAAAAGTACAGGCAAGATATCCTGGATGATTGGCATAAGCTGTTCAGCAAACCCCGCGATCATCTCTATCAGCGGTGGCAAACTTTCCTCAATCAGCGGCAGCACATCCTTGATAAGGTCAGAAAGCAATGGGATAAGTTGTTCACCCAACGGTATAAGCAGGACTTCAATAGCTCGTTTCAATCCCTCAAACATGGACCCAAGGTCATCATACTTTACTGCTTTGATACCCTCCATTGCATCCGCCGTATCATATGCGCCGTCCTGTATGTCAGCCAAGGCAGTAACTGCATCAGGTCCCAAATCCTCCCACATAGTTCCAAACAGGTCGACACCTGCTGTATTCTGTGCGAGCGGGTCTTCTATTCCCGCTAAAGCGTCAATCGTCTGCTTGAAGGCTTCCTTTGCGCTATCACCGCCTGCCGCGAATTTAGCGGCCATCTCATCGGCATTCAGGCCAATTGTCTCAAATCCTTCTTTTGTGGTATCAGAGCCATCAATCACACGGATAGACATTTCTTTTACGGCGTCACCAATCTTGTCTAGGTTAAAGGCACCGCTGTCAGCACCTTTTTGGAATATCTTAAACATGTCATCGGCATCCATGCCAACTTTGGCGAACTGCACAGAATACTCATTGATACTGTCAATAAATTCTCCTGAAAAATCAAGTCCATTCTGGGCACCGGCTGCGATCATATTCATGGCATCCGTTCCGTCCATGCCGAATTGTTCCATCATGGTGTTCGCAGCTCTTACAGATTCTTGGATGTCAAGTCCGAAGGTGTCCCGCAAAGCAAATGCGGATTCCGTAAACTCCTGCAGACCGGCAGGGTCCCAGTCATCTACTACCGGTCCGATCTGCTGTCTGATCTGCGACATGGCGTCTGCAACATCTTCAAAGCTATCGCCATAATTGTTGGTATAGACATCCTCCATGAGCTTTTTGTAGCGCTCTGTATACTCTGTCCCAACGCCTGTACTCGCCACGAACTGGTTCATGGCCTTATCAAAATCATTGGCCGTATTTACAGCAGCTACGCCTACACCTACAACGGTGGTACCTGCGGCAAGCATCCCTGTGCCAATGGCTTTAGCCGCGCCCCCGGCAATACTCTTTAGCTTTTCACCATGTCCTTTAGCAGTCTCCTCGCGCTTTTTGCTGGATTCCTCATCTGACTTTTCCTGCTCCTCATTCTGCTGCTTATGGTGCTGAGTAACGTCTTCTTTGACTTTCTTTTTTGTTTCGGCTGTCTCCTTCTCAGCCTGCTCAGATTTTGCTGCCGTCTCTTCTGTGGATTTCTCGACCTTTTTCTCGGCGCTTTTAAGGTCTCCCTCCAAATCGCTGTCATCTGCCCGAAGGGTATATACAACCTCACCGTCACCTTTACCCGCCATGCTCTCACCTGCCTTATATCTCCAGACAGGCACAAAGGCACAGCGTCTTGTTATAGTCTTAGTTCAAATTGTTTCCTGCAGGACGAATTCTTGCATTTTAAAAAGACGCCCCTGCAGACAGCGCCCTTCTCATAAAACGGATATTGTTCATGTCCACAATAGGGACATACGACTTTTTTCATCTTTTCTGTTGGTTTCTCTTTATCCATTCCTCACCGCCTGTGCTTCCAATGCTGAGAACAGAGCATCAAGCCCCTGCTGTCCACCGCCACCGCGAACCGGCAGAGCATAATAGGATTTCAGTTCTTGTATTTCCTGTATCTGCTTCTGGTTGTGGCCGTCGTAGCGCGGCACCTCCATACTGCGGATCTTCATGATCTCTCGGATTTTTGTATGTTCGGAAAGTCCCTGGAAGAGAGCGATAAACTTCTTCCAATGAAGCCGTCCTTGTACATCTATCAGATCAATCCCATAATCAAGCATAAAACTTGCATAGATATATTCTGCATCCTCTTCAAAATCAAAGACAGGCAACTGCTGTTTAACAGGCGGTCTCTGCTTTGTATTGACACAATTCTTATAGATGTCATTCAGCAGCTCCGTCCTTGTCTGCGGTGTGATCTTTTCTGGTTTAGCTACACCAAACATTTTCAGAGCCTGATCAAGCTTGATCACATCCGGAAGCTCCTCACGATATAACCGCTGTACATCCAGGACAATATCAAATGCGGCGTTTATACAATATTTACGCCTGCCAATCCGCACTATATCCTCAATCGGTTCTGTTAAAAATCCCATCATTTCACCTTCTTTAAAAAGGCTCTCCTTTGTTTCCGGTTGTATGACTGTAGGATTGACTGCTGATTCTCCTGTTTGATTTTTATACACTGTGGTATTACCACCTGTGTGATAAAAGGAGTTACCTCTCTGCACATCTCTATATATCGGTTATTGTAAAACTGTACGATTGTTTCGGTATCCTCCGGTCCAAATACGGCCTCAAACAGATTCACAACCGCTGTTCCCAGCCTTTCATAACAATCCGCATCCACTTCCCCTGATTCAGACTGACGTTTTATTTCTGTGGTCTCAGCTAGGGTCTTTGTAAGTTCAGCATATTTCCGGTTTATCTTCCCCACCATGTCATCCGCATCCAGGGATACATGCAGGGTGTGAGCTATTGTTCCATCTTCATTCATAAGTTCAAAATCTTCGACAAACTGCTTTCTTCGCTTTGCCTGATAAGCCATTTTTATTCCTCCAATCAAAAAAGGAGCCGTTAAGCCCCTCTTACGCCCCAGTACCAATTGTTGGTCTGCCGTTACCGTGGATTGTTACAGTCAGCGCATTCACCGCTCCAGAATCACCATAAGCAGGTGTGATATTAGCCAATGTTACCGGCCAGATAATCACTTTGTCACCTTTCTGTAGTTTCAAATGGGTTTTACGGGCTGCGCCCAGTCCATACATTACTTTATCAGACAAAATATATGTACATGCTTCATCGTCCGGTTTTACATCCCCCGTAAGAGTAAGTGTCATCTGTGCACCGGTCACTTCTGTAGTGCCCCATCCTTTATCTTTCCAATAAGTTGCCTGATATAACACCTCGTTCAAAGCCTGAGCCATGTTCTTTGTTAAGTTACCCAAATCTGCCCATGTCGCCGTCTCCGCTTCCGGTGCAGTGTTTATATGGGCCGTGGTTTCCCAGTTCATCTCTGGGGTTATTGTGTTTTTCGGTAATGTTGGTTCTGCCATTTCTATCACCTATCCTTTCTAATAACATAACTTGCAATTCAAAATGCAGGAATAGTGCCAGGTTCCGTCCTCATCCCTGCCAATTTTTGATGGTTCTTTTGCAATAGTGGTGTCCAGCCATGAAAAAGTATGACCCTGTGGATAATTCCGCAGCCGTTGGAAATAATTGCAGATATCAGATAACTGCTCTATGCACCTCTGTTGGCTTATATGCCGGCACAAAAAAAGCACAGGTACGGTTTTGACCGTGCACTTGTTGTAATACATGGTTTCCGTAAATCCTTCTCCCACCTCTGCATATAGACTATTTCTGGCTGACAGCTCATCCAGCGATATCTTACTATCCAGCCTACAGTTATCCTCTGCAGCACTCGCAAGACACTCTAAAAACTCAATCTGTGTTGTCATCTCTTTGCCAGCTCCTTTACTGCATTCTGGTAAACCTGCTTCCACTGAGCTCCATACACATCCTTGGCGTATTTTGCCCATTCCATATGTGCCAATGCGGACGTAAAAGACAGCTTTTTAGGTCCATATGTCCGATTTGTAGGATTTCCGTACATGACTTCTCCGTGCCAAAGATACTGTGCGTATGGTTCATCCCAGTGCATTTCGAATTTCAGGTCACGGGCACGGTCATCACTGTTGTTAATGCCGCTATCCTGCAAAAAATGCTGGTCTACAGGTACATGCTGCGTAGTATCTTTCAAAGCCTGCTGTCCCATAAGGGTGAGTCCATCATTGCTGACTGCCCGAAGCTTTGTAAGTGTACCAGCACGGTTAAAAGTCACCCTGGATACAATTTTAGGCATATGCTATCAACCCCAGTTCATAATGGTGCAACCGCTCCCCGTCATAGAGAGGTTCCACAAGCTTCACCTGGTACTTCTGGCCGTTAAAAACAACCATATCATCCACGGCAAAAGCAAACCTCTGTGGCCGGCTGTTCCTGCAGTCATAAAAGAGTGTTGCCGCAAGCTGGATCTCTGCACTGTTCTTATCCCGGACAATCTTACTGGACGGCTCTATACGGACATGTGATAAAAGATATTGTGCTTCCTTCTCCACGGTCCCCCATCTATCTGTTTCCGCAACCTTTGACAGCGTGATACTGTGTATCAACAGCTTTTTGGGTATCGCTTTAATAGCAACCACCTCCTCGATACAAAAGCCCTGTTGGGGCTAGGATACGCAGCGCACGTGGTGCATAAATAGATTGTTGTGTGCTGTTGCCTGCACCGGATGCCTTGGAGTAATTAAACTTACCAAGGCCGGCGCTCTGCAGGTCTGACCCATTGTCCATATCACTACCGCCGTTGGAGTCCAGGTACTCGATCTGGGCGCATATAGCCTTCATGATACGTTCCTTGATATCTGTTCCGTATGCGTCCATCCGCGCATCACATATCCGGTACATGCACATCTCTTCTACCAGTTCTGCGGCCCGTTCTAAAAGAGACGGGAAGTCGGCATCGTCAACCGGCTCCCCGTGGAAATCTTGCTCATAGTAATCCTGTGTTACATACGGCATCTTGACCGCCTCCTATCATTTAGCAGGAATAAGCGTTGCATCTTTTGTCACGGCAGCGCTATCTACAATCACGCTCTCATTAACCTGGATGTACCCGTTCTTTTTAATCTTTACAGGATACATTCCCGGCCGGAGATTAAACACAGCCTGTCCTGCGGCATTGGTTTTCAGTCTTGAACCGTTCACATCTACGATAGCATCTTTGATAGCTACAGGGGATTCTGTATTATCTTTTACTGTAAACGTAACGACCTGTGTTGCAACCGGAGTCGTCGGCTCCAGGTACGCGAACGGGCATCCCAGACGGTCAGAATCAAGTCGGGTGGCCGGATTCGGCAGCGCCCAGCCCATGCGGAACACAACGCGCAGAGCGATCATATCCTGCTGAGCCAGGTTGTACACAATCTCTTTTGTCACAGGATCCTGAATGACTCCCTGGTCCAGAATCTTTACAGTGACATCCTGACGGATAGCGAATACTGCCTGCTTAAAATCACCCGCAACCAACTGGGCAATATCCGGATAAAATCCACCATTTTCAGGGAAATGCATGGGTGCACCATCAAGTGCATACGGGGTACTGCCCTGCATGTCTGTCTTGAAGATTGGCCTTCCGACTTCATCTCTCAGGCCCCTCAGTTTTGCTTTCATATGCAGACCAGAAAGTACACCGCTTACCCCATATCCATACTGTTCAACTTTGGCAAATACCCCATTTTCCCCCAGCAGGATATCATAATAATTGGAATCTGCGCTCACCGGTACATTATTCCCAGCCTGTCTGGCAAGCGTGATGATGTCATTCTGCCATTCACGCGGCCTATTGTCTCCAAAAATAACAGCGGCATCTACTTTCTGGCCGATGGCCTCATTTACCCTCGGTGTGATCTCTCCCATGATGTCAAATTCTGCATCATCCGATACAGCTTCCGGGATAGGCACGATAACGGCCAGTTCTCCGGCTGTCAGCCACACATTATCCCACGCCTGCCTGGTTGTCTGTTTCATACCAGTATCACCATCCACCCAATAAGCGGTGGGAAGAAAATCCAGAACCCTGATCCTGGTCTGTTTGCTGGTCATATTCGGCAACTTCTTTGCCTGACTCATAAATATGGACTGCTTCGGTGCCTCCTGGAAGATTGTCTGAACTACCTGTTCACGGATGATCGCCTCTGCGTCCTGTCTGTTTGTAATATTAACTGCCATAATTGTTTACTCCTTTCCAAATAAGCTTCTTAAAGCTTCGTTTGCCTGCGTTTTTTTATCATCTACTGCTGGGTTTGGTCCCGCTGTGACTGAAACCATCTTAGGAAGCGGTTTTGCCGGCTGAAAAAGATAATCATTTTCTTTCTTTACCACTTCCAGCGCCTTCTGGATATCATCTTTCTGGTTCTTGCTGGTTTTTAAACTATCCTGGTCAAGCAATGCCATCACTGCCTTTGCATTTCTTGCACCTGCCGATGTGATAGCCTCTTTCAGGGCATCTTCAAAATCCCTATCGGCAAGTTTCTGCTGTATCTCCGTGTCTTTTGCTGCCAGATCTTCTGTGAGTTTTGTGATTTTCCCCTGCAGTTCCTGTATATCCACACCTTCGAAGCTCTTTAAGGTCTGCTGTGCCTCTCCTAACTGCCGCTTGTATTCATCCCTGTCGGCCTTCAGGTTTTCTATGTCAGTCCCGTTGGCAACCATAATTTTGTCTACAACTTCTTTTTCTAAACCCAGTCCTTCTAAAAATTTTCTCTGCATTTCTTCTCCTCTCTCCATACGCTTTTTACGGGGTCGCTCCCACTGGTCCCGTAGTTTTACGACATCGGACGGTCATAATTTAAACACAAAAATAAGACGCTTCACCCCGCGCCTCAAAGGGAGATAATTGGATCACCTCCTAAGTACGTTTAAAATGTTTCAAGTTTATTCCTCCTCTCCCCGGTTGCGCCGGCGCAATAAAAATACCACCGGCCAATTAGTCAGTGGTATTTATTCCTCGTTATTATAGAAAATATCATCGTAAATCTTCTGTGCTTTTTGTCCCCATTCATTTAAGTCATAATCTTCATCAAACCCCTGATAGACAATCAATTCATCCAATGGATCCAGTATATCATTTACTTTTTCTGATTGGATCAATGCATCAGCATTTTTAAAATTTTCTTTCAAAAACTTTATTTCGTGCTCTCTCAACTTAACCATCATTTATCACTCCTCGGTTCTGTTTGAATCAATTCTTCCGTATCTGGGTTATAAGAAATAGAACACTTGCCTCCAACAATCCTTTGGCTTTTCCTTCCCATGTTGTCAAGTTTAACTGGAAGGACGGTACCGTACCTCACAGTATCCTCTATATCTGATAAATAAACACCCTTTCGTTTCCCTTTTGCCGGAATGTCATCTGCCGCTTGCTGACCTATCATCCTATCTACAAAATGGGCTGTGATTCCAGATATTTTCTGTCCATCTGGCAGCGTCATACGCGTAAGTGACTTTTCTGCGGTAATATAATTTTCTTTAAACTGATCATACCCAACAAGAGGAGAAATACTACCTTTTTTGACTGCTTTCACATATCCATTATATATCCGGCTTTCTTTACTATCATTGTACTTCAAATCATAAAAGCCTGCAAGGGTTTTGGGCCCGCTTTCCGCTCCAATTGATTTTGCCCATTTTTTATAATGGCTCTGTGCCTTTCCAACTGATTTTGCACTCACACGCTTATCAAAACCAACAACCTGTTCTCTGTCTTTCCGTCTATGCAACTGTTCATTTTTATCAACATAAGCTTTCAACTTCGCCTCTTTGGATTTCAATTTAACAGCTGCATCCTCAAAAGCATCTTCCGCTCCAATCTCATCATACAGCATGCATTCCCGTTTTTGCTTACGGACATCCCGTTCAAAGGCACGCTGCACCTGAGTCTCTTTATACAATTTATCATTTGCGTCCATGTCCTCAGTAGGAAAATACCGGCGAATACTTACACCCTCCATGTATGGGAAGATATGGTGTCCACAGTTGATTCCCAGCAGGCCGTCCGGCTCCCCGTAGCTGGATGTATTCCAATGCGGGTACTTTTTGGATTTGTTGGACCGGTCAAATATTTTGCCCTGGTCCCTGGCGCATTTTGGACGAGCGCCGGAATGGCTGTCCACCTCTACCAGATCAAGCCCATAATCATCTGCCCGTGCCATCTGTACCTCTGCAGCCATCGTATTACTGGTAGACCGCATAGCCATATTGACGTAAGCTTCCGGAGTCCACTCTCGCCCCCGCTTATCAACAAAAGCAGGTATACCCTTGTCATTAAACTCTTTGATACACTTTGTAAGGGCCTGCTGACGGGATTCTGCCCCGATCACTGCAGAGGTTGCATGTTTGTTTAGGATATCAAGCTTCTGCTGTTTATCGGCTATTTCATCAGCCGTTGACACTATATTGCCTACCAGTTTCTTATAGGCATCTCTGGCTTTATACAGCATAGTTGTATTACAAAGGTTCAACGTATCTTTCGCCTGCCCTCGCATGGTAGTCAATACCTGTTTTACATTTCTGCTTTTTTTTGCAGGTACTGCCTCACCTACCAGACCACGCTGTACAAGCTGCTTCATTCCAGGTTCTACTTCTCCCAGCACTTTCTCCGCCATCTCATTGAGCATACGTTCCATTGCAGTTTGAGAGAGGCCAGTGGATTTTGCTATAATCTTGATATTTTCCTGATTCAGTTTCCCGATCTCAGCCAGCTTCCGCATCAGCCATTCATCCGATGCAATCGGCTGATCATAATCTTTGCAATGACGGACGATATTTGCCATAAGCTGGTCCTCCAGGTCCTGAAATGTGCCTGTAGGGATATCTGCAGCCCTTTGACTTTCCAATGGGGTCATGCCATCACCTTACTTCTTATCAGCCGGACCAGTTTTTTCATGGCCCTGACTATCATCGGTTTTCTTCTTTTTTTCCTCTTCAACTTCTTCGGTGTCACCATTCTCCGGTTCTGATTCATTCAAATCTCCTTCTGTCCAGTCCACATCCTGCCCGGTGATCTGACTGTCCTCTGCCATCCGCCTTATCTCTTCTCTGGCCTCTTCCTCTGTACATTTGTTCACTTCCATGATTGCCGTGATACGAGAACGTAGGTCTGCCTGGGTGAGTTTGATATTTTTGTCAATTATTGCGTCTGTATCCCTGACAATGGAATCGTCCCACACATAGGTGGCTGTATAACTGCCAGAGGGCGCCAGGTTATAAACGGTACAGTAAAAATCAATAGCATAGAGCAGGTCATCCAGTGCTTTCTGCAATTCTGCCTGTGTGTCAGATACAAATTGATATGATCGTTGCTTGCTGGTTTTTATTTCCTCCGCTGTCTTATCAACATTATTCGGATCTGACAGGGTACCATATGCCAGGTTGCAGGCAAACTCGATCAGTCTTAGCTGGTTATTCAGGCCATTGAAATAAGACTGGTCCCGAATATCCGGGGAATAAGGTTCCAACAGCGGTTTATCTGTAGCGCCCACATTATAATCAAATGCCCGATACAACCTCTCTTTTCCTTCTGGTGCTTCAAACTCCTGTGTTTGAGGGTTCAGCCGTAAAAGGCTCTGCGCCATATGCACGGCTGCTTCTTTTGCATCATATTCCCAGTTTATCTGACTGTATCTCCGATCAGCCTCTCTTATCAGATGAGGCGCCCTTGAAAATACGGATACTCCCAACGGACTGTCTGAATCCTCTGCGTTGGCAAGAGGCACCTTAAAATATCCAAATGGCAGTCTGTCCACACCAGAAAAAGAAATAGATGGGACCAGCTCTGCCCATCTATCCACTATACCTATATTGATCTCGCTCCCAAGTGTAAAATCATTGGTGCTCAGAAATGCCCTGTTAGTAATTGTTAGCACCTGATTCTGTAGTGCATGAATCTCAAGACGGGAATATATCTTACTTCCACGTCTAAACTGCTCAAGAAAAACACACTGGCTGATTTTTCCGGAGCTGTCGAAGCTGATAGGAAAAAAACAGTCTGCCTGGATAATCTGCACGTCAATACCGTTCAAAGAAGGATATGGTTTGAATATCAATCCCCCTTTCGCGCACCCGTACTCGGTATAGATCCGAAGGCTGCCCAATACTTTTTGGTACACCTTATCTATATACTCAGCCCGTGCACTGCCTTTGCATTCTGTTTTTAACTCCAATGTTGTGAGCCTTGCAATCTCTCCTGCAATGGTCGCAGGTAATCCCATCACGTCCACGTTTTTACTCTTCCAAGGCGGGTGATTCTCATACATCCTGGACCAGAGTTCTATCTTACTTGCCATTTCTGATGACATACAGAAATCTATACTGGTCTCAGATGATTCATTCAAGACCTTTTGTACCATCATCATCATTTTTGAATATCTCATATCACACCTCTATCCATATCTGATCAGCTTACTTATATACTTCTCAAATGTATATTCAAAGCTGTCCAAACTATCAATATCACTGGTCCCATCATCCAGCCGTTCATTTTTGGTCAGATTTTTCGGGTTCCACACCGCTGTACAGAGAGCATTCACAAGACTCTCGCACTCTTTCGCCATATAATAAAAACGCCCTTGTGCCATCAATATGGCAGTGGCGTCAATTCTATCGTTTATAGCAGTTTTAAGGGCATTATCAACTCTTATCCAACCAAGCCCATGTTTCCTGAGGCTACTTCTTATGCCCGCTATGAGCGTCTGGGCTTCACTGTCCGCATTCACTACAGTTATAAATCCATATCGGCTCAATATTTTCTGGCAGAAATTACAGAATCTGTTTCCGAGGTCTTCCGGGTCTATTTCCTCCTTGCTGCAGTCAATCCACTCCGAGGCTAAAACAACCACTTTCTGGAATCCTCTTGTGATAGCCATAGCCGTGAAGGAATGACCGGAACCATTTCCACCAAAATCGATACCCAGGATGATCTCTGCAATATCTTTCGGTTTCTCGTCCAGGCGGAAGGCATATTGTTTTGTACTGGTATCATCCGCAAACCGGCGATATATCAGGCCATTTGCCACCACCCTCTGCCCCAGGATATCTCTCAGATACCAGATACTCTTTTTATCATACCTGCTTTCTGTTTCCCGCAGACGCTCCGGAGTGATGTTGATGTTGTCATATATCGTACAGTGCATGTAATTGTACCCGCCGATAAATTCCCCTGCGTCTGACTGTTCCTTGTATTTATCAATGTATTCTGTGTAAATACTGGCATTCGGGTTGTCTGGGTTTAAGTCCCAAAATACTTTCAGGCGTTTTGCTGCCAACTGCCGGTTAAAAGCCTCCTTGATCGTATTGTCATGATGCAGGTTTATCTCTGTGGCTATCCACATCCCATAAGAGTTACCACGGATTTTTTTAAAGCTATCCGCTTTTGCAGCACCTGCAAAAATGACAATCTTTTGACGGTTTCCTGTTGCCGGGCCTTTGACAAAAAGAGCTTCATTGTCCTTGTATTTTCCCCAGTGGCATTGTCCCCGGAATATCCATTCAAGCCCCATACCGTTGCAATCACCGATATTAAGTTTCGCATTAGCTACTGTGGATCCAGTGGCAAGGTGAATGCGGTCCGGTGCAGTTTTGAGTTCATGGGCAAAAGCAAAGACATTATCCACTGTCTTTCCAGCCCTTACAGCTCCTTCCGCAACATTGTAAAGGCTTTTCTCACACTGTCTGATATATTCCTTATGCTTTTCAGAAAAGTTAAACTGTATTGTTTTCTTTCTCTTGGCTTCCCTCACCATAAATCTCTTCCTCGATGTCTTCCAGGTCTTCAACCTCCATGTTGTTCCCGGTTATCTTCTCTGTCTGGGCTTTTATAAGCTCCAGATGCGCGTCATCGTACCCAAACTTGTGTAATGCCTCTATGGCACGCTGGCGTCTGGCCTGTACTCTGGTAAGGGCATCCTCAACTGCCTGTATCTGCCCAAGGATACCCGTAAATTCCCGCAAGTCTGTGATCTTGCCTTTTTCAAATCCTGCAGTGTATTTTGTCACTGTCATGCCCGGCAGAACTTTTGTTGAGATGACGCCTGGCTCGTCATCTTCTTCCACCGGTGTGCATTCTTCCAATTCGCGCAGGCTATCTATGCGTTTCAGCATCCGGCGTTCACGAACAGTCAGAAGCTGTATCTCCTGCAGTAAGAGCTGTTCTTTGTCAGGCTGTACCATACCGATAAGCCGCATCTCTTCTGGCTCCAGGGCATCAAAAAAGAGAGTCTCAAACTCTCCTGTCTTGACTGCATTTTTGTTTTGCTTTGGCGCAGATCCGCCTTTGTTTCCCTCCGCATTTCTGTTTCCAGGTTGGCCTCCGCGCTTTTTCGCAACGTTGCGTTTAGACTTTTGCAACGTTGCGTTGTCCCATTTGTATCTATTCTTCCAGCTCCTGATTGTTCCTTCCGGAATTTTCATGAGTTCGGATATTTCAATCAGCTTCTTGCCTGACAGAAACAATTCTTTTGCCTGTTCTGCCCTGGCATCAGGTGCTCTTGCCAAGCCTCACCACCTCTCAATCGTGTTTGTTTTCTGATTATACAAAAGCGCCCAGCCAGTTATCTGACCAGACGCTCTCCATTGCTTACCCCAGGGGATAATCCTGGAGGCCACGGCATCACATAGTGCACATTATGCTGTCGTACTCCCTGCCTCTCCGGTGATCCGGTGGCAGATAAGCTATAGTACAGGCCGGGGTCGAACCGACATCAACGTTGTGCTACCATTACACCACTGTACTGCCAGTCATTTTATTCAACGACCATTTCTTTATCCCAGACCTGGGATATGCAGCTTATAGTGTATGCACTGCTGACTTACCCCGGACACCAGGGAATCTTGTTCTCTCTATAAACTGCTTGCACTTCCAGAGCACTACCCGTAATTGCCGGACTACTGCAATCACCGGCCAGTCTCATCTATTACGGATAAAGTTTTTTACAGCTTTATAGCATTGCAGGACTTCAAGCTGTACAGAAAATTTTCGGCAGCCTCGGAATTCTTGACGTCAATCTACTCCATTACGGAACCGCACTGCCTATACGCCTTACTGCGCAGTGCCTGACGTCCCGGCATCCACGCTATGTTTCCCACTAATGGGGCAAACCTGCTGGATTACCTGGGACCGGCAAATCAGCCGCGGAGCTGTGACACCCCGCAGCCGGATAACAAAGAGGAGGATATTGTCTTTTTGTTACACTCGTTCTATTTTAATTATAGCATACTCTATGTGTTAATTGTGTTAATCTTTCAAATATTCGCTGATTTTTTGCGAAATGCGTCCCCTACTATATCCTATAGTGTCAGCAACCTCTGATTGCTTCATTCCCTGCAAAAAATACATCTCAAATATTTCCTTGGTCTCCCCTGGTGGAATCGAGCCTATAAAATCCTCTATTTCCATCATCTTTAATTCTATTTTATTTCTTTGCATCTGCTTTTTGATAATATCCCATTTGATTTTATCGGCTTCTTTAGGCTCATACATTTCCACACTGATACGCCTTTGGGTATACGGGAATTCATTGTCAGACGACTGTACTTTACCCTTAATTACTGGGAGCGCGTCCCTTCGCTCTTTAAGTTTGCTTATCTGCTTGTTGATCAACTGTGCCTCACGCTTCCATAATTTATACTTTTCAAGCGTTTTCTTATCCATATGCTATCACCTCCTGTCTAAAATCTGAAGGAACTCATTATACTGATAGCTCTCACAGGCTCCTGTTTTATGTCGTAGGAGAATGTGGTGCTCATACAGGTTAACGACCTGCATCCGGCGGCTTACCTTTACGGTCCTCCGTCCCTCGTCCTTAATATCTATAATGATATGTACAACCTCTCCCCGGCGTACCCCGTACCGCTTTTCCCTCGCCCTTATGTTTTCCTCCCGCCTGATCGCGGGCAATGCCTGCTCGTAGGTAGGGTCCGGGCAGCCTGATCCGTTTCTTACCATCTATCTTTCTCCTTTCCAAGTATTCTAATACTGTCATTCCGTGCTTTTACATCCTCCCAAAAAGTCTCTGTTGTTTTAAACCTGTATCCGCAAGCAGGACACTGTCTCCTCCTCATTACCATATGCCCGCTTATGCTCTCTTCGCTGTCTGTTACCTGCGTTTTGCCGCCGCATTTCTTGCACTTCATGATTCGCCTTTCTCCTCAGTATAGATACGGCGTTCCCAGGCTGTTATTGCCTCTTCTTCCGTTTTCTTTCTCCCTGTCTTTGCCCCGCAGTTAGGGCATATGATCTGTTCTGCTTTTTCATCAGCCGGAACTCTTCTTCCTTTTTTGGCTCGTGGCATATGCCGCACATTCTGGTCATAGCATCATCCTTCCATCACTATCTATAATCCTCAAACCTTTTGACAGCCGCAAATGCGAATCTGGAATTTACCCACCTCTGCAAGCGCACCAGGTCGTCACCTCGGCACTTTTTATATTTGTCGTATATCATAATGTATGGGCTATACCCCAGGTCCCTAAGTGTGTATACACGGTCAAGGTCCTGCTCCAGTGTGGTATTGTACCCGGTGAGTACATACACGGACATTTTCCGGTGATCCCATCCTGTGATATCTTTAAAATCCCTAAATTTCGGCATTATTTTGCCCTTGTCACTATAATTATCCCAAGCAAAGTGTACCTGCTTAATTTTCATACGCTTTAGCATTTCAGCTTTTCCCTCGGTCATTAGTCGTATATCTAGGCCCTGCGAGAAATCAACCCATGCTTGGCTGTCTATAAGTTGCCCGAACAGCTCATGCCAATCCTTGCAGGCCGTTATATTGGGGTCAAGAAGGATTATATTTTTCTGTCCTTTCCAGAACTCCGATAGGTCTGCCACCTTGCGGCTGATCCGTCCCTCTTTGTCCCCAACAATGCAGAAACCGCACCCCCGAGGGCATCCCCTTGTCAGGAATCCATACGCTGTATCCTTGGTGTATTGCGGATACAAAGTGTAATCGGGGTAAATATGTTCAATTTCTTTCGGCAGCTCCGCACCCCCGTCTGGGTAATAGTACCCAGTACCACCCCGCATGATCTCCTTTGCATTAACCGGATGGGTATAGTCTGGTGAAAACGAAAACACTTTACTCATATATACCCTGTCCGGTGGTCTTTGCCACGCTGTAAGAGGGTCGTACCATTCCACTTGATCTCCATTCTGTTTATGCCATGTAGATAATTTCATGAGTGGCAGATTTGGGAAATTATGCCCATCTACATCTATTAGTCCTATTTTCATGGCAGCACCTCCGGGAAGTCAAATATGCTTATCTGGCCGCCTCTCTTTTCCTCAGCCTGTTTCATCTTCTTGAAGTCGTTATATCTTTGTCTGTACTTGTAGCTATCCCCAAAGATATTCCATGCAGCCTTAACAATATTCGGTTCGTATGGTCTTATCTTTTCCAGATCCTCTACTGCTGTTGCTGAAATACTACATCCGCAACACCCAGTACGCTTCAGTCCATACACCTCATAAGCATCTGAATACTTGAGTCCGTACCGCTCTTTATACCACGCCTTATCTGCATCAGATACATAATACAGTGGCTTTAACCGGAACTGCCCGCTGCTTGTTTCCGAGAAACACATCGTTCCGTTTGCATCTTCAGACTTTGGCACGGAGCGCATACCACCCTCGTCCCGGCGTTCTCCCGTAATAATCATCTCATATTCCGCCTGTACCTTGTGTGCGACTTGTTTTTTGCAGTAGTCGCAGCATTTTGCACTAATCTTGAAATCACAAGGATTCTCAACCATAAACTCATACAAATATTTTGAAGAGTTAATCACGAGCTGTATATTCGGTCTTGGCTCCCCATCCCGGTTACAGCAACATATAAAATTGATTCCTTGCTCTGATTTTGGATACCGCTCCCGCAACTCCGCTCTCTTTGCTGCTTTATCCTCCGCATTGTCGTATTCTTCTTTGATGGAAAACGGAAGTTCTTTTCTCTGTACCGTTTCCATTGCACTTGATACTATTTTTGAGATAAACGGAATGCCATATTCTCTTGTGGACTGCACAATGTTTTTCTTTGGCCTGTATTCCGTTATTTCAACACCATACTTGTCTGCAACATCCCTTACATGCTCTTTTATTGCCTTCATTTCAAGTCCGGTATTAAAAAAACAGTATTTGACTTCAGGCAGACCGAACGCTTTTCTTGTGCGTTCTATTAAGTCGAGCATGATATCGCTATCGCTTCCACCGGAATACGAGCATATTGCATTCGGATGTTCCTTCAATCTCCTTGCAATGATTGACTGTATTGCCTGAAATTTTCCCGGCGCATCAAAGTCAGCATATGCTGGACGATCTGTGTATACTCTTGAATGGTATACTTCCTTGCTATTTTTCTTTGTTTGTCTCATTTTTCTAAGAAGCCCGGTATACCTTTTCGCGCGAGGCTGGCTCCTTTCTCAGATTTATTATTTTGTTTTTTTAATCATATCCAAATAATCCTCAAATGCTTCCAAGAAGATAACATCCAAATTATCCGGAAGCATAGTCTCTTTATACTGCTCCTTTATCGTATCCAGGAATTCCTTCGGGTCCTCCGCATATACACTGTTTGACATGATATCCGCCAGGGTACGCACCCGCTTCATGTATTCCGCACGGAGCTGGCACTGCTTCTCCTTCAGCTCTGCACACAGCCTGTCATAGGATTTCTTATATTTCGTCTGCAGGAGTTCAACAGGTATCTGGGATTCATTTTTCTTCCTGATCCCCTGTAGTCTCATTACTTCTTTTAAAAGTTCATCTGTCATAAGATACACCCCGCTTTCCGATAACTTGTACGACGCCGTTTCCACTGGTTTTCACAAAATCCAATCTCATCCACATAGTCATAACAAACCGGCTGTCCCTTGCCTTCAAAAGTCCTGGCGATTCGTCCGATGCTCTGTGTCACCACCGCATAATCCTTTTTCGGTGTTGTAAGATATAAGCGGTCAAGCCTCGGGATGTCCAGCCCCTCTTTTGCCAGGCTGAAGGAAGCAAACAGATACCGTATCCTGCCCGAACGCATATCCTCTATGGCCTGGATCCTTTTGGCCTTTGCCGACTTGCTTGTCATCTTACCGTCGATCATGGCGGTCAGCTCCCAGAGTTCTGCCGGTAGCATGGTGCGCAGCTGCTGCAGGTGCTGCAGTCGGTCAGACAATATCAGGTTGTGATGCCCCCGGTTTGCCACCAGGTCTCCTACGATCATCTGGTTCCTTTCCAGACTTTCGGTCAAGTAAGGGATCAGTTTACTGTATACCAGTGTTCCATCCGTATCCAGGCAGCACCTGTTTATTTCTATCCCGGTGTCACGCCGCAAAACCTGTACTTGCATCGTCTTTTCTGCCACAGCCTTATCCGGTACCTGGTACCGTACCTCCCCAAGAACAGCAAATGTGCTTTTTATCAGCCCATCAGCACGGTGTACCGTGGCACTCAGGCCATATTTATATCTTGATGCCAGACTGCTGATCACCCGGTAAAACATCTTCGCGCTTGCCGGCGTACCGGATACCCTGTGGCATTCATCCACGATCACCACATCCCAAGTGTATTTATATTTCAGCAGGTCCAGTTTGCTAAGTGTCTGCACGGTTGCGAATGTCATGTGACTGCCGATATGGACCCTGCCTGCCGTTATCCTGCCCAGGATATCTTCTGGATAATATTGCCTTGCCCTATCGTATGACTGGTTCAGAAGGTCAGCCGTATGCGTTACCCACAGAGTTCTACGCTGCAGTTTCGCAGCAAGGGCTATCCCCATCTGTGTCTTGCCGCTGCCGCAGGGGCTTTGCAAGATGCCGCATCCAGCTATCTCCATTGCTTCCACAGCCTCCTTCTGATAGTCATATAAAGGGACTTCTGCGCCAGGGTATAGGATTGACCCATTATCCGCCAAATCCTGTTCAATGATGGTGTCTGCGCCCCGGTACGGCCTTACCAGCTTCCCCGCGCCACACGGGATCACCAGGCTTGATCCATCCACGTGATAGAAATACAACTGCTGGTCTGTATTTCCCGTCCAGAGTCCCATACGCTGCTTCTTGATATAATCCGGGTTCGGCATGGTGAGCTCCTGCCTTACCGTCTCAATCAGTTCCTGGGGCGGGTCTTGTATCCGTATTTCGTTGCTGATGGTTACTTTCATAACTGCTCAATCCTTTCAAGCCATGCACCCAAAGGCGCTCCATAATATTTCGCATGTCCGCGGTCTATATGCCGTATCCCATTGGACCATGCTTCTTCCAGGTCACTGATTCCCATGAGGAATGCCTCCCCATCCGGAAATCTCACCACAAAGATTCCTTCCGAGTTGCCACATTCCATCCATAGCTTCATAGCGTTTTTCTGGTTTTCCTCTATTCTGCGTAAATAAAAGCTGCCGGACCGACAATCCTTACAGTCAAATACCAACGTTTCCCCGTCCCTGGCCGCTATCACATCGAATGGCTGGCCGTTCTGGTTGTCCTGCATCCTGTGTACCCAGAATCCATGTTCTGAAAGCATCTGTGCAAATTCCTTTTCAAAGGCTGTCCCATTACTTTTATTGCTCATTTCTTATCACTCCAATCATAAGGTCTTACCATTTTCCGATTTTGTCTTACGCCGATTTTGCCAAAAAACAGCCCGAAACCCCAGTAAAATCAAGGGGTCTTACCATCTTACCTAAAAACCGGGAACATAGACGCACTTTTTTACAACACAAAAAAAAATATCATTTTTCTTTACTGGGGTTCTTCGTATGGTAACCGGTAAGACTAGTAAGACGGTAAGACTATATATCTTAAAGCCGCATTTTAAGCGGGTTTTATGGTCTTACCAAGCGTCTTACCAAAAATATTCCGGTAAGACTTTTAATCAAACGGCAGTTCCATCTGTCCATCTTCAATATCCTCCGCCTGCATAAATCCATCTTTATCTGTATCTGATTTCATAACTATCTTGATGTAACTGGCTTTTAGCCCGTATACCTTAGTCTGATGCACACATTTCCCCTGGGTATTCTTCACCAAATACCCTTTTTCAGCCCACTTCTTGCTAACTGCAGCATAGTCGAACCCGCCTTTTTCCAGGAACTCACACAGTACATCCTTGTTGATGACAGCCACCGGCGGTGTCTCTGGATGCTCTCCATCATCATCAATCCGGCCCCATACCTCCCCTTTGTTCGCGGAATCCTCCTCATTTGGGTTCTGAAAGCGTACCGGGTTTTTTGCGATCCAGTTCAAGATTGACTGATAAGACCGTTCTGCAACATCTACCTCATTTGCGCTACGCAGATACATTTTTACATCATCAACCGTGAGCGGCCTCTCACCTGTAAAAACAACTTCCGTTAGGATCCTGTCCGCCAATAAGATACAGGCCATTGCCATTGCCTGCTTCTCTGTGGTGTCCAGTTTGCACATGACATCAAAATATCTCTTGTACTCCTCCTGCAGTTCTTTCTTTTCCACTCCCTGGAGATATTCAACCAGTATTTTTCCGGCATATCCATAATTTTCTGTCAGGATACCCACCGTCCGGTTTCCATCTTCCAGGAGCTTTTCTTCCACCTCGATCTCTATGACACGGTTCTTAGAGCCTGCACGGCTGTTTTGTTTTGTGATCGGTTCTTCCCCTGTAAACATGTAGCTGCACCGCCATGTCTTTGTTTCTTCCACGCCGCCTGTAGCCCTGCCGCGCCCACGGTCAATACCTTCCGTTATCTGATATATCAGTTGATCAAAATTTGTCGTCCACTTGTCCTTCATTGTCTGCAGTTCATCACCCGCATATGGGATCGAGTACAAAAACGCAGATGTCCGCATGATATTTACCTTTGTGGTGTTCATGGTCTTGACAAGTCCGCCCATCTTAGGATTACCCCAAATGGACATAGCTGCCATAATAGCAACCGTCTTGCATGTACCTGATTCCCCTGACCAGATATGGAACACAAATGGCAGCGCATTCACCAGCTCGATCAGACAGCTTGCAAAACTAGCAGCAAACGCCATGCGCACGATCTTATTCTGCCGCAGGATGCTGCAGTGCTCTTTCCAGACGGCATAGCTGCCGTTTTCCTTGATGTTTTTATAGATCACGTCAAAAGTTTCGTCTCCGTCATATACAATATCATCTGCGTAGGGCATAAACTCACTCCCTGCCCATCCCAGACGGTTGATGGACTTTCTTGGTGCCAGTTTAGCCGGATTAAGCCCGATGCAGTCACTGATATACTTGACAAGAGGCTTTGCGTTCTCAGATGTGACCTCAATGCCGATATCACTCAGCACATCAACAATGGCGGAATTATCCGCACATACCTTACGGTTCACGGTTACATTCTGCCACTGTCCATATTTAAAATAGGCCAGTTTTACCCGTTCCCTTCCGGTATCCACATTTTTATAGATTTCTACCGGCAGGATGGGGTGGGTACAGGCGTTGACAAAGACCGGCTGTCCATGGTTGTCAAATTTCTGCATGGATACCCCCAGGTCATTCGCTCTCCAGGGTCCGCACTGCAGTTCCAGCACCTGGCCGGTGAAATTCGTAGTATTGCCCGTTTCCTTCATCTTCTGACTGTAATCCATAAAGAAGGCTTTTAGGATAGAATTGAACTCATTTGCCCGTTTCATCTGCCTTGCCTTATTTTTCAGAGCTTCTATGTACTGGGCGCGTTCCACATTGCCTTCTATCTCGAAGATCTTATAAAAGATTTCATCTGGAAATGGCTCCCCCGCCGTCAAAGCTTCCATACCAGTCAATAACTCGTTTTCGGATCTCTCCAACCTTCTTCACCGCCTTTTCATCGTTAAAATAATCCTCCAGGTCGTTCCTCAGGCAATCCAGGCGGTACTCTACGATCGTGAGCTCCTGTGCTGCCTCTACAAAATGCCGGTCCCGCGGGTCCCTTATCGCCTCACACAGGAGCCGTCTATACACTTCTAGCACGGTATAAGCTTCCCTCCGGAACTGTTCCCGCCGCTTTCTCTCCCTGATCCGCTGTTCCCTTTCTCTCTTTTCCCGGTAGGAAAGCCCTTCTGTTTTTATGGGCAGGGAAAAGTCTTCTATCAGCTTTCTGGCCGCGCCCTCATTATTGATCTCATACAGCCTGGAGACAAATGTGATAACATCCCCTCCCGCACCGCAGGAAAAACAATAATACCCCTTATCATTCGGATATATCTTCATGCTGGGCTTTTTGTCATTATGGAAAGGGCAGAGGCACCGCCCCTGCCTGTCCACCGGATATCCATAAAAATCAGCCGCCTGACGCATACCCACCTGCTGTTTGATCTCCTGGTAATCTTCTTTACATAAATGGAAGCTCTTCATCAATATCATCCGGGATGCCCATAAATCCCCTGCCTGCGAGTTGCGGATCTGAAGACGGGGCCGAAACAGGAGCAGATACTGCAGCGCTTGCTGTGTTTTCCAACAGCTTATCTTCTGGTATCTTTGCATCCTTCAGGCCGTCAATACTACGGATCTGAAATATCTTTGTAGCGAATGCCATCCTATGGTCATCTGTTTCAAACTGCTCACGCCCCATCACCGCACCGAATTTCTTTCCGATGAGAGTTTTTTCATTTCCCTCCTGGCCCCAAGGGAACTGATAACCAGGGTTCGACCTTTCGATGCTGGTCATCAGCCCCTTGAAAAACGGCAGGCTGGAGCCGTCCATGATCTGCTTATAAACGCCTTTCCATTTTGCTTTATCTCCGCTCATGCTCTTTGCCAGTTCATACTGGGACTGGTAAAAATCTTTATGCTCCCCTTCGGCAATATCAAACAGGATCGCCATCTGCGGTCTTTCATTCTGTGACTGTGTCTCACTGACCTGTCTTATCTTACAGATATACAGCCCTGCCGGAAGCTGCATGGATTCCCCTGTATAAGCCTGCGCTTCATCATACCCCTGTGGTTTCTTTATCATCTTTCTTATCCTCGCTTTCTTTGTTCTTTGGATTTTCTATCCCGTAATACTCCCTGATAGTGGTATCCACCATCAGGAGGTCATTGTCAATCTCAATATCGGCAAACATGTCATCCGGTGCCTTGCTCACCGCGCCATCCCTGGACTGAGTCACGAACGCATACCGCTCACCCTTGACTGCCCGCAGGACAATGGTGAACATCCCTTCCAGGCAGACTTTCTCATCCAGCAGCTTCCCGATAGTTTTGGGCTTGATATCCCCGAAATCGTTGGTGTCCTCATGCATGATGACATAAACGATCCTGTCCTCCGGAGCTTCATCTGCAATGCATTTCACCAGTCTGTAAAAATCATCGGCAAGCTGGTTATACAGGGAAAAGACGGCGTTCCCCTTGCCCGTGGTGTTGTGCCCGTCCATAAACTGTCCGGTGATCAGATAACCGGCGTCATCAATTACTATAGATCTCGGCCATTGTGCGCTCTTTACCGCTGCTTTGATCTTGCTGTAATCGCTGCACACATTCCCCAGCAGCTTCCCTTTGAAAGGCAGGGGTTTGTTCAATACACGTATTAGCCCAAAGTCTTTGTCTACACAGTTTTTTAAGCTCCGGCTTTTCCCTGCGCCGGACTTACCTATGATCAATACCGGTATCCCCATCTATTTGTCCTCCTTCCTGAAATCAATCCGCTCAAGCGCATCCAGCACCCGGTTCCCGTCATCTCCTAATTTACTGCTGCAGATGGCCAGGGCTGAACTGTCATTTTTCCAAAGCATGATATCTCCTTGTTCATTCCTGGCTGATGGCCCCATAGGTGCGCTCTCATTTTCCAGATCTTTCAGGTCTATTATTCCGTATAAATCTTCTGACACGGCGATCAGTCTGTTTGTATGCCTGCACTGCATTATCCTATAGGAGTTCCAGTTTGCGGCATATACGACAGGCGTCACTGTAAACGGAGTTTTTGCCTCCATAAAGCGCTCCGGAAGGTTCAGAAATGCATTTTCTGAAATCTCATATTGTATAGGACTGTCTTTTTCAGCCTTAAAAACACAGCCGTACTTTGGGAGTTCCCCCGTATATTCCATAACTGCGGCTTTTACCCAGTTGGGGATAAAATTCTCATCCACCCACACTACCCATGGGCTCCCGGCTATCACCAGTCCGTCATATAGGTAGCCAACGGTCAGTCCGCCATGATTAATAGCATTCTTTATCCATTTCTTAAATATTGTCTTATTTAGGAACATTTCTTTCCTCCTTGCCTTTTTCAATCCCATGCCGGATCCCGTCCAGCACAAACTCCATTTCCTCAAAAGTTAAGTGCCACACAGATGAGACCATGGTCTTGGTAAGCTTTGCTGATAGCTCCATGAGCTGGCCCATGCGGTATGGTGTCATTTCTATCTTCTCATCCATAAGCGTTACCTGATATTAAGGTGGGTCCCATATGGTCTGAATGCAGCCCATTCCACTTCCTTTTCTTTCAGCAGCTCACGCACCTTGTCCTTATCTACTATCGGTGGCTGTGGGATCAGGAACCTGCCTGGTATGTCATCCAGGTTGTCCGTGATCTCCAGGGGCTGCTTGCCGCCATTTTTTGATACACTAAAGCTGAACAGAGCAGTCTTAAATTTTGTCTTTCCGATAAATTCCAGGTTCGCCTGCAGGTTTTCCTTTAACCGCTGTGCCTTGTCCTCCAGGGACATCCTGCGGGCGGTAAGCCTTGCAGCTTCCGTCTTAAGAGATTCTGCATCAGCCAGCATGGATTTAATGAGTTTCGCATAGTTGTCGGCCTTGTCCTCAATCTCCCCCTCAATGGATTCCAAGGTATCTAAGATCACCTGCTCGTCTGTCTCACCGTCATATAACATTTGGGCAATTGCTTCCCATTCCTCTGTTAATTCGTATAATTTACTCATTGACTTTCCTCCCATCTTCCCTCTATAATGAGGGTGTGTTATTATTTTTGTGCCCCTGATTGCTTGCCGGCCTCAGGGGCTTTTCCATTCTCGAATCCCAAACTAAAGATTTTTTCAAGCTGCTTGCTTGTGTAACTGCGTGTTCCGCTTGTTATGTATCCGATCAGCCAGCAGCGGACACCATCATTGTCATATTCCTCTGTTTCACGCAGGCTTCTGACTTTTTCCGCTATCTCCGCATAAATCTTTTCAAACTCTGCATTGTTCATGATTTTTTCCTCCTCCCCTCTCCCCAGTCTTTGGCCGTTTCCAGACCAACAACCAGCAGCACAAAAATAAATATGTAGCACATAACTGCTTGTGGTGCATCCCGTGGCTGCCACCATCCTGTCATAGCTGCCAATGCTGTGCATAGGGCGGCATCTTTTACTGTGGTGTAGTGCATTGTGTATCACCTCCCCTACAAAGTCTCTGTGCCGTAAAATCCTAATGCTTTAGCGATTTCTTGTGGCTTGTACTCAGGAACATGTTTTCTTGCATTTTTATCAGCAAGCCTGTTTTTGAATTTCCAATAATCTGTAAAAGCAAGGTAATTTACTCTTTTCAAAGTTCCTTCGCCCATTACAGCAAATTCTCCGTATCTTCCCCTGTTTGCTTCGATTTCTTTCATATATTTTCTTGCGGTACGGTCGCTGATATGGAACTGTTCACAAATTCCTTTCACATTCATTACCGGGTTGCCATACATCTGTTGAATAACGGTCATTCTTCCTTCCCTTCCTTCTCATCATCCAGAAAATATTCAATGGGTACATTGAAGTGTTTAGCTACTTTTTTCAGATTCCTTAATGACGGGCACGAACTTTCCCAGCGACCAATAGTTCCATTACCGATATCGCATTTTTTTTCCAGTGCTGCAATGCTGATTCCTTCTTCATCTGCTAGTTTCTTAATTTTCTTAAAAATTTCAATCACCTCCAGTACATGTTTATTTATATGGATTTAGAGTAAAATCTATTGACTTTTTTTAGAGAATAGTCTAAAATATATTTTACCAGAACATATTTAGGTTACCTCTTTATTTAGGCTTTACTCTAAACCCTAAACTTATTATATAGAGTAACCTCTATTTTGTCAAGCTTATTTTTTAGATTTTTCTCTAAATTTTAGGAGGTACTCTATGACGAGTGTGGAAATAGTTAAAAACATTTGTAAAGAACGGAAAATACCAATTTCAAAGTTAGAAAAAGACTTAGGTTTTTCTAATGGCTATATTAGTCAATTAAAAAAGGGGGTTTTTCCTGCTGATAGATTAAAAAAGATTGCTGATTATTTTGGCACATCAATTGAATATCTTATGACAGGAACAGACACCTCCTCTAACAAAGCCGAATTAACCGCAAAAGATGAACGTGAAATAGGGAGGGATTTAGACCGGATAATGAAGGAAATAAAAAACGGTGACGATGGTCCATTGTTTTATAATGGCATTGAAATGGATGAAAGGTCTTTAATCCTTTTAGAAAATGCCATAGAGTATGCCTTAAGGGAATCAAGGAAAGAGAATAAAGTTAAATACAACCCGCACAAGAACAAAAAGTAGGTGGTTTTAATTGGTACGTAACAATGATATAAAAAAAATTGTCGCTTATTATGTCCGCCTGTGCGGAACAAATGACCCTTGGAAAATAGCAAAAATGCTGAATGTGCATATTGCCGTCCTACCAATGGGAAATGTTTTGGGAAATTACCGATACCTAAAGCGTATCCGATGGATTTTTATAAATGAAGATATCATGGATGATGAGTCTCTATTGAAAGTAGTAATGGCCCATGAATTAGGACATGCTTTAAGGCATTGTAAAGAAAACTGCTGTTTTATGGCTCATCATACTCTTTTACTTACATCTCGTGTCGAACGTGAAGCCAATGAATTTGCGGCACATTTATTGATATCCGATGATATGTTGCAGGAATATGCAGGATACACCCGTGAACAATTCTGTCTATGTACCGGATACCCAAAAGAACTTATCGATTTACGTTTAGAATAGATTAATTCGCTATGGCGTTTTAATAAATATTATTTCAAAGTAGGAGACGATAATAAATGAAGAAAAGAGTGGTTTTATTACTGTTATCCAGTATCCTTTCTATCGGCATGTTGGGTTGTTCAAACACATCAACAGCAGATAGTCCCAAAAGTAAGGATGACTTTAAAAGTGAAGTTGCATCACAATATGATTTTTATGATGAATCTGTTGCTGTCTTAAAAAAAGAGATGGACGTAAATTCAGAACAAGCAGATTCTATATTCCAAATTCTTGTATCGATAGGAATGGATGAAAAAATTACATATTGCTTCGATAAGGATGAGTTCTTTAAGGTTTGGTGGGGCTCAAATTCTGTAGATATGTATGCAAAAGATGGAATAGTGGAAAAAATTATGGATGGTTCCAACCAGTTATATCCCTCATCTGATAATATGAGCGATGCTGAAAAGATACTCTCATCACATCAAGATATAATTTGGAAAGATGATGAAAATATAGGAATAGTCAATCTTGAATTGGATGGTGAACATGTTAAAGAAGCAATTATAAACGATTTTTACGTTTCTATTGCGAATTATCTAAATGATTTGGATAAAAATACCCTTAAAGACTATGAAAGCTTACAATTTGTTGGAAATGTAATGAATGATGGAAAAATCAACTGCACAATTAAAGGCAGCATGAGTATCCCGGCGATAAAGTCTTATGAAAAGGAATTTGATTATATGGTTATTGAAGATAATATAACCGACTTATTTATTCCTAAACCTTTACAATAAATAAAAAATCGCCCCGGTGCTACTAACACCAGGACGACTTATACATCCGAAGATGCATACATATTACTTCGCATATAATATTGTATCATCTCCGGAGCAGCCATGCAAGCGGAACAATTGTTCCTGCTGGCTGTTATTTTTGTACCCTTTTTCGGTATCTATAAAAAGAAAGGATGATATGAATGTGGATTGAAAAACAGAATAACGGAAAATTTAAGTATGTAGAGCAGTACGAAGATTATCTAACAGGTAAACAAAAGCGTGTCTCTGTAACTCTGGATAAGAACACAGCTTCTACCAAGAAGACAGCCCTGGAAGTCTTAACACATATGATCGAGGAACGGCAGACGGGACACCAAGAAAAATCCGATATCACACTCGGAAGCCTGATCAAGAAATACCTGGAATTCCAGAAGTTGTCAGTTAAAAAATCCTCTTTTAACTCCACCTATTATCTGTGTAACTCCATTCTTAATATCTTCGATGCAGATATTATGGTGAGCCGGATTACAGCCAATTTCTTGAAAGAAACTTTGATTAGGACAGGCAGGTCAAATGGTTATCTGAACAATATCCGGAGCCGGATAATTGCAATTTTCCGCTGGGGTTATGAGAATGATTACATAGCTGATATTTCCTTCCTGGGGAAATTTAAACCTTTCAAGGATACCGTGCGCCGTGAAAAGCTGGAGGATAAATTTCTAGAATCGGATGAGCTACAAAAACTCATAGCCGGTTTTAAGAGTGAGAAATGGGAGCTACTAACTAAGTTCCTGTCTCTATCCGGTCTGAGAATTGGAGAGGCTATTGCCCTAAATACACAAGACATTGACTTTGCCAAGCATGTTATCCACATTAATAAGAGAATTTTCCCCGCAAAGAAAAGTATAGATGCACCTAAGACGATCTCCTCTAACAGGGATGTGTATATGCAGCCAGAGCTCGAAAAGGCGTGCAGGGATATTCTACTTTTCACCAAACAAGAAAGTGTGTTCAAGGGTTACCGCACCAAATTGTTTGTCTGCAATACGCATGGTGACTATGTGTCTTACATCGTCTATAATAATGCCCTCAAACGGACTGCGGAGAGAGTTCTGGGCTTCGAGGTTACGCCTCATGTTCTCAGGCACACTCACGCCTCCCTATTGCTTGCCAATGGAATGACCCTTGATGCTATCTCTCGGCGCCTTGGCCATGAGGATAGTGTTATAACAAAACAGATATATTTACATGTTACACAGAAACTAAAAGAGCAGGAAGAAGAACAAATTAAAAATATCCATATTGTCGGGTGATTTTTAAGGGGACAAAAAGGGGACAAAAGGGGGAAAAAGGGGGATTTTTTTGGTATTCTTCGTTCCGCGAAAAAGCAAGCGAAAACCCTCGAAACCCTTGATTTTACTGGATTTTTCCGCCATATAGCCACCAAAAGAAATCTGGTCTTTACAAATAGTTTTAAAAACTATATAATAGAGCGTAGAGGTGATAAGATGACAATTGATACCAAAGACATGCTGAACAGTATTCTGGCTAGTATTTCCCGTATTGACTATATAAAGCCTGAGGAAATTCCGGGAATTGATTTATATATGGATCAGGTAACCACTTTCATGGAGAATCACCTGTCCGCCTCCAAGCGCCACACGGACGACAAGATTCTGACCAAAACCATGATAAACAACTATGCCAAGAACGACCTTCTCCCGCCGCCGGTGAAGAAGAAATATACAAAAGAGCATTTGCTGATGCTGACCTTTATCTACTATTTTAAAAACATTCTGTCCATCAATGATATCCAGGTTCTGCTGGGACCACTCACAGAAAAGTATTTCAATAAGGACGGCGAGCTGAGCCTGACTGACATTTACAATGAAATCATGCATCTGGAGATAAAGCAGATTGACCCCCTGACAAAAGACATTGTCCGAAAATACAAAATGGCCTGTGATTCCTACGAAAATGCAGAGGAAGAAAACCAGGATTTCCTGAAAAAATTTGCATTTATCTGTATGCTGAGCTTTGACGTTTATGTTAAAAAACAGGTGATTGAAAAACTCATTGATGACATGGCGGAACCGAAAAAATAAAAAAGTACAATTTAAATGCTGCTTTTGGGTTTTCACTCCCGAAAGCAGCATGTTTTATTCTCTATTCACTTTTCATTTTATGTCTGAACACCAAAATAGCGATCACATCCACCGCTGCAGCATAGGCCAGCACCCACCAAAGTTCCGGCATGATCTTTCCGTATTCCCCTGCAAGGGCATATCTCCCCGCATCCACTGCGTGCAGAAAAGGCAGGCTCTTTGCCAGTTTTCCGAATACACCGCCAACCATGGCCGGATCAAACCAGGTCCCGGACAGCCATGCGCTCAGGTTGGTGAGCAGAGCGCCGCAGGCGCCTCCCACCTGTTTATCATTGAACACACTGCCGCACAGCAGGCCAATCCCGATAAACAGCAGTGCTGCCGGTATGGAGACAAGCACAGTCAGCAGAATATTCAGGCTGGCGGAAAGCCCAAGAAACAGGGCAGTGACAAAACAGATCAGAATCTGTGCCACTGCCATGGGAATCAGCGGAAGTGTATATCCGGCTATAAAATCCCCTGACTCCATAGGTGAGGCAAAGAGCCGCATCATGAAGGAACTTGTTCTGTCCTTTGCAATGATCATTCCTGAAAAAAGTGAGAGAAAGGACATACCGAATACAGCGATCCCAGGTGTCAGCTTATCCACATCAAACAGATCCACCGGTGCATTTGCCCCGATAAGAGACAAAAGCAGCAGCAGGATCACGGGAAATCCAATCCCAAATCCCAGGCTCGTCTTGTCCCTTAATATTTCCTTGGCGTTACGTGATGCAAATGCCATTATTTTCATGATAAACTGCCTCCTCTGCAGAGAGCGACAAACGCCTCCTCAAATTTTTCCTTTCCAGCCTTTTTCATCAGCTCCTCTGCAGTTCCAACCGCAGAAAGTCTGCCCCCGGCCATAATGCCGATTCTGTCGGAAAGGCTCTCCGCCTCCTCCAGATAATGAGTGGTGAGCACCACTGTCACTTTACCCTTTAATCCCTCGATCATTTCCCAAAGTTCTCTTCTCGCCAGCACATCCAGCCCCAGCGTGGGTTCATCCAGAAAGAGAATATCCGGTTCCGATATCAGTGCCATGGCAATAGAGAGACGTCTCTGCCATCCTCCTGACAGTGTTCCGGCTTTTTTTCCGGCTATTTCGTCCAGGCTGCATCTCTTGATCATATCCTCAGTCTTACCGGCTGCCTCCTCTTTTGTGATTCCGTAAATCCCGCAGATAAACTCCAGGTTCTCCCGCACAGTCAGGTTGGGAGCCACCGCTGTTTCCTGGGGCGAGAGATTGATTTTTTCTTTCACCTTCATCGGTGCTGTCACCACACTGTCCCCCAGCAGCCTGGCATCTCCGGATGTGGGCGCGGTCAGACAGGAAAGCATCTTGATCGTAGTTGTTTTTCCTGCTCCGTTCACACCCAGAAGCGCAAACAGTTCTCCCTGTTCCACAGACAGGCATAGGTCATCCACAGCAGTCACATCCTTATATTTCTTTGTCAGATTGTTCGTCTCGATTGCCCTCATCAAATCTTCCCCCTTTTTCCAGAATTTCCTTGGCAAGCTCCATGAAAATCTCTGTCTTCACCATGGCAAGGCCCTGCTCTTCATCCCCAAGGATCAGTAGACTGTCACCCGGTTTAATATTGAAAATATCCCTCGCCTTTTTCGGTATGACAATCTGTCCCCTCTCACCCACATTCACAGATCCAAATACATGCTTTCCCTTCGGCGGAATCTGCAGTCCTTCCTTCTTTGCCTGATAATTCACCAGATTATCTATGCTCACCCCATACAGTTCGGCAAGAGCAACGGTATTATCCAGATCCGGCACGGTCTCACCGTTCTCCCATTTTGCCACTGCCTGACGGGAAACACCGATTTTCTCAGCCACCTCCTCCTGGGAGTAGCCCATCTGTTTCCTCAGTGTATTCAAATTCACAGAAATCATATTTTTCACACTCCTTTCCATTAAGTATAACGCCCGGATGCGGATAGTTCTACCAATCTGTGTTAACAGAAACTGTTATTTTCAGTTGCGTAGCTGTAAATCAAAAAGAAAAAGCATGGCGTATACCGCTTTATATATCAGCGGCCTACCCATGCCTCTCCCCAATCAATTATCTCACCCATAAATCTCCGGATGCTCACTCAAAATCTTCTCCGCCAGCACCCGGCTCTCCACACAGACTTCCTCCATGATCTCATCCACATCCGGGAATCTCCACAGACCCATATAGGACTTGAAGATCACATCCGGGATACTTCCCTCTATCATCTCCAGACTGTCATCGTAGAGCACCAGAGTCCGTTCCATGCTGACAGAGATAAAGTTCCCGTACCAGCCCATTTTCTCTGCCTCCTCGTCGGACAGATCCGGCCTGTAATTATCCCGGATACTCATGTAAGTCTCCACACCGGACTTTGCAATCACATCAAGCAGTATATCATTGCGCAGTATGTCCCGGTAGAATGCCTCATATTTCTCCGAGGAAAAGACCATGTAATTCAGATTGACAAGAAGTCCTGAGTACAGGATCGGCTTCTTGTGCCGGCTCACATACATTTTTGCAAATGCGGCAAACCGGTGGTACATCCGCTGCACGATCTCCAGCGCAATGTCACGTTTTGTCTTGAAATGATAGGCCACCAGTCCCAGACTCACATCAGCGGCAGCCGCAATCTGCCGCATACTTGTCTTCTCATACCCTTGCTCTATAAAAAATTCCCGGGATACTTTCAGAATCTCTTCTTTCTTATTTTCCTGTTTTTTTCCTTCTCCCGCATTTGTTCCCATAAATACTTCCTCAACTTTTCATAAATATTCCGGCACTCCCATAATAGCAGTCTTATTTTTAGAAGTCAACGATTATTGTCCACTTTCTGGCTTGTTCCCCCTCTGGAGGTAACAGTTCAGACAAGATGAACCATTGCCTCTGCAGACACCCTGCCATGTGTGTTCCTGCATAAAGAAAGAAAATCTCCCTGCCCATACAGAGAGATTTTCCTGTTTAGATTTCCTTACCTGCAGTTGCAGTCAATGGCGTCATTCGGACAATTCATGGCACAGCGTCCGCACTCCAGGCAGCCAAAATGTTTAATCTCATATTTGCCGTCAGCCGTGGGATGGATCACGTCCTCCATGCAGGCCTCCTCACAGGTGCCGCATCCCACACAGCGCTCCGGATCGATCACATAAGCCCAGGGACGGACCTGTGCGCCGCCGAAGCAGAAGCGCAGGCGGCAGACAATGTCATCCTCAGGAAGATGGAAAATCTCCCCCTCCCCGCTGTCCAGGATAAAGATACGGAACATATCCAGATCCTTTCTGTACAGTGCCTTGGTTCCCGGATTCAGTTCCCAGTATTTTGTATAGATCTCCGGATGCACTTTTGGGTCAACCTCCGTCACATGGGCATTCAGCCTGACACTGGCAGACAGGCGCTTCACCGTCTCCCGGATGATCGTCCCCACCAGGTAGGGATTCTTCTGCAGTTCATAATAGACCGGCTTGCCCTTGGCAATTCCTATATAAAAATTGCCTTCTCCATCCAGATAGTGTACCTCCAGCCCTCTGGCTGTAGGCATTTTCCCGTCTATGGCTGTTGTGCCGAACACCATATAGCCCACTTCATGGACAAACTGAAACGCCGCGTTTTTGATTTCTTCATTGGAACTTTTCTCCGTCAGCCCCAGAGCCGGAGCCGGATTAAAATCTGACATTACAATACCTCCCCAATCTGATATTTTCTTCTGTAACCCTTATGCTTCCTCGTAGCTGACCTCGATCTCCACCTTGTGGAATTTCTGGCGGATCAGCGGATAAATACATGCAACAGCCAGATAGACCAGAATTCCGATCACATAATTCATGTGGATCTCCAGACACTCATAGTAAACAAATGCCGCACTGACAATGGCACCCATGACGCATAAAAATGTATATAATTTGTCATTGATATGGAACTGGGAGCGTTTCCAGATCTCCGGTATTTTCTTAGGCATGGTGATGATCGCCAGACACAGAATGACCTGTACGCAGTTTGCCAGTGTATTTCCGATATTCGCAATATCTCCTACGTTCATGCCGCTTAATATGATAACTGAGCAGAGCACATAGATGGTCAGGATAATATAATGAGGCGTACCAAACTTGTCATTACGTTTTGCAAATATCTTCGGCCACCAGCCGTCCTCTGCTGCCTGGGCAATAGGAGCCTGCAGCCATCCCAGATTGGCGTTCAGGGATGTGACCAGGGCCACCATGGCACCGCCCACGATGAAGAAAATGTACAGCGGAGCGGGAAGGATCTCCCTTGCCACCTTGGACAGGTTCTGACCTGCCACATGTTCTACCGGGAACACACCTGCTGCCACCACACCGACACCGATGTAAAGAATAGTAACGATCACGGTTCCCACAACGATACAGAACGGAATATCTTTTTTCGGATTCTTGGCCTCACGGCTCATATTGATAATAAAGGTAGCACCGCTTGTAGCCATGGACAGCAGTGCCGCCGCGGACATAACTCCCGTAAAACCACTTGTAAAGAACTGATTCTCATCAAAATACCCCGGTTCCAGATGGATAATTCCAAACCCGGTAAACAGAAGCAGCGCAATGACCAGAATAATAACCAGCGCATACTGTACCTTTGCTGCCACCTGGATTCCGCAGAGATTTAAAACCACGAATACGGTCAGAATTCCGAAAGCCACCAGCTTGCCATTGATCTCCGGAAATGCGGAGAGCACATAATCCGCAAAGGAAGCGGAATACATAGTCGCGCCAAAGAAATAACTGACGAACACAACAGAATACAGCCCTGCAAACCACTTGCCGCCGAACATGGCAGCCTGTGTATAGAAACCGCCGTTCATACGGATAGTCCCTGATAAAAAGAACTGCGGCAGCGCAACGATCGTAACCATGACCGCGCAGATAATATAGGACAGGACAATGGAGCGCCCTGTAATTCCAATGGCAAGACCGGTCATTGTCATAACACCGCCGCCAATCACGTTACCGATTGCGATCGCAAGCAGATCGCCGCGACCTAAACTTTTTGAACCATCAGCATTTGTTTTTGCCATAAATTTTCACCTCTCACACTCAGCCCAAACCTCAAGTTTCCCCTTGTTCCTTCAAACGGCAGATCAGTGCCGTGCCTGCCTGCGGACATTTTGTATAGCAGATGCCGCAGTCATCACAATCCATCTCTTTTATGTAATATTTTCCGTCATCTTTCTGATGGATCGCTCTCTCCACACAGTTTTCCTGACAGATACCGCAGCCCACACATTCCTCTGTGATGCGGTAGGTCATTGGCCGTATCTCTTCCCCGCCGAAGGCAAAACGCAGCCTGCGTATCCTTTCATTGGCATACAGATGGAAGATTTCCCCTTCCCCTCTGTCGATCCGGTAAAGAGCTACTATATCAAAATTTTTCCGGTACATCTCTTTTGTACCGGGATTCAGTTTGAAAAATTCATCCCATACCGCCTGGTCTGTTGTCTCGCTGACCCATGCGCTCAGGCGCAGGGAATATCGCTCGTCAACCAGCGTATTCATCACAAGCTGCGGGCGTTTGCAGAGCTGTTCATACGTGGGTTTACCCCTGGATGTCATGAAATACAGATTTCCGTCACTGAGCCGGTTAAAATCCAGAATCCTGTTCTCAGGCCGTCCCTCATTCACAGTGGCTGCCGGCATGAAGCGTATCTTTCCGATAAGAGCAAATGCCTTTTCCCGCACTTCTTCCATGGTATTGGAATCCGTAAGGCCCCACAAAATGTCTTTCTCGTCCATATGCTTTCCCCTTTGTCTACTTGCTTTCTCCAACCTCAATGAACTTTCCGCCTATATTCTTTACAATCCTGCCGGCCTGCTCTCTCACATATTCACTGGTGAGCAGAATGGTCATGAAGCAGTGTGGGCGGATGATCTCCTTGTAAACGATGGGACAGTGCTTAACCCCTGCCGGACAGTAGATGCATGTATTTTTCGTTATGGTATAAGGCTCCCCGTCAATATAGAAATCCGCCTCCCCCCACACGGCATTGATATCATCTCCCACACCGTTATAATTGGGCATGAAAAATACCAGCTCATCCACATCATGTACATGTTCATCCACATAGGGATTCTTGTTTGGGATTTCATAGAACCAGGACAGGCTCATATTCACCTTACAGTCCGGAAATAAATCGGAGGAGCTGTAGGTCTGCCCCAGTGTTCTCCCTGTTTTGATATCTCCTTTGTCATCTCTTTCATCATCCATCACCGGCGGTACATAATCCGGAGATATGATCAGATGTTCCCATTTTCTTTTACCCATTTTCTTACCTCCCATATGCAGCGCTTCCTTGGTGTGCACTTCCAAAAAGCGCTGGAATCTTAATGCCTTCCCACTAACTGAACGCGTTCAGTCGAATCTTGTCTATATTATACTGAACATGTTCAGTGGTGTCAAGTAAAACACTGCCTTTTTATTCTATTAAAGTGTATGTCCCCTGTCCCGGCAATATGATGGGACAAAAAAAGAAAAGCCGGAACTTTTCCAAGTTCCGGCTTCGCTTTTTTATGCTTCTGTTTCTTCTTTTTTGTCTGCTAATCTCTCAAAGACCATCTCATATCCGTCATTGCCGTAATTCAGGCTTCTGTTGACGCGGCTGATCGTAGCAGTGGACGCCCCTGTCTTCTCAGAGATATCCAGATATGTTCTCTTATCCTTTAACATCTTGGCAACTTCAAAGCGCTGTGAAAGGGAAAGAATCTCATTTATTGTACACACATCCTCGAAAAAAAGATAACATTCTTCTCTGTTCTTTAAACTGAGGACAGCATCAAACAGGGAGTCTACTGCCTCCGTATGAATTTTCTTGCTCATATACATACATTCTCCTTATTGTTTAGTTTTCACCCCAAGTGTAGTAACACATCACCCGTATATATAGTAGCACACTAAAATTTTAAAGTAAAGCAGTCTTGTGCGATTTTTTTGTACTAAAGTATTAAATTTTTATTAATTTTTGTTTTTATGCACATATTTCTTCAATTCTTCCACAGAACGGTTGACGATCAGCTCCTCGGGAAACTGCATTGCCTCTATGATTTTTTCCGAATAGCAGCGGCAGCCGATCAGCTCGTCCACATGGGCATCACTGTTCATGACAATGGGAACCTGATATTCCATACAGTATTTGAGCATGGTCTTCACATTCTCCTCCCCGTTCTCCCTGCTGCAGCGGGGGTCCAGGGAATTGTTGTTCAGCTCCAACAGTACATGGTACTCCTTAGCGGCCTGCACAAGTGCCAGAAAATCCACGGGATAACGCCCGTCATCAGGATGCCCGATAATATCCACATAGGGGTTCTTCATGGCTCCCAGATAGGCATGGGTATTCTCTTCCCGGGTTCCGGGCCTGATGGTGGGGATATGCATGCTGGCGATCACCACATCCATACGCTTCATAAGGCGCTCCTCCATATCCAGGTTTCCGTTATAGTCCATAATATTGGCTTCCACGCCGAACAGCATTTCCACACCGAACATGCGGCGGTTCAGCATTTTTGTATTGTCAAAGTAAAAGGCATTGCAGGTGCCGGGCATGGCAACTCCATGCTCCGTGATGCCCAGCAGCTCCAGCCCTTTTTCAGATGCAGCCATGGCCATCTCACGGATTGTATTATAGGCATGCCCACTTGCAAGGGTATGGGTATGCACATCCAGAACGTATTTCATTATTTTCACCTCATATATCTCTCGATTACACTGGGACAGTATAGCACACTTTGCCGCGGGAAAGCAACATTTACCGGATAAGGATACGGAAAAAAACTGCTGCAGCAGGCTTATTATAGGCCTGCTGCAGCAGTAATCTTAACATTTCTTAAATAATCTCACTGAAAAGGTCTTTCACTGTGGGATAAATCTTTGCAAACTTGCGGTATTTTTCCTCATATTTTGCAGCCAGTTCCGGTTCCGGCTCCACAGTGTCGATCACTTTCACGATTTTGGCAGCAGCATCTTCCACAGAAGCAAATTCACCGTTTGCCACAGCAGCCAGCATAGCGCCGCCCAGGGCCGGGCCTTCCTCGGATTCGATGACATCCACCTTGATATTCAGGATATTGGCGATCATCTTCTTCCACAGAGGGCTTTTTGCGCCGCCACCGCAGATTTTTGTGCGCTCGATCCGGATACCCAGGGATTTTGCCACCTCGAAGGAATCGCGGATGGCAAAGGCAACGCCTTCCAGTACGGCCTGTGTCATATCAGCTCTTGTGCTGTCCATGGTAAGACCAATGAAGGTTCCTCTGGCGTTGGGGTTGTTGTGGGGAGAGCGCTCTCCCATCAGGTAAGGCAGGAAATACACATTATTCTCGCCCAGCTTCTCGATTTTTTCCTGTTCTCCTGCATAGTCCTTTGTGCCGATGATCTCATCCATCCACCATTTGTTGCAGGAGGCAGCGCTTAACATGCAGCCCATCAGATGATAGCATCCGTCTGCATGGGCAAACGCGTGAAGGGCATTGTTGGGGTCCACACCGAAATCCTTGCTGGAAATAAAGATAGTTCCGCTGGTTCCGAGGGAGATATTACACATGCCGTCGCCCACGGTTCCCGTACCTACTGCTGCGGCTGCGTTGTCTCCTGCGCCTGCCACGATTTTACAGGAGGCCGGAATGCCCAGCTCGGCGGCAAGCTCCGGTTTCAGAGTGCCCACCGTTTCATAGCTTTCAAAGAGTTTCGGCATCTGTTCCTCAGTGATTCCGCAGATATCCAGCATCTCTTTTGACCAGCAGCGGTTCTTTACATCCAGAAGCAGCATGCCGGAGGCATCTGACATGTCACAGCAGTGTGTGCCGGACAGTTTGTATGCCAGATAATCTTTGGGAAGCATGATCTTTTTGATCTTTTTAAAGTTTTCCGGTTCATTTTCTTTCACCCAAAGGATCTTGGGTGCGGTAAATCCCGCAAATGCGATGTTTGCTGTATACTGGGACAGCTTCTCTTTTCCGATCACCTGGTTCAGATAGTCTGTCTCCTTACCGGTTCTTCCGTCATTCCACAGAATAGCCGGACGGATCACATTGTCCTGCTCATCTAAGATAACCAGTCCGTGCATCTGTCCGCCGAAGCTGATGCCGGCCACCTGGCTTTTGTCGCAGTCTGCAGTCAGTTCCCGGATACCTTCCAGGCTCTCTTTCCACCAGTCTTCCGGCTTCTGCTCAGACCAGCCGGGATGAGGGAAGGAAAGCGGGTATTCCCTGGAAACGATCTTCTCTATTTTGCCTTCGCCGTTCATCAAAAGCAGCTTTACGGCAGAGGTTCCTAAATCCACGCCAATATATAACATGCTTGATTCTCCTTATTTCATATAAATACATGCTCCGCTTTGGCAGCATGTTCAGATAGAGGCTGCTCTTTCGGGCAGCCTCCTGGATTTTATCAGCAGATCACTCTGCGGTTTATGCAAATGGATTTTCTGTGGGATACAGAACGCCCTTTGGCTGGTTGTAGTTGATCTCTTCCACTTCCACGCCTAAATATTTGAATACTTCATATAATGCTTTTCCAAAGTGTCCGAAAGCAACAGCTCCGTGATGCGGATAGTTCTTCTCAACCAGAACGTGGCGATAGAAACGTCCCATCTCCGGAATCGCGAACACACCGATTGCACCGAAGGAACGTGTTGCAACAGGCAGAACCTCGCCCTGTGCAATGTATGCGCGCAGCTTGCAGTCTGCTGTGCTCTGCAGGCGGTAGAATGTAATCTCACCCGGAGCGATATCTCCCTCCAGAGTTCCCTGTGTCACTTCTTCCGGAAGGGTTCTTGCCATGATCATCTGATATTTCATGGAGCAGAAGGACAGTTTTCCGGATGCGGTATTGCCGCAGTGGAAGCCCATGAAAGTATCCTTGTGTGTATAGTCGTATTTGCCTTTGATCTCACCTTCATACATATCAGCCGGCACGGTATTGTTGATATCCAGAAGCGTAACGGCATCCTGACTGATAACAGTTCCCAGGTATTCGCTCAGAGTTCCCCAGATGTCCACTTCACAGGATACCGGAATACCGCGTCCTGTCAGACGGCTGTTCACATAGCAGGGAACGAATCCGAACTGGGTCTGGAATGCAGGCCAGCATTTTGTTGTGAGGGTCACATATTTTCTGCATCCTCTGTGAGCCTCAACCCAGTCAAGCAGTGTGATCTCATACTGCGCCAGTTTCGGCAGGATTTCCGGTTTCATGTTGCCTTCACCAAGCTCGCTCTCCATATCTTTTACAACATCCGGGATACGCGGGTCATCTGCATGGTTCTTGTAGCTCTCAAACAGGTCTAATTCAGAGTTTTCCTCGATCTCAACACCCAGGTCATAGAGACGTTTGATCGGTGCGTTGCAAGCCAGGAAGTTCTGCGGACGCGGTCCAAAGCTGATGATCTTCAGGTTCTTCACTGCTACCAGCGCACGTGCAACCGGTGCAAAGTCTGCAATCATCTCTGCCACTTCTTCCGGTGTTCCTACCGGGTATTCCGGAATGTATGCTTTTAAGTTGCGCAGTTTCAGGTTGTAGCTTGCGTTCAGCATACCGCAGTATGCGTCGCCGCGGCCCTGAACCAGGTTGTCACCTCTTTCCTCAGCGGCAGCCACTACCATGGACGGTCCGTGGAAATATTTAACCAGAAGTGTTTCCTCTGTCTCAGGTCCGAAGTTGCCAAGGTAAACAACCAGGGCGTTGCAGCCTGCCTCACGCAGCTCTTTTAAAGCTTTCTGCATGTCAGTTTCGCTCTCCACAACAGTCGGACATTCGTAGATCTCTCCTTTGTAGGATGCAACGACTGCTTTTCTTCTGTTCTCTGACAGAGACATTGGGAAACAGTCACGGCTTACAGCCACAATACCAAGTTTTAATTCCGGCATGTTTGTTAAATTCATAATTCTTATCCTCCTGAATTTTATCTTTATTTAAATTGGTTTCTGCTCAACAATCCTTTACGGACAGGTTTTCACCCATCAATCCCTCAAATGCACCTTCGATTTTGGCGTCCTTGTGGGCGATCAGCCATTTGTTTCTGGCAAAAAGGAGTTTGTCCTCACCGGTGTTATTCTGTGCAGCCGGCGCCTCTGTGTTGGTTCCTTTCGGAAGGATGACTGCCGTACAGAATTTGTTTCCGTTTACATTGCATGGAGCATAGTGCAGTGTGGTAGCGTAAACCTCGATCACGGTTCCTGCCGGCACTAAAAACGCTTCCATCTTTGATGTGTCATATGTACTGTCTGCTTCAATATCCTGCTCTTTTCCGAGAATCAGGATCAGATCGGTCAGCGCTACATTCACCTCGCTGTCCCTGTGGTATTCCACCGCGTTCAGCAGATAGTTGCTTCCGTTGCAGTAGCCTATCTGGATGGGCATTCCGCCGAACAGGCTGTATGCAATTTTCTCAGCACAATCACAGGCTTCCAGCTTCTCATCCGATGCAACATAAATGACATCGTCGGGCTTTGGCGTTTCCTCCAGCGCTTTCAGAAGACTGCTCACATCAAGACCTTCCACGACCTTACCATAGGCCTTGAATTCGGCATCCCTGACATTTAAAATTTTCATGGGAATTGACCTCCTTATGAATTAGTTTATCCATTAAACTATATACTCATGCTACCATTGACGGAGGGAAAAATCAAGATGTTTTTTGAAAAAATAACAAGTTTTTTGAGGATGGTGTCCGTAAGGCGGCCGACCGGCCCGAAATAATAAAAGAACAAGGCAGAATCCAGACGTTTCCGCATTCTGCCTTGTTCTTTACTTTTTTATTATGATATCTTTTTCCAGATACTTCTTGGAAATCTCACTCAGCGTTCCGTCCTTTATCAACGGACTCAAAGCCTGATTTTGTATGGCCGGGATAAGACAGCTTCCCTTTTTGCCAAATACGGCAAGTTTGGTATATTCCGCTTTTTCTCCCAGTTTATCCTGTACCGATGAAACATCTGCGTAGGCTTTTGTGGCGGAGTAGTGTTCTTTGTTCCACTCGGTTATGCCTACGGTAGAGATAACACAGTCATATAAGTCTGCATCCAGGGAATTCAGAAGATTTTCCTCTGTAGTGTCTATGATCTCCAGGGACAGTCCGAGTTTTTCTGCCACTTTGGCGGCTGTATCCGGGGCAAAGCCAGCCGGTTTTGCTGTGCTTTCATCCACATAACCCATGGAGCCGTCATTCAGATTGATGCCGACTTTCAGGACGCCTTTTTCAATCGTTGTGATCTTCCCCTCCCCTTCACAGTCCTTTGGGGCTCCGCATCCGGTCAGCACCGCCGCCGTCAGAACTGCTGCTGCCAGGGCACAGACCATACGGCGGATTTTATTTTTCTTCAATTATAACCACCTCATTCTTTGTTTTCCATTTTGCAAATACCTATGAAAAAACATAACATGCCCGGCTCTTTTTGTCAAATAACTGTGAAAATATTAAGGATACCCGCCGGCTAACCTTTCGTATTTTCACTTGTAAAAGATTTTTCCTTTTGGTATGATAATAGAAAGCAGACCGTAACTGTACTTCAACAGAACAGCTGCGGCATACAACGGAAAGGTTTCTGGATATGAATGCATGGAATGGAAAACCCTATCACTCTTTTGATCATATGCTGAAGGAGCGGTTTTCAGAAAAAGTTTATAAGGTGGCCTTAAATGGCGGCATGACCTGTCCCAACCGGGACGGTACGCTGGGAAACAGAGGCTGTATCTTCTGCAGCGCAGGCGGTTCCGGTGATTTTGCGGGTGACAGGGATCTGTCTGTCACACAGCAGATTGATGAGCAGGCAGCTAAAATACGCAGCAAAAGAAATGCGGCCCATTTTATCGCCTACTTTCAGGCATACACCAATACCTACGCACCTGTGGAATATCTCCGGAAGATTTTTACGGAGGCAGTTTCACATCCCGATATTGTGGCATTGTCCATCGGTACCCGGCCTGACTGTCTGGGGGAGGATGTGCTGGAGCTTCTGGCTGAATTAAATGAACAGAAGCCGGTATGGGTGGAGCTTGGACTGCAGACCATGCATGACAGCACTGCTGCATACATCCGAAGAGGGTATCCCCTCTCTGTTTTTGAGGATGCCGTGCGCAGACTGAGGGCACGGAATCTGGAGGTTATCGTGCATACAATTCTGGGACTTCCCGGCGAAACAAAAGAAGATATTCTGGATACCATGTCCTATTTAAATACACAGGATATCCAGGGAATCAAGCTGCAGCTTCTCCATGTTCTGAAGGGCACAGACCTGGCCAAGGACTATGAGGACGGCAGATTCTCTGTCTATACAATGGAGGAATATATAGATCTTGTCATTGCCTGTCTGGAACACCTGTCCCCCCGCATCGTAGTGCACCGGCTTACCGGGGACGGGCCGAAAGAGCTTCTCTTAGCACCGCTCTGGAGCAGTGCCAAGAAGACAGTCCTCAATACCCTGCACCATGAGTGCAAGGTCCGGGGCGCTTACCAGGGACGGCTCTGCACAGATTCCGATGTACCGCAGAGGGCATGAAAAAGGAGGATTCTTTATGGCTGAACCACTCACTTTATACAAACTGATCATACTATACATGCTGCAGAAGGTGGATTTCCCACTGAGCAACGCACAGATATCAGGATTTATACTGGACAAAGGATATACCAATTACTTTCATCTCCAGCAGGCAATCTCTGAGCTGATCGAGTCCGGCCTGGTGCGCTCCGAGACTGTGCGCAATGCTTCTTATCTGAAGATAACGGAATCGGGAAATCAGACATTGGAATACTTTGGAACGGAGGTATCCGAGGATATCAAAAAAGATATCGGGGAATTCTTCCGTGAGAACTCCATGGAACTGAAGGAAGAACGCTCCGCCATGGCTGACTACTACAAAAGTGATAAGGAAGGGTATCTCGTGCGCTGTCAGGCAAAAGAAAGAGATATCCCCCTCATAGATATGACATTGACCGTGCCCACAAAAGAAGCAGCAGAAGCGCTGTGTGCGGCATGGAAAAACAAAAGCAAACAGGTATATGAAAGCCTGCTGGATATGCTTCTGTGAGCATTGTGTGGCTTATGGCATATTAGCTGTGCCATAAGTTCCACAATGCCCCCGGGCATACTAACCTCTATCCTCTGCGAATCCGTTCCAGATAATCTCTGATATTCTTTTCATACCCATTCTCCGTAGGCTCATAAAAATGACTCCCCAATATCTCTGCAGGCAGATACTGCTGCTCCACATAATGATTCGGATAATCGTGGGCATATTTATATCCCACACCATGTCCCAGCTTGGCTGCCCCTTTGTAATGGGAATCCTGGAGATGGGGCGGTACGGTTGTGCGGACAGACTTCACAGATTCGGATGCATGGAAAACTGCCATGCAGGCAGCATTGCTCTTGGGGGCGCTTGCTACATAGGTCACGGCCTGGGAAAGGGTGATCTGTGCTTCCGGCATGCCCAGGCGCTCCACTGCCTGCGCTGCTGCCACTGCCACCACCAGCGCCTGCGGGTCTGCATTTCCCACATCCTCTGAGGCGCAGATCATGATCCTTCTGGCAATGAACTTGATATCCTCACCTGCGTACAGCATCTTTGCCAAATAATAAACTGCCGCGTCCGGATCAGATCCACGCATGCTCTTTATAAATGCGGACACAGTATCATAATGATTGTCACCGGTCTTATCATAGCGCACCACCCGCTTCTGGATACATTCAGAGGCCACGTCCAGGGTCACATGTATCTTTCCGTCCGCCGCTTTTTCTGTGGTCAGCACTGCCAGTTCCAGGGCATTCAGCGCTGCCCTGGCATCCCCGCCTGCGATATCCGCCAGAAATTCCCTGGCATCCTCCTCCAGATCCACGTCATAGCTTCCCATCCCTTTCTCCACGTCCGTGGCGGCCCGAATGAGAAGCCTGCTGATGTCCTCACGCTCCAGAGGCTTCAGCTCGAAGACAATGGAACGGGAGATCAGGGCGCTGTTTACCTCAAAGTAGGGGTTCTCTGTGGTGGCGCCTATTAGTATCAAGGTTCCGTCCTCCACAAACGGAAGGAGGTAGTCCTGCTGTCCCTTATTGAACCTGTGTATCTCATCAATAAAAAGGATCGTTTTCTTCCCGTACATACCCAGATAGTCCTGCGCCTTTTTCACCACTTCCTCCATGTCCTTTTTTCCGGCAACCGTTGCATTCATCTGCTGGAACTGGGCGCTGGTGGTATTGGCAATGACTTTGGCCAGCGTGGTCTTTCCCGTGCCCGGAGGCCCGTAGAAAAGCACACTGCCCAGCTTGTCCGCTTTGATGGCACGGTAAAGCAGCTTTCCTTTACCGATGATATGTTCCTGCCCCACCACCTCTTCCAGTGTCGTGGGGCGCATCCTGGAGGCCAGGGGCGATTCATTCTCCAGAGTCTGTTCTTTCATATAATCAAATAGATCCATTATGTTCTCCTATTCCAGCAACAGTTCATCCACTGTCACAAATTGGTACCCTTCCTCCGTAAGCGCATCCGCGATCTGCAGGGCAGCTTCCACGGAGGTATCAAAAATATCGTGCATTAAAATAATATCACCTTCCTCCACATCTTTCACTACCCTTTTTACAATTTTTTCTGTATTCTGCGTTTTCCAGTCCAGTGAATCCACATTCCAGGACACAGGGATCATGGTAATGCAGAAATCCAGGTTCTTTTTCCAGGCGCCGTAGGGCGGGCGCACAAAAGAGGAATAGGTTCCTGTGGTCTCATATATCTTGTTACATCCCTTTAACACTTCATCCCTGGCTTTTGACTCGGATAATTTATTGAGCTGAACATGATTGTAGGTATGGCTGCCGATCAGGTGTCCTTCCTCCTGGATTCGTTTCACAAGCTCCTCATTTCCCTCAATATTCTTGCCGATCAGAAAAAAGGTGGCATGGATGCCGCGCTTTTTAAGACCATCCAGAAGTTTAGGGGTATAGACCGCATGAGGGCCGTCGTCAAAGGTCAGCGCGATCTTTGGGTGCTCCTCATCGGACAGTTCACCAGCTGTCTGTATGTGCATCTGTCCGACAGACTCCGTACTGTATTTCAGTGCTGCCGCTGCTGTCAGAACCAGAAAGACTGCCAGACAGAGCCATATTTTATTTTTACTCATTTTGCAACTCCGGCCAAACTGTTCCTTCTATTTATATGTATTTATTTTTCTGAAAAGACTTTCTCTTCACACGTCAATATGATAAAATATCAAAATAATAATTTCACAATGTCTGCAGCAACAGGCCGGAACAAAACCTATCGTGCTGCCGGCCGAGGGAGGGAGTTTTGACATGACATTCGATGTATTATCTTCACTGGCTGTATACGCCCTGGTGACAGGATGGTCGCCCGGGCCTAACAATGTACTGCTTCTGAGTACCACAGGACAGTTCGGATTGAAACGGAGCATGAAACTGATCACCGGTATATGGACCGGATTTCTGACTATTATGCTTCTCTGTGCAGTCTTCAGTGTGGGGCTTGGAAAACTGCTGCCCGGAGTGGTACCCTATCTGAAATACATAGGCGCGGCTTATATCCTGTATCTGGCCTTTACAGTGCTTAAGAGAAAGCCTGTGCAGGCAGATGACGGCACAGGAAAAGCGCCTTCTTTTGCCTCTGGTTTTCTGCTGCAGTTTATCAATGTAAAAGTTATCCTGTACGGCATCTCTGCTCTGAGCAGCTATGTCCTGCCCTATGAAAGCGGGGTTCCGGCGCTGATCTTCTTTGCCTTTTTCCTGACATTCTTCGGCGCCACAGGAAATCTTGTCTGGGCTTTGATCGGGAGTATCTTTCAGAAATGGTACAATAAGTATTATATCGCATTCAATATCATCATTGCACTGCTGCTTGTCCGCTGCTCTGTAAAACTGATCCTGTAGGCTGTCAAACCTGAAATCCGTAAATCATACGGTCAGCTTACAGACAGACAAAAACTGCCGCCGGTACGGCTTCCCTCTCGGAATGCAGTACCGGCGGCAGTTCTTATTTTATACTATTTAAAAGCATTCACCAGATCCTGTCCGTCATCATATCCCTGTGATTTCAGTTCTTTGACAAACCAGTCATCAATCCCGTCAACTGCTTTTTTGAAGGAATCAATGTCCAGATCTTTATATTCGGTGATCTTCACGCCGTTCTGATTCGCCCAGCGCGTCTTGATCTCATCATCTCCGGCGCGGTTGATCTCACGCTCGTATTTTACCGCTTTTGCGCCTGCTTCATCCACTACCTTCTGCTGTTCAGGTGTCAGGCTGTCATACAGCTCCTGGTTGATGCAGAAAAACAGGCAGTCATAGTTGGCATTCCACATGGAGCAGTATTTCTGTACTTCCTGGACACTGGCTGCGTCGATAGCGGGAAGGGGATTCTCCTGCCCCTCCACAGTGTTCTGCTGCAGAGCCGTGTAAGTCTCTGACCAGTTCATATTCGTGGCATCAGCGCCCCATCTCTTGTAGCATTCCATCAGCAGATTAGAGCCTGCCACACGAATCTTCAGCCCTTTCATATCATCTGCAGACTTGATCTCCCGTACGGAGTTGGTCAGTTCCCTGAATCCGTTCTCCGCCATGCCCATACAGTGCAGGCCGTATTCTCCCAGGATCTCTTTCATCTTCTCTCCGCCTTCCCCATCCAGTTTCTTATCTGCGTCCTCCACGGACTGGAATAAGTACGGTATAGAGACCACATTGAAACGCGGGTCAAAGGCTGAGTAGATCAGGTTGGAGTGCATGGAGATCTGTACCGGATCACCGTCCATCAGGGCCTGGATGCCCTCGGACTGGTTTCCGTTTGTGAGCTGGTCGGCAGCATAGACATTTACCTTTACTTTGCCGCCTGTGGCCTGCTCCATCAGCTCCCCGAATTTTTCACCGGCTTTTGCCCAGGTACTTGTCTCTGTGGTGGAGCAGGCAAAATTCCAGGTCTGTGCGTTCCAGTCAAGATCACTGGAATCCTCCATGGAATACTCTGCGGTGCTTCCCTCCGCAGAAGTAAACGCGCGGATCAGTTCCCTGACCTCTTCCTTGTCATACCCTTCTTTTACCAGTTCCTCCTCATACCACTGGGGAATGTCCTCCACAGCCTTTTTGAAGGAATCAATATCCAGGTCTTCATACGCTGTCACATCCATGCCGTTTTCTGTCTGCCAGCGGTTCAGGATCTCATCATCACCGGCACGGTTGATCTCACGCTCATACTGCACGGCCTTCTGGCCGATCTCGTCCACAACCTCCTGCTGCTCCGGTGTCAGTTTGTCATAGACTTCCTGGTTTATGCCGAAGAAGAGGCAGTCATAGTTGGCGTTCCACAGGGAACAATACTTCTGTACCTCCTGGACACTGGCTGCGTCAATAGCCGGAAGGGGATTTTCCTGGCCCTCCACGGTGTTCTGCTGCAGAGCGGTATAAGTCTCTGACCAGTTCATATTGGTGGCATCAGCGCCCCATCTCTTGTAGCATTCCATCAGCAGATTGGAACCTGCCACACGAATCTTCAGGCTCTTCATGTCATCCACGGATTTTACTTCCCTGACAGAGTTGGTGAGCTGGCGGAAACCGTTCTCAGCCATGCCCATGCAGTGCACGCCGTAGCTCTCCAGGATCTCTTTCATCTTCTCACCGGCTGCCCCGTCCAGTTTTGCGTCCGCGTCCTTCACAGAATCGAACAGGAAGGGCAGGGATACCACATTGAAACGCGGGTCAAAGGCAGAATAGATCAGGTTGGAATGCATGGATATCTGCACCGGATCCCCGTTCATCAGGGCCTGGATGCCCTCGGACTGGTTTCCATTGGTAAGCTGGTCGGCAGCATAGACATTCACATGAATTTTGCCGCCTGTGGCCTTTTCCATCATTTCACCGAATTTACGCCCTGCCTCAGCCCAGGTGCTGGTCTCTGTGGTGGAGCAGGCAAAGTTCCAGGTCTGCTCCTCCCAGGCAAGGTCACTTCTGTCTTCCACTTCATAATTACCGGATGTCCCGGAGGTAAAGGCTTCTATCAGTTCTTTTACCTCTGCTTCGTCATATCCCTCTTTTACCAGCTCCTCCTGATACCACTGCGGAATGTCTGCAACGGCATTCTTGAAGGAGTCAATATCAAGGTCCTCATACGCTGTGATCTTCACGCCGTTCTGTTTGGTCCAGCGCTCTTTAATCTCATCATCACCGGAGCGGTTGATATCGCGCTCATAGTCAACAGCCTTCTTTCCTGCCTCGTCCACTACCTTCTGCTGTTCCGGTGTAAGGCTGCCGTACAGCTCCTCATTGATGCAGAAGAACAGACAGTCATAGTTGGCATTCCACATGGAACAGTATTTCTGCACTTCCTGCACACTGGCCGCATCGATGGCCGGAAGGGGATTCTCCTGCCCCTCCACCGTATTCTGCTGCAGGGCGGTATAGGTTTCAGACCAGTTCATATTGGTGGCATCAGCGCCCCATCTCTTGTAGCATTCCATCAGCAGATTGGAGCCTGCCACACGGATCTTCAGGTTTTTCATATCCTCCGCGGTCTTCACTTCTCTGACGGAGTTTGTGAGCTGGCGGAAGCCGTTCTCTGCCATCCCCATACAGTGCAGTCCGTATTCCTCCAGAAGCGCATTCATCTTTTCCCCTGCCTCGCCGTCCAGTTTGGCATCTGCGTCCTCCACAGAGTTAAAGATAAACGGCAGGGATACCACGTTAAAGCGCGGATCGAAAGCAGAATAGATCAGATTGGAGTGCATGGAGATCTGTACCGGGTCTCCGTTCATCAGGGCCTGGATACCCTCGGACTGATTGCCGTTGGTAAGCTGGTCAGCCGCGTATACTTTTACGTGTACTTTGCCGCCTGTGGCTTTCTCCATGAGCTTTCCGAACTGTTCCCCGGCCTTTGCCCAGGTACTGGTCTCCGTGGTGGAGCAGGCAAAATTCCAGGTCTGCTCTTCCCAGCCCAGATCACTGTAGTCACCGATCTCATTGTAATCCTCAGAACTGTTTTCCCCGGCTGTACTGTCCGCATGATCTGTCAGCTTGGAGGTTCCCGTATAGGAGCTTCCGGCAAAAGCCTTGGGCAGGCACACAGATATCTGGGGGATATATGTGACCATCAGCAGCACCACTACACACGCTGCGATCATGGGCACAACTGCCCTGGATATCTGCTGCAGGCTGACTTCCAGTCCCTTTTTGATCTTAATACTGATGGCGACAAACAGATTGACACCCACAGGAGGCGTTACCTGTCCGATCGCCAGGTTGACGGTTGCCAGAATACCGAAGGCCACCAGGTCATATCCCAGCGCCTTGCAGACCGGCAGCATAATGGGAATAAATATGTACATGGCGGAGTTGGCATCAATAAAGCATCCCGCGATCAGGAAGATCACATTCACAATCAGAAGGAAAATGAACTGATTGTGGGCAACACTTCCTAAAAGCTCCGAGGCTGCCTGGGAGATTCCGAACTTTGTGCAGACAAAGGAAAACAGGGACGCACATGCCACAATGAGCATGATACCGCCTGTGGTCTTGGCTGAATCCACAAAGATATCGATCAAATCCCTGAACTTGACTTCTCTGTAGATGACCATACCCACAAAGAGTCCGTATACCACGGAAACGGCTGCTGCCTCTGTCGGTGTGAAAATACCGCCATAGATACCTCCCAGAATGATAACCGGCATCAGAAATCCCCAGAACGCGTCACCGAACGCGCGGAATCTCTCGCCCCAGGCGGCTTTCTTAGTTGTTGGCTGGATACCTTTTCTGCGGACTTCGATCATGATCACAAGGATCAGCGCAAGTCCCATAAGGATTCCGGGCAGGATACCGCCGGCAAACATATCCGCAATCGATACACCTGTGATGGATGCATATACCACGAACGCAATACTGGGGGGTATGACAATGGCAATGGAACTTGACGTTGCCATCATTGCCGTGGAAAACGGTGCCGAGAAGCCTCCCTCCTCCACCATGGCCGGGATCAGAACCGCGCCCAGCGCCGCAACCGTAGCCGGACCGGAGCCGGAAATTGCTCCGAAGAAGCAGGCCACAATAACACACACAATGGCAATGCCGCCTCTTCTGTGTCCCACACAGGTATTTACAAACTTAATGAGACGTTTGGATATTCCCGCCTTTGCCATAATATTTCCGGACAACACGAAAAACGGAATCGCCAGCAGCAGAAACTTGCTGATGCCGGAATACATATTGGTAGCCACGATCGTCAGGGATGTACCTGAGTACAGAATCGCGCACACGGAGGACAGGCCCAGACAGATGGCAATGGGAACATTCAGGATCAGAAAGATAAAAAAGGATAAAAACAATACCGCACTTACCATTTACGCCTCCTCCTTTCTCTTGACAAATTTAAAATCCGTACAGAAATCAATGCAGTATTCCACAAAATGCAGGATCATGCAGACGGAGCCAATGGGCACAAAGGACCAGAAGATCCATTCCGGCCAGTTCAGCACAAAGGTCCTCTTTCCATTGGCAAGCTGGGTCAGCACCTTATCCATGCCGTATTTAAACAATATTACAGTAAATATCACTGAGAGCACAGTCACAAGAACGACAACGGGTTTCTTTGTCTTCCCGGGCAGCCTATCCGTTACCAGCGTAAGGCTTACCAGCTCTCCTTCCCGGCAGGCCAGAGCGGCTGCCATAAGTGTGATCAATACAAAAACTGCCACCACCAGCTCTTCCGTAAATGACCAGGAGCGGTGTATTACTTTCCTGGAAAATACATTTCCCACGGTGAGAACCAGGATCAGCAGTGTGGATGCAGCCAGGATCAGCTTCTCAGCCGCTGCCAGCACATCCATGATCTTCTTGTAGACTTTCATCACATTTCCTCCTCTTGTTATAGTAAGACATATAAAATCGCACACATATGCCCGTGCAGGGCGCACATTCAGAGCATAAAAAAAGCCCCCCAATCATGAGGGACGAACTGAATCCGCGATACCACCCTTTTTCCGCGCAGGGTTACCCCTGCCGGCACTTGCAACATACTGACATATGTGTTTCCTGTAACGTGGAACCTACGTCAGCGCCTAATCAAACATAACGGCCTTTCAGCGCTGCTTCTCCGGGATGATACATAAGCCTCCCGGACGCCTGCCTCACACCTGCCGGCAGTTCTCTGAACATCCATCCTGAAACTTATGCTTCCCTTCATCGAATTTACAAATTCTGATTGTTCACATCTAATATTTTATAATATCTTAATGGATATTTTACTTCTTTTTCAGAATTACGTCAATACTTTTTTACGGGGCCTTTGGCCTGAAAGCACCTGGCGGGACAGCAGCGTGCGGTCCGTAACGCGCATCGGAAAAAAAGCCGCTGCCCCGGGATTGCTCCTTGGGGCAGCGGCTGTATGTTCCTTACGAATTAAGCAATTTTGGATTTAGCCAGCTCTGCCAGTGTTGCAAAGCCTTCTGCATCGTTGATAGCCATATCAGCCAGAACTTTTCTGTTCAGGTCAATGTTAGCCAGCTTTAAGCCATACATGAATTTGCTGTAGGACAGACCATTCATTCTTGCTGCAGCGTTGATACGTGCGATCCATAACTGTCTGAACTGACGTTTTCTCTGCTTTCTTCCTGCATAGGAGCTTGTCAGAGCTCTCATAACAGACTGTTTTGCAACTCTGTACTGTTTGGAACGTGCTCCTCTGTAACCTTTCGCCAGTTTTAATACTCTATTGTGTTTTTTCTTAGCGTTTAATCCGCCTTTAATTCTTGCCATTCTTAATTTCCTCCTGTTCTAGAACCTATCCTGTAATTAGATGTACGGTAAAATTTTCTTGATTGCTTTTACGTTACTTGCATCTGTGATAGCTGCTTTTCTCAGGTTTCTCTTTCTCTTCTGAGATTTCTTTGTTAAGATATGGCTCTTGTAAGCTTTATTTCTCTTTAATAATCCTGTACCTGTTTTTTTGAAGCGCTTAGCAGCAGCTTTCGTTGTTTTCATTTTTGGCATGTTTGTATTCCTCCTTAGACTCTTTTAGTGAACGTGTTTAACGTTTTTCTGTCAAATACATGGTCATAGTCCTGCCTTCTACCTTCGGTGCTTTTTCAATCACCGCGATATCAGCTACAGACTCTGCAAACTCATCAAGGATGTGTTTACTCTTATACATATGTGCCATCTCTCTTCCGCGGAAACGTAAGGTCACTTTGACTTTATTTCCCTTGGTTAAGAATTTCCTGGCATTATTGACCTTGGTGTTCAGGTCGTTTTCCTCAATATTAGGGGACAAACGCACTTCCTTAATCTCTATGGTTTTCTGTTTCCTCTTAGCTTCTTTTTCTTTCTGTGCTAATTCGTACCTGTACTTACCATAATCGATAATTTTGCATACGGGCGGTTTCGCAGTCGGGGCAATCTTTACAAGGTCAAGCCCTGCTTCCATTGCATGCTTCTGCGCATCTCTGGCAGACATGATTCCAAGCTGTTCTCCGTTCGCGCCGATCAGACGTACCTCTTTGTCTCTGATTTGTTCATTAATCATTAAATCGCTAATTGTAGTGCACCTCCATAATATTGATAAAACACTCTGTTCCTGGCCGGCCGTCCGGCCTTCCACCTCATAAAACATCCTGAAAGAAACAAGAAAAAAATGGATAGACGACGATCGACTATCCACACATATCCGCATAAAGAAAACGCTGAAGGCGCTTCGTTTATTACCGTATTAACCATAGTCACGCGATTGTGCTAAGGTGAGAGTGGATACTCTGCTTTCTTTTTCTTCAGACTAGGTAAGTTTATCACACCATTTTCGCCCCGTCAAGTGTTAAATATAATTTTGTTTATTATTTTTATAAGAAAAATCTTGTCTTTTGTCTGAAAAAATGGCATAATGTTTCACATACAACAAAAGATGCGCAAAGCATCGAAAAAAGGGAGAGAATCATGGAGAAAAAAAGAGGAGCATTTTCTAACAAGATGGGATTTGTCCTTGCCGCTGCGGGTTCCGCGGTCGGTCTTGGAAATCTCTGGCGCTTCCCGTACCTTGCAGCAAAATACGGAGGAGGCATTTTCTTACTCGTCTATCTTATTCTCGCCGTAACACTAGGGTTTACACTGATGGTTACAGAGATCGCCATTGGCCGGAAAACCGGTCTGAGCGCAGTCGGAGCTTTCAGAAAGCTGGACAAACGATTTGGTTTCGTCGGATATCTGGCCTGTATCGTTCCGTTTATCATCACACCTTACTACTGTGTTATCGGCGGATGGGTGATCAAATACCTGATCACTTTTGTCAGCGGCAATGTATCTGCTGCTGCCGGGGATGACTATTTTACCGGATTTATTACCCAGGCCGGTTCACCGGTGCTGTGGTTTGCAATTTTCGTTCTGCTGACTTCCATTGTCGTGATCGCCGGCGTGGAAAAAGGAATCGAAAAAGCCAGCAGGATTCTGATGCCTGTGCTGATCATACTGACACTGGGCATTTCTGTCTTCTGTATCACAAGACCGGGTGCAGGTGCAGGTGTGAAATACTATCTGCTGCCTGATTTCAGCCGTTTCTCAGCTACCACAGTGCTGGCTGCCATGGGACAGTTATTCTACTCCATGTCACTGGCTATGGGTATTATGATCACATACGGTTCCTATATGAAGAAGGACAACAGCCTGGAAAAATCTGTCCGCCAGATTGAAATATTCGATACCGGAATCGCCTTTTTGGCAGGTCTTATGATCATTCCGTCCGTATTCGCATTCTCCGGCGGCAATGAAGAGGCGCTGAGCAAGGGGCCATCCCTGATGTTCATCACTCTGCCTAAGGTATTTGACAACATGACACTGGGCGGACTGATCGGTGCAGTCTTCTTCCTTCTGGTGCTGTTCGCGGCACTGACCTCCTCCATCTCACTGATGGAGACCAATGTGTCTATCATCCGCGACAAACTGGGCTGGAGCAGAAGGAAAACTACCATTGTGGTCACCATATATGTACTGCTTCTGGGCGCGCTGGTATCCCTCGGTTTCGGACCGCTGGATTTCGTCCAGATCATCGGACTGGGACTTCTGGATTTCTTCGACTTCCTGAGCAACAGTGTGCTGATGCCGATCGTAGCCATTCTGACCTGTATTAGTATCGGTTTCTTCATCAAACCAAAAGCTGTGTGTGATGAAGTGGAGCTGAACGGACCGTTCAAAATGAAAAAATTCTATACAATAATGCTGAAATGGATCGCACCTATCTGCCTGATCATGATTCTGATCTTTGCAGTTTCTGAGGCAATGGGCTGGATCAAAGTCTGAGTAAAAGAGAGCCATACCTGTGAATTTCTCCACAGGTACGGCTCTTTTTCATATCTTATCGTTTTTCAAAGCTTCCGCATTTTGTCTCGTCACAGCGACAGGCACTTCCTCCTGTGATGGTGATCTTGTCTGCATGGCATTTCTCTTCTTTGTTGAAGGTACAGGTACATGCGCGGCAGTCCACATCAATGGTACGGCATCCGCAGCTTTCAGCAGCGGCTGAATTGGATGCAGATTCTCCTCTCTCCTCAAAGCTGCGGCAGCAGGTCTCGTCTGCAACCTTTGCATCGCTTCCGTCTACCAGAATGTCTCCCTTGGAACAGTATTCATCTTTGTTATAAATACAGGTTCTTGCAGTACAGCTTAATAATGGCATAGTCATTTCCTCCTTTAAATTTCGTCGGAAATAGTATGCGTCCGGCTGTACTTTTTTATACCATTGATTTTTTTATAAATTTATTTCTGCTCTTCTGCTTTCACTTCACGGATTTCCCTGCTTTTGATCTCTTCTTTGATGGCTGTGATAAATCCGCCCAGGTCTTTTTGACCCTCATCGCCCAGGAAACGGCTTCTCACGGACACAAGGCCCTCCTCCTCTTCTTTGGCGCCTACAACCAGCATGTACGGAATCTTTTCCAGTCTGGCCTCACGGATCTTGTATCCGATCTTCTCAGCCCTTGTATCCATATCCGCACGGATTCCCGCCTCCTGAAGCTCTGCCAGGACTTTTTTGCCGTAATCCATATATTTGTCGGAGATTGCCAGAACACGCACCTGGATTGGTGATAACCAGGTCGGGAATGCACCTGCAAAGTGCTCGATCAAAATACCGATGAAACGCTCAATGGAGCCGAATGCTACCCTGTGGATCATGATAGGACGGTGCTTTTCCCCGTCAGCGCCGATGTATTCCAGCTCAAAACGAAGGGGCAGCTGGAAGTCAAGCTGAATCGTTCCGCACTGCCAGGTTCTGCCGATGGAGTCCTCCAGATGGAAGTCGATCTTCGGTCCGTAGAAGGCACCATCCCCTTCATTTACCACATAGTCAAGTCCAAGGTCATCCAGAGCGCCCCGCAGAGCCTCTGTTGCCATCTCCCAGTCCTCATCGCTTCCCATGGAGTCCTCAGGGCGTGTGGACAGCTCCACATGGTATTTGAATCCGAACAGGCTGTAAACCTGGTCAATGAGGCTGGCAACACCCTTGATCTCATCCCTGATCTGGTCCGGTGTCATGAAAATGTGGGCATCGTCCTGTGTAAAACAGCGCACACGCATGAGTCCGTGAAGCTGGCCTGATTTTTCATGGCGGTGTACCAGTCCCAGTTCGCCCATGCGCAGGGGCAGGTCGCGGTAGGAACGCGGTTCAGACTGGTAAGCCAGAATGCCGCCCGGGCAGTTCATGGGCTTAATGGCAAAATCCTGTTCGTCAATGACGGTTGTGTACATATTCTCTTTATAGTGATCCCAGTGACCTGAGGTTTCCCACAGATGGCGGCTCAGCATGATCGGAGTGGAAATCTCCACATAGCCGGCTTTTGTGTGGATCTCTCTCCAATAATCCAGAAGGGTATTTTTCAGCACCATGCCTTTTGGCAGGAAGAAGGGGAATCCGGGTCCCTCATCCCGCATCATGAACAGGCCCAGCTCTTTTCCCAGCTTTCTGTGGTCACGCTTTTTGGCCTCCTCGATCCTTGCCAGATGTTCCTCCAAGTCTGCCTTCTTAGTAAATGCCGTGCCGTAGATCCTGGTGAGCATTTTATTTTTCTCGCTGCCTCTCCAGTAGGCACCTGCAAGGCTTGTGAGCTTGAATGCCTTCACCGGTTTTGTAGTCATGAGATGGGGGCCTGCGCACAGGTCTGTAAATTCTCCCTGTCTGTAGAAGCTGATCACAGCATCCTTTGGCAGGTCTTCGATCAGTTCTACTTTGTAAGGCTCCTCCTTTTCTTTCATGAAAGCAATGGCTTCCTCTCTCGGAAGTTCAAAGCGTTCCAGGGGCAGGCCTTCCTTCACGATCTTCTTCATTTCCGCTTCAATCTTTTCCAAATCCTCCGCTGTCAGGGGGATTTCTCTGTCAATATCATAATAGAAGCCGTCGGAAACGGATGGTCCGATTGCCAGCTTGGCATCCGGATACAGGCGCTTGATCGCCTGGGCCATGATATGGGATGCAGTGTGGCGGAATGCTGCCTTGCCTCCCTCATCCTGAAAGGTCAGAATGCTCAGCTCACAGTCGCTGTCCACAACTGTTCTCAAATCCACTGCCTGTCCGTCCATTTCTCCGGCACAAGCCATTCTTGCCAGACCTTCGCTGATATCAGAAGCGATATCAATCACAGACATGGCATGATCATATTCTTTCTTTGACCCGTCTTTTAATGTGATAATCATAATTCCTCTGCTTCTCCTTTTCTCTCTGCATTTGCTGGTTCCTGCGATGACGGCGGACTCCTTGGCAGCAAAAAACCCGTCCCATGCAGCCATTTCTGACTGCAAGGGACGGGTAACTGTCATTACTCGCGGTTCCACCCTTGTTGTACACTGTCTTCTTCTCAGAAGACCGGTTCACCACTCATTTGATGATAACGGAATCACCGGGCCGGATTGGGGCCGCTCGGAGGTAGTTTTCAAATGCTTCCTGAACAGGCTGCTTCCAGCATATGCAGCCCTCTCTGGGAACTTCCGCATTTTACTCGTCTCGTCATCGCGTTTTCTGTATGAATCTACTTTTCATTATAACGGCAGAAATATTTTTGTCAACCATTTTTCTCTGAGAGAACACAGGGACTCTGCCCGCATCCGGCACTATTTTAGCAGCTCCAGAAGATCCTCCCTGCTGATCCTGTGGTCTGCCACTGCCTGCCCTTCCATAACGTTTTCCGCAAGGCGGGCCTTCTTTTCCTGGAGAGACAGAATCTTCTCCTCTATGGTATTCTTCACCACTATTTTCATGACTGTTACAATATTCTCCTGTCCGATGCGGTGGGTCCTGTCTGTAGCCTGGTTCTGGGCTGCCACGTTCCACCACGGGTCATAGTGGATGACAACGTCCGCCTTTGTGAGATTCAGCCCCGTTCCCCCTGCTTTCAGGGAAATAAGGAAGACCTGGGCATCCCCGTTCTGGAACTTTTTCACCATCTCCCGGCGCTGTTCTTTTGTATTCTTCCCTGAAAGATAGAGATAAGAAATTCCCGCCTTGTCAAATTCCGCTGCAAGCAGTTCCAGCATGGTGGTAAACTGGGAAAACAGCAGAATCCTGTGTTCCGCCTGTACTAAATCCTGTACCAGCTCCACACAGCTTTCCTGTTTTGCGGAACCGCCTCTGTAATTCTCGTAGCAGAGCAGAGGGGAACAGCAGATCTGCCGCAGCCCTGTCAGCTCTGCCAGATATTTCATGCGCTGGCTCTGGTAATCCTCCTCGCTCTGGCCTGACAGCTCCATCTGCAGTCTGGCAACCCTGGCGTCGTAGAGCTTTCTCTGCTCCTCCTCCATCTTCACATAGATGGTCTTCTCCAGCTTGTCCGGCAGGTCTTTTAACACATCCTGTTTCTTTCTGCGCAGAATAAAGGGGTTCACCATCCGTTTCAGCCGCTCCATGACGTTCCCGTCCTCATTCTGGACAATGGGCTGTTCCAGCTCTTCCCTGAATTTTTTGTAGCTGTACAGATACCCCGGCATAATGAAGTCAAAAATACTCCACAGATCGCTGAGCCGGTTCTCAATAGGGGTTCCCGTCAGTGCCAGACGGTGTACCGCCGGTATCTCCTTCACAGCTTTTGCAGCCTGGGTGGCCGGATTTTTGATGTACTGTGCCTCATCTATGACCATATATGGAAAGACCTTCTCTTTGTACAGATCCAGATCACGTTTCAGAAGATCATAGGAGGTCACCAATATATCTTCTTTAGACGCATGTTCTATGATTTCTTCCCTCTGCCGGCTGTTTCCAACCGCCACTTTTACTGTCAGGTCAGGCGCAAACCGGAGGATTTCGCTTTCCCAGTTATAGACCAGGGAGGCAGGACAGACGATCAGCGCGCCCTCCTTCTTCATTTCCAGCAGTGCGATGACCTGCAGTGTCTTGCCAAGCCCCATATCATCCGCCAGAATGCCGCCGAAGCCCCACTGGGACAGCATGGCCAGCCAGCGGAATCCGTTCTTCTGATATTCTCTCAGTTCCGCGTTCAATTCTCCGGGAATCTCAAAATCACTGTCCTGATAGCTGTTCATATCTCGGATGAGCTGTTTGAATTCCGTGCTTCGTCTGGCATCCACTTTGCCGGAATGTGTTTTCAGGGTTTCCGCTATATAGGAAGCCCGGTATTTTGGAGCCTGGAAACTGCCTTCCCCAAACTCTTTCTCGTCAAAAGAAAGTCCCTGGGAGAGTTCAGATACCAGGGAAAGGCCATTGTCTTCCAGGCTGATAAAATCACCGCTTTTCAGACGGTAATACTTTTTCCGTCTGCGGTATCCCCGAAGGATATGTTCCATTTCTCCCGGATCCATGTCCTCCACCCGGATATCCAGATTCAGCAGATCCCCGGACAGACCAATGCCCACATTGACCTTCGGAGAGGGGAGAATGCGCATTCCACGGATCTTATCATCTACAAAAAGCGCTGCCAGTTCACGGATTTCATGGAATCCCATGTCCAGAAGCTCATACATTTTCTCTTCTGAGGTACACAGGCCGCAGTGTTCCCCTGTACCTTTACAGATGTCAAAATACTTTTCCAGGCATCTTTTCAGGTCCCCCTCCCTCTGCATATCGCGGTACTGGCTGGAGGGGTCCACGTCGTCAAAAAGATCATAGACCGTGGTTCCGTAAGCGGCTTGTGCACGCATACAGATGGCGTCCCGGATCTTCTCATCCACACTGAGGTAGACGCTGCACTCTGCCTCCTGGGGCTGGTATTCGTCAAAATCAATGTCATTCATCTGGATATCCGCATACTGTTCCAATATAGGGAGCAGAGCTGCGCAGAACGCGGTATAATCCTCCCTATTGAGAAAAATGGTGCGGTCCCTGTGCTGATATTGGTAATACTGTATACTGTCCGTATTCAGCGCTTTGATGATGGGCATCATATCCCTGGAAAACTCCGGCGTACACTGATAGATCGTATCCTCTGTCTGCAGATAGTCATGGACCGTACCCCTGATCCACTTTGGAGAATGCAGGTAAATACTGGCGCCCTCCTCCTCTGTCTTTACGATTTCCATCCTGATCACCGGATTGCCGCAGATGACCTGATAAGGCTTTCCGTCTATCTCTATGGTTCCGCCTGTATATTTCTGCAGGACCCTGTCCATGCCGTAATTGCTCAAACCGATTTTACGGAAATTGGAACTGTATACCTGGCTGCTGAACTCCATGTTGTGAAACTGCGTCTTCAGGCAGTCGGTCAGCAGGTCGATCCAGGAAAGAGCTTCCGGAGTAAAGGCAGAGCGGTCGTGGATAAATCCCAGGTTCTTTCCATAGGAATCATATTTTCCCTTTTCCACGCAGTCCAGCATTTTACAGATATTTTTTAAGACATACAGCTTGCCGGCACCTATTTTAAATTCAATGTGAAACTGGTTATAAGAAGAGGTGATGATCGGTTCCAGGCGTACCTGTCCGTAATACTCCCCCAGCAGATACGCATTGTTCCTCACCGCGTATTTTGCAATGGTATCCTTCAGGGTATCAGATGTCCTGCGGTTTGCGGGGGTTTTTGAAGGAAAATCAACGGTACCAAGAGAATCTGCCGGCATCTGGGTCTCCCGGTAGGCAAGCGCCACTGCCACGCAGTGTTTGCACATACCCAAATACGCTCCGGCTGCCGGACAGCTGCAGATATAATCCGTGATCTCATCCTCTGCATCAAAGACAACTGTTGTCTCATACCATTTGCCTTCGCTTCCCTTCACCTGGGCACTGACTTCTTTGTCGTCTTCCAGATAGTCCTCAACCAAAAAACTCTTATAGGCTTTTTTGTCAAAAAGTGCTTTCCCACGCTGATACATGGCAGGAAAACAATTGTCTTTGATCGTACTGATTTTTAACATTTCTTCTTCTCCGATTGCTGAAAATTAACGTTTTTACTGCCTCTTACATATTTCCCACTGCTTTGTCCTTCAGGACCCCGAAAAATTCTCTCACAAGATAATTCACCTGTAAAAACGCGTTGCTTTTTGCCGGGATTCCTTCCACATGCCTGCATCCCAGCTTTTTCCCAAGGCTGACACCTCTGTACACATGAAAATTGTTGGTAACTACCCCGATGGATGCCTCTTTTCCTCTGTTGTCTTCCTTTTTATCAATGATCTCCAGAGAAAATTTCAGATTCTCGCTGGTGTTTGTGGAATGCTCCTCTTTCAGAAGGCGTTCCGGGGAGATGCCCTTTTTCTCCAGATAGCGGTACATGGCCTCAGCTTCTGTGATATCCTCCCCTGTTCCCTTTCCCCCGGAGAGGACTGCTTTTGTTTCAGGGTTTTCCTCCAGATACTCCCCGGCACGCTCCACCCGGAGTCTCAGGGAGTTGCTCAGCTTTGTACCGTTTACCTGGGCGCCCAGCACGACCAGGTAGTCCAGATTTTCCGAAGGATGATGGAACATCCCCGTAAATATCAGAGCCTCCACTGTCAAAAAGACAAGGATGCAGAGGGCTGCCAGAACAATCAGACTGTTTTTTATAACCGGCGGAAGTGAAAATCCGGCCAGCACGCCGTGTCTGCTGTTCAGATGGAGAAGTACGGCGATTCCATAGAAGAAAACACCGCCTGCTGCCCAGATGCAGGGAAACAGGGAGGACAGGCCCGCATAGACTGTGATTCCTATAAAATAGAGGGAACAAAGGCTCCCCAGGATCATGCATAAAGTCTTCATTCGTATCCTTTCTAAACACAAAGGGGCGGTTCTCCACCGCCCCTCTGAAAATACTGCATCTTATTTGATTATTTATTTCTGCCGCAGCAGTGTTTATATTTTTTACCGCTTCCGCATGGACATGGATCATTACGTCCGATTTTCGGTCCTTTTACGACGGTACCGGATTTCTTCTGCTCCTTGTACAGCTCTTTTTTCTGCTCCTCTGTGAAGATCTCGTCCCACTGGGGAAGCTCATACAGCCAGTCTGCTTTTGCGTCTACCATATTCTTGTAGAGCATTTCCTTATCGAATCCCAGGTTTACCTCGGTATTCTCGTCCATCTCCTCAATCGGGTTCTGTACTTTCAGACTGTCATTGATGCCATCCAGGAATCCGACCATGGTCATAACGTCAACTTCAAATTTATCAGCCAGGTCTTTCACTGTGCCGCGAACTACTTCGTCCGGATTGGTCAGAAGTTTCTCATAGATTCCTTTTTCGATCAGAAAATAGTTGGTCCAGAATTTCTGCAGCTGCGCTTTGTCTGCTTCCTGAGAATAAGCAACATCTCTCCATTCCTGTAATAATGCCATGTATCTTTACCACCTTTTACTTATTATCGTATTTTTGAGGCGTCCCGAAACGCCTGACAGATATAGTATATACGATATGGCGGATTTTTTCAATCCTTACTTTTATCAGGCGTATTCGCGGTTTTCCCCTGCCAGGATCCATTTTCCATTTGTAAAGTCAGGAATTGCCACGGGATGTCCGCCAAGGGCAATAGACTCTTCTGCAAGGGCAGTGACGGACATCCACGCCGCTGCATCGTACACATCAATGGGGCATGGTCTGTGATTTCTCACACTGTCAAAGAATGCTTCAAACTCCAGCCAGTCCATGCCGTCATGACTGCCCTTTATACCCTCTGCTAGAAATTTTTTCCATGTGGGATGCTCGTAATCCTTTTCATATTCAGCGGCATTACCCCATTTTTCTTTCCATTTAAAATCATACGCCGCGTCTATTTTATCCAAAAAAACGGAATCGGTCGCTTCCTCATACATGCCCTTTGTCCCCCAGACTGTGAAATCGCGGCTGTAGAATCTGGGCAGGGTGGTGTTGAGTGTGAGAAGAATGGTTTCGCCTCCGGCACATTTTATTATGGTGTTCACCACGTCTCCCTGAGCAAATGCGGATGTGCTGTCTGATAAATATTCCCTAAGGCCTTCCGCTTTGGATACTGTTGAAGTGAGTGTAAGCATCCGGTTGCCTCTGTTGATATTCAGGATCTGGGCAATGGGACCTAATTCGTGGGTCGGATAGTTCTCCGCGTTTCTGTGTATGTAATTTCTCAGGCGGTAATGACGGTTTTCTTTTCCTCCGGCGATCTCTTCCCGCAGGTCGTGGAGATAGCCGCCTTTGCAGTGGATGATCTTCCCAAATATTCCTTTTTTTACCATGTTCATGGCCATCATTTCTCTTCTGCCATAGCAGCAGTTTTCCAAAAGCATAAAGGGAACCTTTGTGGCTTCCCAGGCATCCACCAGATCCCAGCACTGTTTTACACTGTAGGCACCGCCTACCTCCATGCCCACTGCCTTCCCGGCATGCATGGCTCTCACCGCAATGGGAATGTGGCTTTCCCAGGCAGAAGCTATAACCACAGCGTCAACCAGGGGGCTGTCCAGTACCTCCTGCACATCAACTGCCGCCAGGGGCGGCTTACCGCCTGCTTCCTCTGCAAGTTTTGACGCTGCCTGTACTCTGTCCTTATATTCATCGCAGACTGCAGTCACCTCCACATCCTGCATTCTGAGAATGACATCCCGCATAAGGCTGTATCCTCTGCATCCTAATCCTATGATTCCGACTCTCAGTTTCTCCATTTGACCGGCTCCTTTTCTGTCTGTGTGATGTATTTTGCTATAGAGTGTTTTAAATTTTTAATATGTTTTAGTTGTAACATAGCCGAATACAAATTTCTATAGGTATTTGGGGATATTATATTTGATATCGGATAACATTTTGTGCAGATATATTCTGTTGAATTTTTCCGCAGCTTTATTGCTGCTGTTTTCTCAGATAGTTTGCGGGAGATTCCCCTGTAGTGCGTTTGAAGACTGTGCTGAAATAGTTCCTGTCACAGAAGCCCAGAACTTCCGCGGTTTCATTGATGCCGCATCCTTCTTTCAGCAGCTCCATGGCACGGCGTATCTTCATCTGTGTAAAATATGTCATGATGCCGATCCCGGCGTATTTTGAAAATGTTTTTTTCAGAGATGCCGGGCTCATATTGCAGAGTCCTGCAATGTCTGCCTGGGTAAGATGCTCTGTAATATGTTTTTCCAAAGTGCGGACAATGAATCGGTAATTGTCTGCACTGACGGAAACATAGGCATCCATCCCGGGAGTTTTTTCGGTGAGAACGGACAGAAGAAAACTCTCAAAGGTATTAAAAAAGATCTGGGACTCCGCCTCTTTTCCGGAATGGACCCCTTTTACAAGAATTTCCCGGTCTCTGTTAAAAATGCTGCCCGCTCTTTCCATAAGGCCGGATATGGTGTTGTATTCTTCTTCGGTCAACTGAAACTGCTTTTCTTTTATCTGAGGCATAACATCCGCGGCAAAAGAGATCACACAGATATGAGGCTCTGTCTTTTTTTCCGACCAGAGACGGTGGAATTCCATGGGACGGTGCAGAACGGACTGGCCTCTTTCCAGAATACATACATCTTCCCCGGCCGTCACGCCCAGTGAGCCGTCCAGTACACAGACAAATTCCCAGAAGTCGTGGGATTCGCCGTCAAAATAATAGGTATCTTCAAAGATTTTTTCGTATATGGTGAATACGGATGTGATGTTGACATACTTGTTCACTGCACATCCCTGGAAGTATTTTTTCATAATTTTGCTCCCTGGATAAAAAAAAATAATTTTTTTCATTTCTTTTGTATAGCTTGTTTGATACCGGTCATACTATAAGTAGTCCACGGAGGGAAGGCACAAAGATGTGACGCTCTTCGAGGATTACAAAAGAAAAAGTAGAAATACTTATCCTCCCCTTTGAAGCCTCTGTAACCAGAAGAAGCCCACTGGTTACAGGGGTTTTACATAATGTGAAGTGGTAAAGTGGGCCTAAAAACTGTTGTCAAACTGTTGTCAAACTGTTGTCAGAATTTCAGGAACCCTTATGTTTCCCGGGGTCTGGGGTTTGTCAGAAGATACGTCTGTTTTCGTGGAAAATCCCTGGATGCCAACACCATCCCAAGTTATGATGATTACAAGATTTATTTTAAAACGTACGAAAATGACATGGTAAAAGCATTTGGTCGTAGACAAAAGGAAATCGCAGAGGAGAAAGAAGTCTGCCAAGACGCCTATAAATTCAGGTGGTTCCAGACATACTTCTTTTAAAGCTAAAACATTTGATAACATAACAAAATGCAGCAGATTGAATCAATTCATTCGTAGTAATTTAACAGAGCACAGCCCTATTTTATATTCCCACATTTCCGCTGTTTCTTCCCAACCCTGTATTCTCTGTAGGAAGCCATTCCATGGCACGTTTGATATAGGTATCCCAGAAATCCCATTCATGAGCCCCTGCTCCGCTTTCATATACTGCATTCACCCCGTTTTCTTTCAGAAAATGATACATATCCAGATTAACATCTCTCAGGCTGTCCTGCTCTCCGCATGCTATGTACACTTCTGGAAACTCTGCATTCTCTTCTTTTATTCGCCTGACAAGATATTTGGGGTTATTCTCACTTTCAGCCACTTGATCAAGATTTCCCCAGATGCTCTCCGCGTAATCTCTTCTTTCAAGCACATTTACGGTATCGTTTGTCCTGTGGGGCAGCTCCTCTATCAGGAACGCTCCGGAAAGAGACACAATATATCCGAATGTCTCATGATACTTCAGCCCGTTTAACAGGGCTCCGGCTCCGCCCATTGACAGGCCGCCGATAAAGGTATCTTCCCTTTTTCTTGAAAGAGGAAACATTTTCCGGGTCATCTCCACTAACTCTTTTCCCACAAACTTCCCGTAATTGTTCATGGCTTCCGGGTGATCCACATAAAAAGAATTATCTCCTGAAGGCATGACAACCGCCAGATCGTGCTCTTCCGCATACCGAATGATCTTAGTCCCTGTCACCCAATCCATATAGTTTCCGAAGATTCCGTGGAGCAGGTAAAGCGTTTTGTATGGTTTCTCCTCTCTGGCCGGCATTCCCGGCATCTGCTGCTTGTCTACCGGCAGGATCACATTCACCGGAACTGTGCGCATTAAATTTTGTGATAATATATTCATTTGGATAAAGGCCATAATCTGTTTTCTCCTTTTATTAATTTTGACATGCGAGTACTGCAATCCCTTCTTTTGCCGGAAGACGGACTTCAATCTCTCCCACTGCTGCCGCATAAATCTGTGTCCGGGTCATTTCCCAGACATCCAATACCTCAACGCTGTAGCAGCCGGCTTTCGGAAGTTTCATAGAACAAATAGAAGGACAGCTGCGGGCAAAATACCGCAGATATACTTTCTCTTTAAAATGTCCAAAATACTGAGGATCTGCAAGCAGCATTTTTTCTTTTTCTTTTTCCGTTAATTTTGTCATTGCAAAAGCAAAACCTCGAATGGACTCCGGAAGCTGCATCAGCTTCTGCAGCAATGCACTGTTATCTTCCTGTGTATCCCCTGATCCCTGTTGTTCATATCCGGAAACTATCGGAGACAAGGCTCCCGGAAAACTTTCCAGGATTTCCTTCAGCCATTGAATGCGCCTTGGGCTCTCCCCCTTTAAGCGGCCGCCTTTTGCCCACCAGAGTACCTCATGTTCTGCATAATAAGTTTCCCCATGGGAGGCATAAGCTCCCTGTGTGTATACACACCAGAACCGGTTCACTACTTCAAAAGCAGAAAGATTCCCCCAGTTTTGCTGCAGATTCCCTTCATATCCCATCTCGTCATAAATTACCGGTTTTCCATACCTTTTCATTAGAGTCCCTGCCTCCTGATACCAGCAGGATTGTATGGAAACATGACTTATGGTATCGTGAGAAGAATCATAAAATTTCTGCCAGTTATGACAGCTTATAAGATGTTTCTGAGTATCATTATCTGCAAGAAAACTTTCCAGTTCCCTCCAGTCCTCCTCCTTAAAATCATACATTACATCATATTCATTTGCAAGACTCCACCAGACATTCTTTCGAGCTGAGATTCGCTGAATAATATAGGATAGATATTTTTTTCGTTCACTCATGGTCAGATGCGCAAATCCCCATTTATCATATGGATGGAATAAAATGAGGTCTGCCTGCACACCCATTTCCTCCAGTTCATCCAGAACTGTCTCCAGGCGCTTCCAATATATTTCCACCGGACGATCTACACATATCTTATTCCCTTCCATTTCAAACGGAAACACATCCGGTTCTTCACGTACATACTCATAATATTTTGGAAAAATACAAAACCTGATTTTGTTAAACGGTGAAATCCTGAGTGTCTCCAAAGTCTCCCTGATCCTGTATTCCGGCTGATATAACAATGCATACACCGTTGTGCCAAAAGGGATATACGGTGTACCGTCCTCATACTCAAACCTGGATCCTTTTGTTAATACCTTTCCGCATTTCCTGTTCCCATTCATTTATCTGCACCTTTCTTTCTCCTGATTTTTATCTGCCGCAGCAAATTTATCTGTATCTATAACGCTTCAAGTTCATCTGAAAGAGATGTCAGTATTTCATTCAGTTCTACTGCATCCGGTACCATGGATATCATCACCATACCAAGAAAATCCGCAAGTTTGTCATTCAACATCATAGCCAGATCCCCTTCTTCCATCTTCTCCAGCAGTCCATCTGTATATTTATTTACGATTTGTACTGCGTCTTTATTCTTTATCACTTCAGAAACTCTGCTGTTTCCGTTTAGTTTGTATGCACTCTCCCCAATGATCCGCAGGGGAATTTCTGCAATGATATCCTCCTTGGCTGAAGATGTAGCTACATAAAGTTTAAACTTTCCAACCGGCAGTATCCAGCTCTTTTTATCAGCATCAAAGTACCGGAATGCATCTTTTGTTATCTGCACAGATATTTCTTGTTCCTCCTGGGGCTCCAGCTCTGCTTTTGCAAATCCAACCAGTTCCTTAACCGGCCGAAGTACATGAGGATTTTCTTCTGACGCGTAAATCTGTACCACTTCACTTCCCTTGCAATGACCTGTATTTTTTACTATAACAGAAATATCAAGCGTGTCTTCCTCCAGAACGCGGAATATCCTTTCCTTTTCCCTGCAGCTTATTTCAAATTTTGTGTAGGATAAACCGTAACCAAAAGGATACTGTACCTCCACTTTACGTTTTTCATAACTGCGGTATCCCACAAAGATCCCTTCCCCATAGTACACATGGTTTCCTTCCCCTGGGAAATTCGGATAGCACGGTGTATCCTCAAGCCTTTTCGGAAATGTCACCGGCAGCTTTCCTCCCGGATATGCTTCGCCAAACAGCATATCTGCAGCTGCTACGCCGCCCATACATCCCGGTATAAAAATACACAATATACTGTCAGCATATTTCTCCCATGTTCTCATGTCCACCGGACCTGCCACGTTCAGAAGGACAACTGTCTTTAGCCCTTTTTCTTTTGCCAGCTTCAACACCCGGGGAAGCCTCTGCCTGTCTTCCTTTTCTATATCCATGTCTGCACGGTCCGCATTCTCCCCCGCCGGTGCCGTAACGGTATAGACCAGTACATCGGCATTATCCATATCCTCATATGAAATCACAACATCCCTGTATTTTTCACATGCTTCAAATACATTACTATGTATACCTGTTATCACTGCAGTAGACCCGGTGCCGCATTCCATAAATTTCTTGCTGCGTTTTCCGTAAAATGTAACCCTACCGCTCTGCTTCAGTGGAAGCCCCCCTCCTTCATTCTTTAACAGAATACTGCCGGCAGCAATGCAGCGGCGCATTTTCTCACAAATTTCCTCCCGCTTATAAGTAAACTCTTTCCCAGCCCTGCTGTCTCGTATCCTAAGAATCAGATTCAGAATCCGCTCTACAGATCTGTCCAAGTCTTTTATAGAAAAAGTACCATTTTCCAGCTGCTTTTTTACCTCTGTCATATCCGTCGGACCACAGAGAATCATGTCCATACCCGCCATGATCGCCTCTGCTTTTCTCTCTTTTACCGCTCCCCAGTCACAGACAACTGTACCATCAAATCCCCACTCTTTTCTGAGCCAATCATTTAGAATTTCCCCGTTATAAGATGAAAATTTTCCATTAATAGAATTGTACGCGCTCATGATAGTCAGAACGTTTGCCCTCTGAACCGAATCCTGAAATCCTCTGCCGTAAATTTCCCGCAGCGCACGTTCCGATACATGTGTATCTGCAGTATTGCGGTTTGTTTCCTGGTTATTAGCCAGAAAATGTTTTGCGCAGGCGGCTGTTCCGGCGGACTGTATTCCTTTGATCACCTCGACTGCGGTATCTGCCACCAGTCTTGGGTCTTCGCCGTACATCTCATAACCACGTCCACCAAGGGGATCCCTGATAATATCCACATTCGGCCCCATGCAGTTATCCACCCCTGATGCCCGCATTTCCTGTCCTATAGCCTCACCGATGTCTCTTGCTACAGTTTTATCGAAGGCAGCGCCTATATTAATCCCCGAGGGAAAGCACAGAAACTCTTTTCCCCGAGGACGAAAGTGTTTCATATGCTGAATCACATTTAGCATCATTGGTTCTTCTTTATACTGTTTTTCTGCCTCATCGAGGTCTATTTCATTCAATACCGCCAATTCTGTAAATCTGGTAAACAGTTTTTTTGTCTCCTCTACAGCATCTGCACGCTCCGGCGCACTTAAATAGTCGAGTAATATCTGATTTCCATTAACACCGGTTGCCCCATCCAGCAGATACAAAGAAGGAATGTCCATATCCGGAATCGCCAGCGTATGGCACGCAGAATATTCCCCCACAAGATTCAGCTTTTCATCAATGGTCAATTCTCCCATAACCTTCTTAACGGATGCTTTATCAATTAATTTTGTTCTTGTTTTCATTCTTGTTCTCCTTAATCATTCTATCTTGTTCTAAAATAAAACAACACCCGTATTTTTCATATCACGGATGTTGTTCTTTTAATACGTATATTGTTTTTCTGTTACTGTCTCTGTCTTTGATAACTTTCTATATATTTATTCTGTTTGCGGTATTCTTTTGGTGTCACTCCATATACATCCTGAAACTTCTTTGTAAAATGGCTCTGGCTGGAAAAACAAAAATAATTCGCAATGATGGAAATCGGATAATTTGTATACCGCAGCATATTGGATGCGTGTTCGCAGCGTTCCCGCAAAATATACTGCTGTATTGTCATTCCTTCATTCTGTGAAAAGATTTTGGACAGATATGTCCGATTAATCGATAATTCATCCGCTATGTCATGTACTTTAAAGTTTGTCCGCAGATGATTGGCAATATAATCTTTACATCTTTCCACATGCAGGTTTTTTTTCTGTCGGCTCTTCTGTTTGCGTACTAATTTCGCATAGGTAAGCTCCATGTCAAAAGTTAATTTTTTCATATCTTTCATGTCCTTTGTCTGCTGCAGCTTCTGCAGGAAATAATCAGACAGATCATATGCCTCCTCCGGATTTGCTCCGCCGCGTACCGCTGCACGGCAGCACAGCGTGACACTTGCCACACAAAGATATTCCATCCGTTTCTTTTCCTCCCAGGCAACCTGTCCGACACCTTCCGGCTCCGGCATTTTTGAAAGTTCAAATAACTTCTCCAAATCCCCTCGTTCGATTGCCTCTAAGAATACAGTCTCATATTCAATACTGTTATGGATTCTGTTCCATTCAGACTTATCGAGCAGATACATTTCATATCCTTTTGCATCCTGCAGTATATGATATTCTCCCACCCAATGGATCTCCACCTCCTCTTCTATCATCTGTCTGCCAGTCAGAAAGAAATAAGAGGAAGCTGTCACATTGGCCAGACGCCGCAGGTCTTCCTGTACCGGTCCCCACACGACGGCTGTACCTGCATCATCTGTGAACATTCCATAGAAATGTGTCTCTGTACTGCCGTAAATAAACGGTTTTCCAATTTCCTCAAGTTGTTTCATCCAACGGGCTATCGCCTCATCATCTCTATTCCACTCCACCGCATCCGTATTTTCTTTTGGAATGCAGATATGTTTTACGGTTTCGTCTGACTGTCTTTTATATATACTTACAGGAACCCTGCTCCCAACATAAAGTCTGTTCAGGAAAAATTCTATTCTATCCATACCAATCACCTCATTTCATTCTATCACATTTTGAGGCTTTATTCAGCACAAAAAGCCCTGCCCAAAATTCTTCTGAACCGAGCAGAGCTTCTTTGAATATGATTCTTTTATTGTACTGCAGCCTTTCGCCTTTCTTCCAGTTCTTCACGGATTTTCGGCATCTTCTTATCCAGATCAAACAGTCTGATAAAGAGAATCAGAAATGCATACAGTACTGCAGGTATCCAGCAGTACAGCGCCACAATAGATCCCATTGCTGTTGAAGACTGGACAGCCAATGTCCCGTCGAATCCACAGATTCCCATCAGAAGTCCTACACCGCCGGCAGCAATCCCACCTGACAGTTTCCCGGCAAAGCTGTTGATCGCACTCAGTACACCCTCCACTCGTACACCCTTTTTCCATTCATGGTAATCCATAATATCAAGGAGCAGCAGAACTGTATAGTAAGAGGGCGCCATACTTGCAAGTGACTGGAATAAGCTGCCCAGAACCAGCAGTGGTATATTGGCCCCTGCAATACCTCTGATTACGCTTCCGATGATTCCAATAAAAAATGAATACAGAAACAACTGTTTCAGGGATATCTTACTCAGCAGTTTTGGCATCAGCAACAAAAGGAATGGTGTGATAAGTCCCAGCATATTCACAATACTCAGAAGCTTGATATCACCTACCACATATGCGAAATAATAAGTTCCAACACTGGAAACGGAATTGCTAATCAAGTTTACAAATAAAGTGATTCCACAAAAAATCCATATGTATTTATTCTGCATTGCCGGAACAAAATCCTTAAATCCTATTTTTACTGCAGCACCTGCCGTTGTATCCACCTTTTCTTTTACAAGCAGGAACCGTCCCATACCAATCAGCATCATCGGGATTGCCATGATCAATGTCATTGTCGTCCATCCGCCTTTTGTCGTTCCAAGAGTTCCCATCAGGATTGGGAAAACCATACCAGCCGCCGTGCAGAAGAGCATGACAAGCAGACCGTTTACAGACAATAATTTTGTTCTGTCATCTTCATACTTAAAGGCACGGACAAGATAAACCGCCTCAGAAGCATTGAGCAGTGTTACACAGATACAGTTGATGAACGAATAGATTGCAAAAACCCACACTGCCTTACCGAGATTTCCCAAATCCGGACAGCTGAAAAGTAATACTGTTGCTGCCCATACAAACAATATACTGAATTCATACGGTCTTGCCTTTCCCCAGCGTGTCTTTGTTTTGTCAATCAGTACACCTGCAAAGATATCTGTAACACCATCAAAAATCTTACTTGCCATTAACAGCGTACCTACAAGAACCGGTGACATAGCAAGGATATTCGTACAATAAAAGGTAATCTGCATAAGAACAATTACATTGACTGCTATGGAAATTGCTCTCCCGGACCATCCTGCCATCTGAATTGGACGCATTCTATATGGATCCTGTTGATACTTTTTTTCTTTTTTCATTTTTTATTCTCCTTCTCTGTTGACTGCCTCAACCAACTGCTCCAGCATTTCATATGTAAGCCCCGGAGCAAAAGATAACATTGCCCGCAGAGGCATTGCGTTGGACGTGGCTTCCAGTGCCTTTTTATTCATAAATTCATCTTCTATATCTTCATCCTGCTGTTCCTGCATATGAGGAAAGAACTGCCCCATAAGTTTCATGGCTTTTGGACTTTTTTTGAAATCACCCATGGGCGAATTGATGGTAAATCTTTCTTTTTTTAAATATTTAGGCTTTACTTTCACTTCCGCTGTGTGCAGAATCTGTTCTGCTGACGCCCCAATCTGTATCGCATAACTTCCCTCCGGTACATACCAGTCATGCAGTCCTTTATCCCACTGTGCAAATGCTCTCCTGTCAAGCCGGATATGTATCTTTTTCTTTTCCCCGGATTTCAACTCTGTTTTTTCAAATGCACGAAGCTCTCTGACTGGCCGGACCGATACCCCATGTAAAGGTTCCACATATATCTGGACCAGTGCTTTTCCTGTTCTATCACTGATATTTTCTACATCGACAGATACATGCAGTGTTTCACAATCTGTCATTTCCCTGCGGTCAAGCTGCAGGTTAGAATATCGAAATTCAGAATAAGACAATCCATGGCCAAACGCAAACAAAGTCTCCTTTTTCACCGTCCCGTAATATCGGTATCCCACCAGCAGTCCTTCTCTGTAAATAATATCCTCTTTTTCTCTGCCATAATACGGATAGACAGGTGTATCCTCCACTCTCAGTGGAAATGTCTCCGCAAGATGCCCGGAAGGATTGACATCACCAAATAAAAGCCGTACAGCCGCCTCACCGGCAGCTTCACCTGCAAGATAAAGTTCCAGGATTCCCTTTACCTGATTCACCCACGGCATAGTAACAGGCGCCCCGTTATGCAGCACCACAACCATATTAGGATTAACTTTTGCCACTTCACAAATCAGATGGTTCTGATATTCCGGCATATCCATTTTGTTTCTGTCCAGCCCTTCTGATTCGAAGTATTCCGGAAGTCCGGCAAAGATTACCACCTTGTCCGCATACTTTGCCAGCTCTGCCGCTTCTCTAAGCAACCTGTCATTATTTTTACCCTGATCACAGTATCCTTGAGCAAAAGTAATGTTTTCCATATCCGCCACTGCACTTTTTGCTGATGTAACTCTATATGGATGGATATGGGAGCTTCCTCCGCCTTGATATCGAGGTTTATCCGCATATTCCCCAATGAAAAGTATCTTGTCTTCTTTTTTCAAAGGAAGAATCTGCTCCTCATTTTTTAATAATACTGCACTTTCCTCTGCAGCTTTTTGTGCAGCTGCATGCCCCAGTTCAAAATCATATGCCGGCATACATTCCTGCTTTGCTGCCCGCTGCTGAATATCCAGAACTCTTCCAACTGCCCGGTCCAGAATCTCCATCTTTACCTTTCCGTCTTTCACTGCCTCTTCTATGCGCCTCACATTATCCCTGGCTGGTCCCGGCATTTCAAGATCCAGCCCTGCCTGCAGACTTTCTACCGGATCATTACAGGCACCCCAATCGGTCACAACGACTCCATCGAATCCCCATTCACTCCGTAAGATATCTGTCAGATATAAGCTATTTTCGCATGCATAAGTCCCATTTACCCTGTTATAAGAACACATCACTGTCCATGGTTTTCCATCTTTTACTGCCATCTCAAATGCAGGAAGATAGATTTCCCGCATTGTCACTTCATCCACCACAGAATTACTTGTCTGGCGGTAATATTCCTGATTATTTGCCAGAAAATGTTTTGGACTTGCGCCCACTCCCTGGTTCTGTATACCTTTGATGAATCCAACTGCTATCTTTCCTGAAACATAGGGATCCTCCGAATAATACTCAAAACTGCGTCCGCAAAGGGGAGACCGTTTTATATTAATGGACGGTCCTAATACCACACCAACGTTTTCCGCTCTGGCCAGTTTTCCAATCTCTGTACCTACCGCTTCCGCCAGATCCGGATCAAAGGAAGATGCAAGTGCACATCCTGCCGGAAAACAAACTGCGGTATTGCTCTCATTCAGTCCCAGATGGTCTGTAGCTTCAGTCTGCTTTCTCAGACCACTCGGCCCATCTGTCATCAGCATGGGCGGTATACCGGATTCTTCATCTCCCCATGTCTGCCAAAAATCTTTGCCCGCACACAATCTGGCCTTTTCTTCTATAGTCATAGACTGTAATCTCTCTTTTATCTCTCTACTGTACATGATCCGCCTCTTTTCTCATCCCCTCACCTTTATGATTTTACCTTCTGTTATACCATTTTCGTTAAAGGTATCTACGCGGATGTAAACCGGCTGACCGGCTACCAGAGCTCCTATTCGGCCTTCCGTGGCACCCATGATTGTTCGGCTGTGATACATTTTATCCGGTGCATATCCCCACAAAAGATTGGCATGTACACCTTCTTCTGCCTCCCAGGTCACCTTTAAATCCATCTCACTCTCCGGTACAAAGCTGACTTCCCGGGCCATTGCAGGCATTGTTCCATTTCCCTTTCCGAATATACGGATTCCTGAAATGCATGGATTGGCACCATATGGAACCTTCATAACCGTCACTTTTATAAAACGGACTCTCTTCGGGATTTCCCACTCCAGGAAATCATGGGGCAGATCAGACCTTGCCTGTGATTTATCTTCAAGCACCTCATAGTCTGACCCGTTTGTTGATCCTTCCATAACCCAACAAGTAACCTGTTTTTCTAAATCCAGCCATCGTTCTTCGTATGGAAGCACCTTTGGCTCTTGTCCTTTTGGAAGTTCACGCAAAATTCCGTCATCTGCAAAATTAATCTGCACGGCTGACACATCATATACTTCTCCCAGATCGATCTCTGCCCATTCTCCCGGAGCAGCCGCTGCTGCCTTCCAAATCGTCTGGATATTTTCATCTGTAACGTTCTGAGCACCGTCACCGGACGATACCCTCACTTTTTTTCCGTAGGAAAGCAACATCCAGTCTGGTTTTGCAAAGGCAGGAGCATCCATGGCAATTGGCCAGTCTCCAAACCGCTGGTCACAAAAAAGTTCACCATCTTCATCAAATCCGGCCTTCCACAATCCAAGTCTTCTCTCAAAATTCTCATTATGGCTGATACGCATGGATGATATATGCCAATACTTTCCTTTTCTGTCCTCTAAGGTTGAGCCATGGCCTGCACCTGTAATAAACCCTCCGGGCTTATAGGAATAAGGATTGTTATTTGCCGGTTTAAATGGACCAAGCGGTGAATCTCCTATATAAGTTCCATCTCCATAAACATTATACTCCGTTCCTGGTATTGCATACTGGAGGTAATATCTTCCTTCATGTTTTGTCATCCAGGCTCCCTCGATATACGGCCGGTTGCTGAAATATCCACGAAGCTGCGCCTTTACTTGTTCCTCCGGAAGCGGCAGTTCTGCCCCCTCTTCTTTTGCCTGATCCTTCATCATGGAAATCATGTTTTCCACCTGTTCCTCGATATCCGCATCTGTATGGGGAGCCACATGTTCTTCCCCAAATCTCTCATACCCGCGCACATCCTCATGACTGCGAATCATTACCTGCTTTTCCGTGACCGGCTGCATGGTTTTGGAATCAAGTTCGACTCCATAGATTGGCTCCATATTGGAACATCCCCAGTAAAAATACACACGCCCATCATCATCAATGAACAGATTTGGATCCCAGAACGGGAATGTGGCCGGAATTCTCTCAAAGGCCTCTGTCCGTGGATCTTTTGTCCGATAGAACGAACCATTCTCCCCATTTCTGGACGCGGAAAAATACATATAATCTCCCATAACACGAACATCAGGTGCATAATCATAAACGGGGATCTCATTTCCTAATCTGTAATAGTTCCAGTCATGCAGATCTTCACTTGTAAAAAATCCAGCTGTCATGGATGGAAACAGATAGTACAATCCCTTAAACGCAATCAGTGTCGGATCTGCTGCCTCACGGTATACTTTATACAGATCATTCTTCCCCGATTGATTCGGACGTCGAAAGAATTGATAGCGATATTCCAGATTCATAGGATTACAATAATGTTTCATTAAATTTCCTCCTTATACTTTCACGTCTTATAACGATTCAATATCTATATTATAATCATCCAGGGAATTCTTTTTTACTATATTTGTTGTTATTTTTTCATGTATATTGTTTTATTGAAACATTTCAAAGTTCCCCTGTCTCTCCTAATATCTCATTAGTCTCAGCCCGCTGACAAATCGTTTTTGTGGCATTAATTTTTATTTACACGGGAGTTTGACAGTCGAACATTAGAAAAGATACTCGCAGGTCGCAAAAAACCTGCTTTTTTATGTCAAATCTTTTGTCAGAATAGATTAGCAAAGCTCTAAGTCAGGGGTTCAAAATCAGAAGCCTGATAAGAAGACCTATGACCTCCTTGGATAGCGGTCCCAGTCACGATGCAGAACATACTGATAGAAATCCCTGAGTTTTGCAATATAAACATTGACTGTACGGGGATTAAGATGTCAGCTATCCTTCAGAAATAAGAGTAAGTCACAACAGTACCGGGGACAAGATTACGAAAAGAAAGGATGTCGATTTGCTGTTTCAGATAGTTTGTATTTTGTTCATTCATGGAATGAGTCCTCCTGTAAAATATGTTAATTTGTAAGGTCACAAAAAAACTTTACAGGCGGAACAGAAATGGACTTGTAAAAAAGCGAAAAAGTCGATATACTCATACACGTGGAAGCCCTACGGAATGGGAAACTGCGTCGTCAAACAAAGACCTCATCTGTGGGGCTATTCCTTTATTTAAGATGAGCCAATTATAAAATAAAAAATCTGCCAGTACAATACCGGCAGAGAAAAATAAGAAAGGGCTCTTCGTGGAGAACTGTGGGTTAAAACATCTCACAGCCCCACTGGTTATGCGGATTGCTCCCTATTTGATTTTCGATTTGGAAGTGGAATCACCAAATTTTACCGCAGTGAGGGCATCAGTTTTGCACTCTTGACATTGCATAAAGAATTAGCTGAAGCCATCTGTGGATATTTCCTTTCGGTAAGAGTTTGGATGCTAATACCATAAGGAACCACAGATGGTTTTCAATATTTATTTTCTAATATCTAAAAATAGGGCATCAAAAACATTTTCTGCGTTTAGCTAATCTTTCATATAACACTTCTGCATGGAAACTTAAAGGATACTACATCCGCCTGGGATAACAATATATCCATATCGCTCCAGTCCGCGACTACAAATCCATACCCCGCTGCATCCTCTAACCGCCACATTGAGCAGTATTCAGGACAACATTCTGTTTCCCGATTATCTGCAAATTTTTACGGAAGCACGATTTTATTACGTGAGCCTTCCGGAATACCTGTCAAAAAGGAAAATACTGCATCCATCTTTCCTTCCCAAAAGTCTGTTTCATGGTCTCCGTCGCTTTCCTGGTAAACGATGGGCACACCTGCCTTCTGCAGTTCCTCTGCAAATCTCTTATCTTGCTCATATACAAGCCTGTCCTGTCTGCCGCAGGTCACATACACTTCCGGCATCAACTCTTTTTTCTCAAAGGCATCCAGATATGTCTTGGTAAGATTGGTATCGCCAGCCAGAAACTCTTCCCGGCTGCCAAATATATTATCCAACAACTCGATGGAGAATCCGGCATCCGGTTGGTTTTCGTGTACCTCATAAGTATCAATTGCCGGAGACATCGCCGCAATCCTGCCGAAGGTATCTGCATAACGCATTCCATTCAGAAGTGTTCCATATCCTCCCATAGACACTCCTGCAAGATAAGTATCCTCCCTCTTATGGGACAGCGGGAGCAGCTTCCTTGTCATTTCCACCACTTCCTTGCCTACAAAAGTAGAATAATTCATATTTCTTTGGGGATGATCCACATAAAAGGAATTATCTCCGTTTACAATCACTACTGCCACACCTTTTAAATCAGACTGTCTCCGCATACTCAGATATGTGTAGATTTCATCACTGTCTCCGCTGTAACCAGGAAGGAAATACAGGGTTCTGTACGGAAACGGTACTTCTGCGCCCCATCCGTCAGTGGGCAGAAATATCTCCAGGAACACGCCCCGTGTTAATGCTGCTGATTTGTACTCCAATTTCATGTGTGCCATAATTTATCTCTCCTTTTATTTTTTCCCAAAATTCAACATAGACTTCAGTATCGGCAGTCCATCTCCCTGCTCCTTTGCCTCAGTATAACATACAGGCCGAATATCCAGTTCTTCCCGCCATTTTGTCCACGCATGTGCCGTCACTGCCATGTACTCCTGGTTTCTCTGTTTCTCTATCACACCTGCCGGTATTTCCTCATTGTAGAATAACCGCATTTCTTCACACCCCACCGCGGGGTGTGTCACATAACTGTACTGCCTTCCCTGCTGCAGACCTTCCAGCCACAGCCTTACCCCTTTCAGATAAACTTCATCCTTATCCGTAAAAGGGGGCTGTCCCTGTTTCGCAACAGAATAATAATTTCTCGCACTGATCAGACCTTTTTTCAATGTCCAGTCCTCTATAGCCTCAGCCAGCCCGGGTACCCACAGTTCAGGTCCCATATGGCTGTCCGCATAGGCAGCGGAAAGTCCCAGTTTTGTCAGTCTGTCAAGCTGAGCGTCATATTCCTTTATAATCCCGTCCACATCCGGTTTTCTCCCGGCCAGCTCCCACTGTGTCTGAAAGAAATACCCTCTGTCATCCGTTATCTGTCTATTGTCTGTAAGCGCGCCCCAGCGCACTCCATTCCACTCAGAGTTCAGGGTCAGATGCAGCCCGATATCAATGTAGATATACTTCTTTAGCATCTCTGCTCCCTCTTCTATATAAGGGGCACAGGCTATACAGGACACATTCCGCACTACATATCCCGTGTCTGCGGCCTCCAGGATTGCCCTGTTGGCCGCCCGGGCGGAGCCGAAATCATCCGTCCTGCTCAAAAGCTGAATACTCAAGTTATCTCCTCCTTATATTTTGTCCATTTCCCGCTGCTGCATATATGTAAAATACTGTTCCGTCTGTACATAATGTACAGGTACCTCTTCGCAGAGCAGTTCTTTTATCCAGTCCGCCGCGTAGCGCATTCCCAGCTCTTCCATATTGTAATGGCCGATATTAAAACATGCTTTCGCCTTACCCAGGGACACTGCATCGTGGATATAAGACAACAATGTCCATTCTATGATCTCTCCGGGAATCACCGCGTCAATACAGTCCTCTTCCTCCATCTGGCGCATGATCTGTGACGAGTAGTCCCGGTAATATCCATCCTCCCGGATCTCATCACCCGGCTGCGGATACAGATGAGCCACAATGGCAATGCGGCGGATCACATCCCCGGGTCTTCCCACAAACCGGATTCCGTTCATTCCCAGCTTGTCCATCAATAATTCTGCCAGTTCCTGCACCGTAACCGGCGGTATCTCGAAGGCGTAATATAGAGGGATCTCTCTCCGGGCTTTCAGCTCATATGCTTCCCAGCCCAGATATTTCACAACTCCTTTGAAAATCAGATCCGGCTGGTGGGCATGGATATGATCGTGATCCCTCCACACGGTGATCCCATAACGCTCCAGCAAAGCTTTTTTCTCATCATAAACCCGGTTTTCAAATTCTCCCTTCCATTCAGGGTAATCCGGGGTCTGATAATAGATCGGCTCATGGGTCACCAGCAGGTTACAGCCAAGCTCCGCCGTCTTCCTGATCACATCCACTGTGGGCACCAGAGCGCTGACCACCCCTGTACACTCATCCGACGGATTTCCCGATTTATACCCGTCACATCCGTCATAATCCGGAATATCAGGGTGGAACTGCAAGATACGGTCAATAACTTCTTCATTTTTCATTTTATATTTATCCTTTCACTGCCCCCACTACTACACCCTTGATGAAATATTTCTGCACAAAGGGATAGATGAGTAAAATGGGCAAAATTCCGATCACCGCCATTGCCATACGGATAGATGTTCCCGGAAGGCTGACAGCGCCGGTCCCCATCAGGCTTCCAGTATTCTGCTTCAAGGCGTTGATATTGTTCATGATCTTCAGCAGCAGGATCTGGATGCTGTACAGCTTGGCGTCATTGATATAATACAGACCGTTGATCCAGTCATTCCAGTAGGCCAGACCTGAAAAAAGGCTGACTGTGGCGATCGTAGGCACGGACAGCGGAAGTATGACCTTCCAGAATATTTTCATCTCCCCTGCCCCGTCGATCTGTGCCGCTTCGATCAGAGAGTCGGGAATGCTGTTGGTGTAATAATTCTTCACAAGAAAGACATTAAACGCTGTCACCAGGTAATTCGGCAGGATCAACGCCCATATGGTATCCTTGATCTGAAATACCCTTGTCCACATAATGTAAGAAGGTACAATACCTCCGCTGAACAGCATAGTAAAAAATACAAAAAAGGTTAATATTCCTCTGTACTTAAATGCCTTTCTCGACATGGGATATGCCAGCATGGCTGTGATCAGGACACTGCCAAGGGTGCCCACAACCGTCACCAGTATGGATACACCGTAGGCCCGTACAATAATCGCCCCCTGCTTTACCATGTAAATGTAAGCGTCAACGCTCAATGCCCCAGGCAAAAGAGAATATCCGTCGCGCAGTAAGGTTTTCTCCTCTGTAAAGGATGCGATCACGATCATCAGGATGGGCACCATAGTGACCACCACCAGAATCCCAAGGATCACAGTGGCTATGACATTAAATTTTTTAGAATCAGACATCTGCTTTCACCTCCCTTAGAACAGTGCATTTTCCGGGTTTATTTTTTTCACAACCGCATTGGCTGCCACCACCAGTACAAATCCAATAACAGACTGGTAGAATCCCGCCGCTGCCGCCATACCTACATTGTTGGACTGCATCAGTCCCCTGTATACATAAGTGTCAATGGTCTGGGTAACTGCATACAGCGCTCCGGAATCCTGCGGCACCTGATAAAACAGACCGAAATCAGAGAAGAATATCCTTCCCACCGCCATCAGGGTCAGAATCGTGATGGTCGGGACCAGCATGGGCAGTGTGATGGAAAATATCTGTTTCAGCTTGGAAGCACCGTCGATAGATGCCGCCTCGTAGATAGATTTGTCAAAGCCTGAGATACTTGCCATGTAAATAATGGACTGATAACCTGCATTTTTCCATAGAAAGACCAGCACCAGTATCAAGGGCCATACATTTGGCTGCATGTACCAGGAAACACTCTCCTTCCCCATGGTGCGCAGAATCGTGTTGTTGATAAAACCTGTATCTGCACTTAAGAAAGCAAATCCGATGATACCTATCACAACCCAGGACAGCAGGTTCGGCAGAAGCAGGCAGGACTGAAATATCTTCACCCGCATCCGCTCACCTAGCTCGCACATCAGGATTGCAATAAAGATAGCCACCACGGTTCCCAGTACGATAAACACCAGATTATATAAGATTGTGTTCCTGGTCATGATCAGGGCATCGTCTGTTGCAAACAAAAACTTAAAATTCTTCAGACCGCACCAGTCACTGCCAAAGATTCCTTTGGAATACTTGTAATCTTTGAATGCCAGGAAAATCCCGAACATGGGTATGTAATTGTTGATGATCAGGTATACAACACCCGGCAGAGCGATCAGCATAAAGGGAAGCGTGGTTTTAGAACTTTTTTTCATATTCTTTCCCTCCCTTTAAGCGTCACTGAGCTGCCAGCCATGCATCCAACTGTTTCTGTTTTTCAGCTATGACATTTCCAAGTCCGGCGCTCTCCAGCGCTTTGTTCAGCTTCGGAATCTCTGTTTCCGGTTCCACGTTGCCACAGAACAGTCCGGGCAGATACTGACTCAGAACATTTGCGATTGCCGTATACTCCGTGCTAACAGGTGCTGTGTCAAACACAAATCCCATAACTGGTGAGGAAGCAGCCTCTTTGTTCTGTTCTTCTTCCCATTTCAGGGAATCCAGATTATTGCCTTCCATCTGATACTGAATAAAATAATTTCCCAGTGTACCGCAGCTAAGCTGTGCTGTGTAAGGAACTGTAGAGGCATCCTCCCCCTCCGGATAATTAACAATGTCTTCTTCCTTTACCACATAATCTCTGCCCTCGATTCCATAAATCAAAAGATTCACAATCTCCTTATCTGAATAAGTCAGATTCAGGAATTTGAGAGCCGCCTCCGGCACTTCACAGTTAGTAGAAACCATGAAGGTCACTGCATTAACTGTTGACGTATCAATATAAGCCTCTTTCAGAATCCTGGCCCCTGTCGGATAACCCCATTGAGTCTGTAAGCTGGCTGCTGTATCTTCTTCCGGATAACTGTAGGAAGCAATAGCACAGAAATAATTTCCTGAGGACAGCAGTTCCAGAGACATACTCGTGGTCGTAGCCGCATCTTTCATGATATAGCCCTTGTTATACCAATCCCTTGCCATCTTGCAGACATCCATGAACTCCTGGCTTTCAAAGAGATTCACAACCTTGGTGTCATCACCCAATAAAACACCCTTTGGTGCGGTATAGTCATCGCCAAGGTAATCCACATTTGTACTGTAGAGCCTATTCAGTCCTGTATCTCCCGGTGCAATGGGGGCCAGCGGTGTGATATCAGGACGCCCTTCCTTAACCTTCTGAAAAACAGCATCCAAATCCTGCACACTGTTTACCTGACTCATATCAATCCCCAGTTCTTCAGCAATATCTTTGCGGTAAGTAATCATAGGCGTAAGTGCCAGCGGTTTGTAGACCGGTATTCCATAAATCTTACCGTCTGCAGTACAGGCATTCATCCACTCTTCACCCACCAGCTCTAGTGCCTCGGGTGCAAATTCCGGCGCCAGCTCTGTGATATCCATAGCCATATCCGCGGCAACACAGTCCGGGAAATTAAACAGACTCTCAAAGAGATCAATCTGCTCGCCCGCCTGCAGGGACAGACTGATCTGATTGTTGTAATCCGCGTAGGCGATAGGCTTTAACTCCACCTCCACGCCAATCTTTTCCCTTGTGATCTTGTTCACAGCTTCCTGTACCTCAGCAAGTCCTTCTTCTGAGGGAACATTGTTAAAGGTCTGGTAGGCAAAAACTACCTTTTCATACTTGTCAGAGTCTGCCTTGGCGCCTTCTTCCTTCTTGCCGGAACCCCCGGAGCCGCCGCAGGCACAAAGACCGGCTGCCATGCTCATGCCCAGAACCACTGCCATGATTTGTTTCATTCTTTTTTTCATTTTTCCTTACCTCCTTTTGATACTCCCATTATAGGTGATATCCATGGTCTGATTCTTGCAAAAACAAGTCTTCCTTTTTCAAAAACAAGCCTCATACGCCTGATTCACGCTTCCTGTATTCATTCGGGGTAAGACCCGTATACTTTCTGAAAAGAGTAGAGAAATAAGAAAAGTTATCCATCCCCACCTCTATAGCCACATCGCTCACCAGCTTATCTGTCTGCGCGAGAAGCCTTTTCGCCTGTCCGATCCGGTATTCGTTCAGATAATCCTTCAGGCTTGTGCCTGTTTTCCTCTTATACATCTTCGCCAGATATTCCGGGGTCAGAAAGAAATGCTCCGCTATCTCATTTCTGCCGATTTCCTCCCCGTAATGCTTATGGATATAATCATTGATCTGCCCGATCATGGTATTGGATTTCCGGATCTCCTCCTCATAGGCAAAGGTACGTTCCAGCAGATATGCCGCCCAGCGCATCAAATCCAGGACAGAGCGCACCGCCTTCTTCTCCATATCCACAGACAACTGGTCCCCCAGAAGCCTGGATGCCTGGATTCCCCTCTCTGTGAGGTAGAAATAATCGGCCTGCAATAGCTCCTGTTTCACCTTGATCAGCATTTCCCGGTCCAGATTACCCGGTTCATGCATCAGCGCCGTACATCTTTTCAGATAATTTAATAGTCCGCTTTTGTCCTTTTTGTCCAGGTATTTCTTCAGCTTACCGCCATCCAGTAAAGCATCTCCGGTCCTTTGCTTCTCTGAAATCTGGCTTTCCAGCACCACTTTGCCGTAAATTCCCACATTCCAGGACATTTTCTTCAGGATTCTGTGATATGTCTCAAAGAGCCGGCTGACATCACAGACCCGGCTTACGCAAACCGTCATCACACAATCTATATACTGCCTGACGGAATCCACCAATATCCTGGCACGGTCAAGCATAGTCTCATCCGAATCCACATCGCAGACTGCTGCCAGCAGCAGCTCGTCGTCTTTCTCCTGACAGATGACCCGCTCATTTTCCGGTGTACTGCACAGAATCTCTGAAAACAGATTGTTCAGGACAAATTTCAGCAGCTCTCTGCCGTATTTGGCAGTATCCTTCTCCACATCTGTAAATTTCGCTGCCAGTATCCTGTACTCTGTTCCCAATTCCAGTTTCTGGCCGCCGGATATCAGTTTGCTGTTGTCCTCATACATTTTTAGAGTGAACGGTTCCTTCAGCAGGCGTTCCACAAAGGACAGCTTGATATTCTTATAGTTGTGCTGGAACCAGGCTTCATACTCCCGGGATTTTCTGTTTGCCTCCTTCTTCCTGATGTTCTGAATGCATTTCTGAAGGGCCATCTCCAGCACTTCTGCATCAAAAGGCTTCAGGATATACTCAGCCGCCTGCATTTTCAGTGCATTGGCAGCGTATTCAAAATTCTCATGGCAGGTCAGAAGCAGAAATTCCCCGTCCAGTTCCTGTTCCCTGTACCACTTAAGGAGTTCCAGGCCGCTTCCCTGGGGCATCTCAATGTCACTGATGATAAGTTCTATTTCCTGCCTGTCCAAAATCTGCTTTGCATCCTCTATGTTGTATGCCTTGCAGACCTGCTCCACCATAAGCCTGTCCCAGTCCACTGAACTTTCAATGGCATCCACGATCGTGATATCATCATCAATAATCAACACATTCATTTTCTTCACCCAATTTTGTTCTGTACGGTTTCTTCCTTCATCTCATGCTTCGCTTTTTCCGGAATGAGCAGGAGATTCCGGCATCCGTGAGGCTCCACATTTGACATCTGGAACAGGTCCGTCCTCTCATACATCAGATACAATATCTTTCGTATGCTCCACAGACCGATCCTCGTCCCCTCCTCCGGATACTTGTCGTGATATTCCCCCATCTCCTTCAGAACATTTTCCGGATAGCCCTGTCCGTCATCCTCTATCTCCACAGACAGCATGGTTTCATTTTGGAAATGAGCCAGGGACACCCGGATCAGAATGCTCAGTGTTTTTCCCGGATAGACTGCGTATTTGTACTCATTTTCAATCAGGGTGTGGATCAGAAGCTGGGGAATCCTCCACTCCTCACACTCCTTTGCCATCTCCACGAAATAAAATACACTTCCCGGATACTTCAGCTCCTGCATCTCAAAATAATTTTCCACATGGCTGATCTCTTCCCGGACAGGAACTGTATGCAGCCCGGAGCGGAACATATACCGGATATTTTTCGACAGAGATTTCACATAGGCATCAATCTCAACATTTTTATTCTGCATACTCAGACTGGAAATCGTAGTCATGGCATTCAGGAAAAAGTGGGGACGCAGGGTCAGCCTGACACATTTTAGCTCTGTGTCTTTTAATTCTAACTGTTTCTCGTAGCTCTGGATGCGCAGCCCCACGATCTCATCCATCAGCCGGTTAAATGTCTCTGCCAGACGGATAAACTCCCGGCTCTCATATCCGCCCTGAAACCGCAGCTCGTAACTGCCGTCAGAAATCTCGTCCATCACGCTGGTCAGGTGCTGCATGGGATGCAAAAGCTCTCTCCTGATATAGCGTATGACCAGAAGCGCAAACACGATGCTTCCCAGGATCAGCAAGATAACAATGACCGCACTGTAGCGGATACTGCCCAGCACATCATAGGCCTTCACAAAGGATTCCAGGCACACCTGCCCCTCCACGATCTCCATCTGCCTTTTCACAAACTGCGGCTCCTCCAAATTCTTCCCTTCCTGCGAAAGCAGCTTCGGATCATTTAAGAATCCAACCGATGTCCAGACTGTGCCATCTCCGTCAGTTATGGTAAACGCCTGGTTTCCAAAATCCGTATTGTCCCAGAAATGCCTCAGTCTCTCCATAGACAGAAAGGCTGCCTCAGCCCTGGTTCCGCGCATATAGATTCTGTAAATATAACTCTTTCCTTCGATAGAAGTAAAGTACCACCTGGCCTTTTTCCTGCCCTTTCTGGACATTTCCAGCACAAATTCCCGGATAGCCTCCCCTTCCTGAAAGCTCACCCCATCTCCCTCGGCACTGAGACAGATATCGTACTCCCCTTCTGCGATCACCAGCATCTGAGCGCTGTCATCCCATGCCGTCAGATCTTTGATCTGATTACTGAGAGCCAATGAAGCGTAAAATCTCTCGCTCTCGTCTTTGCTCTCCAGTTTTGCGAGGTTTATATTCTGATATACAATACTGTTGAGCATCTTTTCCATCTTATCCAGCCGGTCTTTGATCTCTTTGCCGTAAACCTGCAGGAAGTTATCAGAGGACTGTATGATCTCCTCTCTGGTCTCGGCATAGGAGAAATAGACAAATACACAAAAAATGAATATCAAAAACAATAACTGGGCCGTGACCAGCGCTATGATTCTGCGGACAATTGATTTTTTCATAGATAATCCTCTCTGCTGTGCAAACAGCCCCCTGTCCGTAAGACAGGGAGCTGTATTTACGTCAGGAACACCTGATCTCGAACGTATGTCTCTTTAAATCTGCATCCAGTACAGCAAAATGTTCCCCCTGTTTTCTGGTAATGCGCAGACCGTGTTCCCCTGTCAGCGCCACCTCTATCTGCCCTTCCAGGGAAAACGCCGGGTGCCGGTTGCGAAACCGCATGAGTGCCAGCAGATCCTTTATCACAGGACGCTTTAATTCCTCTTTTACCTCCTCCGCCGAATAGCAGTGCCTGTTGATATCTCTTCCGTTCTTCGTTGATTCCATGAGCGCAATATCATTTGCGCCTGCCAGCATTCCCACATAATACACCTGAGGGATGCCGGGAGCAAAGAACTGGATGGCCCTTGCCAGAAGATAAGCGTTGTCATTTTCTCCCAGCGCTGCATAATAGGTGGTGTTGACCTGATAAATATCCAGATTGTTATAGGCCTCTGTGTTGTATATCTTCTTGACATTTGCCCCCTCGGCAAACATCTTATCCTTGGTAAATTCTATCTCCTCATCCGGCAGCAGATCCTTAACATCCACGATTCCGATACCATCATGAGTATCCAGTGTGGTGAACTGCTTCATGGGAGACATGAGCAGCCATTCCCTCAGATATTTCCCCTTCCCGCTGTACAGGGCATGAAGCGTCAGGACCGGAAGGGCGAAGTCATATATCCAGAATTTCTCTCCGGCAATCTCCATCTGGATCGAGTAATGTTCATGTATCTCCGGCAGGATCTCCACCCCGTAAGGTTTCACCAGGGCTTCTGTCTCACGCAGCAGATTCCAGATATCCGGCTTCACGAAGAAACAGCTGGTGTCCGGCTTCTTCACCGCATAGGCAAAGGCATCCAGCCGGATAATGGACGCACCGTGGCTGCACATGGAAACCAGATTCTCCCGGATAAATTTCTTCGTTGCAGCGCTTTCCACATTTAAGTCAATCTGTTCTTCACAGAACGTACACCACACCTTCTCTCGGCTGCCATCTCCGAATTCCACGTCCGTGTACGGCGCACGGGGCTTTCTCTTATAGATTTTGTCCACCTGTTCCGCAGTCGGCTCCCCGTTCTCCCAGAAATCCTTATACCGGATAAACAGATCCCGGTATTCAGACTGGTCTTTCTTCTTCTCAAAATCCCTGAAGAATTCCGAGCTTCTGGAAATGTGGTTGATCATAAAATCAAACATCAGGTAATAACTCTTCCCAATCCTCTCCACATCTGCAAAGGTTCCGAACTCAGGTGAAACCCTATCATACCTCATAGGTGCAAAACCCCTGTCCGCGGAGGACGGGAAAAAGGGAAGGATATGTACTCCGCCCACTGCGTCCTTGATGTCATTTTCCAGGATATCCCCCAGTTCCTTCAGATTACTGCCCAGGCTGTCCGCGTAGGTGATCAGCATGATCTCGTTTTTTAACTGCATTGTATATCTCCTTTCACTACTCTGTATCCTGTCCTCATTATACCACTGTCCGGCATCGAAAATCTTTTGTAAAAGGGATTGTCTCTTTCAATTTCAAGATATTTCAAGCATCATTTCTGTCAAATACGCGGTCCGGCGTATAGGTAATGGAGATATCCTTATAATAGAAGCATTTCGCCGGACCGAAGGGCATCTCTATATCTTCTCCCTCCGCCTTTTTATCCAGCAAAAGGTCAGCGGCTTCACGGAACTGTTCCAGTATCTCAGGAGAAACAGGAATTTTGTGATGCGCCGGCCAGGTCAGGTCATACTGCTCTCCAATGGACAGTAGCCTCTCTATGGTCCTTTTATAAGTCTCCACTGTAGTGGTATATTCCAGGTTCAGCAACACAGAAGCCTGGCAGCAGGTATCTCCTGTAAACAGCCATTTTCTCTCCACATCCAGAATGCTCACAGCTCCTAAGGTATGGCCCGGTGAAGAAACCAGACGGAGTGTCCGCCCGCCGAGCTGAAATTCTTTCTCCCCTGTGTACCAGATAATATTATCCCTCTGTCCTCGAAATTGATAATCGGGATAATGACTCCTGAACTTATCGCAGTGCAGACTAAATACCTCTCTGTCCAGCTCATTGATATAAACCTTCTCAAAGAAGCTGTTCCCGCCGATATGATCCAGATGTGCGTGTGTTGCCAGTACATCCACAGGCAGCAATGTCAGTTCAGCCGTTATCTCATCCAGCGGAATCATGCCCAGGCCTGAATCCAGCAGCATGGCCCTCTCGCTCCCCTCCAGGAGATACATATATACACTGGATGTGTCATCAAATTCCTCAATTCTCCAGGTGTGTTCATCCATTTGTACAACTCTGTAATCCATATTTTTTCCTCCCAAATTCATTTTCACATTCCTTATTTCTGTGCCAGAAACGCAAATACAGGATCCATAAATTTTTCCCAGAACATTACATCATGGCCGCCGTCATCTTCCCGATAATCAACCGGAATCTGATTTTCCTGCAGGAATTTTACAAAGCGGACATTATTCTCATACACCAGCTCATCCTGACGTCCGCAGCACATAAATAGTTCCGGGATCTCTTCTCCCGCCTTCTTCGCTTCCAGATAAGCCGGGTCCAGACCCAGGTCTGTGCGCTCAAACTCCTCCCTGCTTCCAAAAAGCCCGTCCAGGTATTCCCGGGTAAAACCGTTCACACCCCGCTCCATAAGATCATAGAAATCAAGTCCCGGAGACATAGCCGCAATCTTCCCAAAGGTCTCTCTGTAACGCAGGCCATTCAACAGCGCCCCATATCCGCCCATGGAGATTCCGCCGATGAAGGTGTCTTCCCGCTTAACAGAGAGGGGGAAAATACTCCTGGTCACCTCCACGATCTCGCTGCCGACAAACTTACTGTACCAGGCAAACCGGTCCGGTCTGTCCACATAAAAAGAATTGTCCCCGTCCGGTATCACCACTGCAATCCCCTTCATCATGGACTGCAGGCGAAAACTCAAGCTAGTGCTCAGCTCTTTTCCGCTGGCACTGAAGCCCGGAAGAAAATACAGGGTTTTGAAGGGTTTCTCCGCATTTCCCCAGCCGTCACAGCAGGGCAGAAACACATTCAGGGATACACTCCTCATAAGACTTTCTGATTTGTAATTCATTTCAATATATGCCATCTTCTATTCCTCCATAAATGATTTCGCCGGGGACAGGAACGCAAAACAGGGTTCCAACATTTTGCTCCAATATACAAGGTCATGAACTCCATCTGTCTCCTCAAAATCCACCGGAATATTCTGTTCTTCCAAAAACCGCAAAAATTCTTTGTTTACATCATATACCAGCTCATCCTGGCAGCCGCACCGAAGGAACAATTCCGGAATTGCCTTCCCGCTTTTCTTCCTGTCAAGCAGCACTTTTTCCGGATTTTTATCGGAATGGAGATACTCATCCTCTGTCCCGAAAATAGCCTCCATCCTGTCCGGTTTAAGGGGTGATATTTCCTTTTTCAGAATCTTGTTGACTCTGAGGGCCGGCGACAGCATGGCAATTTTACTGAAAGTATCGCTGTAATGAAGCCCATTTATAAGGGCGCCAAATCCGCCCATAGAGATTCCGCCGATAAAGGTGTCCTCTTTCTTACGGGAGAGAGGCAGCAGAGATCTGGTGATCTCCACAAGCTCTTCACCGATAAATTTCCCGTAATTATCACCCCACTCCGGCTTGTCCACATAGAAGGAACGGTCCCCGGTCACAACCACCAGCGCCAGGCCATGAAGCATTGCATGAAGCTTCATATTCAGAAATGTCAAAGTCTCTCTCGCTCCCCCGCTGTAGCCTGTGAGAAAATACAGGGTCTTAAAGGGAGGATTACAGTCCATACCTCCTGTCAGAGTTGGAAGTATCACATCCAGTTCAATACTTTGGTCAATCGCATCTGATTTGAAATTAAAATGTAAATATGCCATATACTATCATCCTTTCACACTGCCCTGCACAACACCTTCCAGAATGTGTTTCTGACACAGCACATAGAAGATGAGCATGGGAATCATTGACAAGAAGAGTCCTGCAAGCATAGGCGCGTAGTCCACAGAATACTCATTTACAAACACACGGATCGTCAGCGCCAGAGTCCGCTTCACCTCGTCTGTGAGGAAAAGGCTGGACATCAGATAATCATTCCAGATTCCCATGGATACGAATACCAGAAGAGTGATCACAATGGGTTTCAGCATAGGAAGTACGATCCGGAAGAATACCTGTATGTAAGAACATCCGTCTATCATGGCAGCCTGTTCTATCTCAATGGGAATACCGTTCAGAAATCCTCTTATCAAAAATATGGAGAACGGCAGATTCAGCCCCAAGGCCACAACGGACAGAAACAAAAGGCTGTTATTCAGTCCAAAGGTACCCCCATATATCTTCACGATCGGTATCATGTATACCTGGAAAGGAGCCACCATGGATGCCACCATCATCAGGAACAACGCGCTCACCCATTTCTTATGGGAAAATCTGCTGACCACATAGGCTGCCGTAGCTCCGAACAAAGTGATCAGAAGAGAGGACACGATCGTCAGGATAAATGTATTTTTCAGGGCTGAGAAAAACTTCATCTCCTGCAGGGCCTGGGTGAAATTCTCCACATGAAATGCAGATGGCAGGGAAAAAGGGTTCATGATAAATTCCTGCGATGTTTTCATGGAGTTGAAGATAGTCAGCACAAACGGAAATATATAGATCACTGTCAGTATACAGGCTGCCGCGAACAGCAAAACACGGCTTGCTTTCACTTTTCTCATGCCTTTACCTCCTTCTTCATTGAAAAATATGTCTGCAGCACAGAGATCACCGTTACGATCAGAAACAATACCACAGCCTCTGCCTGTGCAACTCCGAATTTCATACTTGTAAATGCTGTATTGTACACCTTAAGGGCAATCAACTCTGTGGAATTGAATGGTCCGCCTCCTGTAAGCGCCAGGTTCACATCGAATACCATGAAACAACGGACAATAGACAGGAAAACACATACCGTAAAGGATGACCTGATCATGGGAAGTGTCACATGCTTGAATGCCGACCATTTTCCGGCCCCATCAATATAGGCGGCCTCCAGCAGTTCTTTCGGCACATTGGCAAGTCCCGCCACATAGATGATCATCAGATAACTGCTCAGCTGCCAGGAAGCCACAATGATCATAGCGGCCATGGCGTAAGCCGAGCTGGTGAGCCAGGACTTCTCAAGCCACGCGATCCCACCGCTTTTTCCAAATGCCGTAAGACCGAAGTTAAAGATAAACTTCCACAGATATCCCAGGATCAGCCCTCCGATAATATTCGGAGTAAACATGGCTGTCCTGAAAAAAGTTTTACCTTTCAGAGCGCTTGTGAGAAGCAGCCCCAGGCCTATAGCAATCACATTGCTGACGATCACAACGGCCACTGCATAGATAGATGTCTTCAGCAGGGAATCCAAAAATTTGGAATCCCCGAATATTGTGAGATAATTTCTCAGCCCTACAAACGTAAAATCATTTCCCAGACCATCCCACTGTGTAAAAGAAATGAAAATCCCGTAAAAAAACGGCACGATCAGGATTCCCAGCCAGACCAGTATTGCCGGCACAAAGAAGAGCAGTATCAATCTTCGTTCTCCGTGTTTATTTCCTACCATACCCAACCTCTCTTTCCTCTCCCTCTATCCGGATGATCGTTACTCCAAACTCGTCCAGTAGCTCTCGATTTCTTTGGCAAGTCCCTGTCTGTCAAGCTCACCTGCCACATACTGCTGGAAATAGGGGCCAACAACATACCAGTAATCGCTTGGAACATTTACAGTAAAGGTTCGGATATCTTTGATCTCACCTTTTTCCATATATTCCTGTGTGGACTTTGCCAGGGCATTGGGATTTTCTACCTTCACATCTTTGAATGGAAGAGTGGAACCAATAGTCACTCCCATGAAATCCTGTCCTTTTTCACTGTTGCACAGCCATTCCACCAGTTTGAGCCCGGCTGCCTGCTGTTCCTCGGTATTCTGGGAAGCGTCTATACAGTAACCTTTCGGAGAAGACATAGGAAGTCCCACATTTTGTTCAGGATCGTTGCTGATAGGCAAAGGAATCATTCCCAGCTCTTCATCTCTTCCCTCCACACCGCTCATCATCATCCAGTTCCAGTCTCCCTGGAAGTAGGTAGCAACTTTGCCGGTGGCAAAAGCTTCGCAGTTCATTTCCTGATTGATCTGAAGTGGGTCTGCTTTGTTCATATTGTGCTCTGACAAGATATCCAGAGTGTCCATCAAATCATTGTAGACCTGATCATCTGCAAGAGAGGCTTCCCCTTTCTTAAGACTGTCAATAAATGCCATCTGGGCTGTTTCATCTCCCTGATATCCTGAGTAGAGGAGCGCACCTAGATGAGCTGCCAGCGCCCAGTCTGCATTCAGCGTGATCGTAGAGGCCGCCTTACCTGACGCATCGATATCGTCAAGCATCTTCTCCAGTTCATCCCTTGTATCAACAGAATGGATATCAAAATCTTCCCCGAAGACCTCCTTCAGCACACGGTTGTTATACATCAGGCCAAATCCCTGAACACTGGCCGGTATGGCATAAAGAGAACCATCCACAGTGTAATACTCTTTGCCTGTGACAATATCATCCACCCACGGCACCTCATTTTCACTGAAATTATAGAAATAAGAATGGTACTGGGTCACCACAGATACATCCATAAGAGCCACTGTCGGCGCCTTCTTCGCTGCATATAATCCCAGCCATGCCTGAAGCTGGTCATCACCGCAGGGCAGGAACTCCACCTTAATGTCCGGGTTCTCTTTCGTAAATTCATCCAGGAGCGCCACCGTCTCATTGTCCACACCCGCCTGAGTGGAATAAAATGTAATCTCTACCTGTTCCCCTGATGCCTCTGACTGTTTGGCTGACTTCTCCTGGGATTTATCATTTCCTGCATCTCCGCAGCCTCCCAGTGCGGTTGCTCCCAGCATCATAGCCATAAATAACGCAATACTTCTTTTTTTCATACTGATTTTCTCCTTTTTGATTTGTATGGGCGATACTCTGAATCCGGATTTTTCAAAGGCCTTCGTTCCATTAGTTCCATATTTTATGTGGAACTGTTTTCATACTCCTTTTATACACTATACAGGAAAAAATGTCAATTAGTTTGAAATAAAGCGCAAAAAAACAGGCAGTTTGCATAAACCCATGCACATCTGCCTGTCTAAAACTTCTATATGTTTATGGAACATCTTATGTTGTTCCACCTTTCTGAAAATAAACCGGAATGACATAATTCTGTTCAACAGATTCTCCGTTTATTTTTTTAACCAGAACCCCTGCTGCTATTTTGGCGATTGCCGGAATATCCTGAACGATCGTAGTTATAACAGGCTGGCAGATCCTGGTCAGATCCAGTCCGTCGTAGCCGACTATTTTCCGTTTTTCGGGAACGGATATCCCGGATTCCTCTGCATGTTTCAGTGCAAAATATGCAGAAATATCCTCCACAAACACGCCGTCTGCATCCGGATACAGACGAAGATATTCCTCTATACTGCGGCGGTAATAATCATAGGACAGGATGTTTGTCCATGCAAGCCGCACAGTGATCACCTCTGTTCCTTCCGCACTCAGGATTTCCTCCAATATCCTGTGCCTCTCGCTGGAGGGCGTATAAAATGTGCTGTCGGAAGATATCTGCAGAACTTTTTTGCATCCGCACCTTAAAAACTCTTCCGCGGCCATCCGTCCCCCCTGCCTGTGGTCTGAATATACCTGGGTCATCCCCTCTGCCGGCCTGCATTCATATGCCACGATTCTGCTGCCCACACGCCCGATCCCCGGAATATCGGATTCCGTAGTATTGAGTATGGCACCGTCTATGATATGCTGTTCCAGCATTTCTACAATTTCTTCCACACGATTGGATACCCCCAGGGAATTAAACATCATCACATGGTATCCCAATTTATGCAGTTCTATCTCCAAATATTTTAAAAGACCTGCAAAAAACGGCTGTTCCATATCCGGTACAGAAAGACCAACGATACCTGTTTTTCCTTTGGCTGCAAGTCCTGCATGATGCTCTGCCGGCTCCGGTACTGACATATTCTGCCTGTAATGCAGTTCTTCAGCCGCTTTCAGTATCATTTTCTTTTTTTCTTCAGACACATAACCTGTCCCGTTCAATGCTCTCGAAGCAGTACCCAGTCCTACTCCGGCAGCATCCGCTACTTCTCTCAGGCTTGCCATATATTCCCACCCTTTTATTTTTAGCGTACCACATTTTGTTCCACAGTGCAAGACAAAGCAAACATTTTTTATGGAACATCACACAGTAGTTCCACCCTGCAATAATTTCACCGGAATATAATAGTGGGCATCTACTTTTTCTTTTGCGATCTTCTTCGCAAGAACCTCCACACAGGTGCGTGCCAGAAGAGGTACATCCTGGGCTATGGTAGTTACCTGCGGATCGATCATCCGCGTCATTTCATTGCCGTCATACCCCACAATCTTCAAATCCCTTGGCACATAGATTCCTCTTTTTTTTGCCTGCATCAGACAGCAGTAGGCTTCCACATCCTCTGTAAAAATGCCGTCGATCCGGCTGTACATATCCAGATACTGGCTTATCATCTCTTCAATAAACGGATAGGACAAAAATGCCCCGTTGATCTCCACAGCTGTAACCTGTATTCCCGATTGTTCCAGTATCCGTCTGCACTCCTTAATCCTGTTCTCCGCATGTACTTTTGTGGCAAACCTGGCCCCCAGGATCATAACATTTTTGCACCCGTTTTCTTTCAGCAGCTTTGCCGCAATCTGACCACCCTTTATATGATCAGAGGCAACCATGGGTATTTCTTTTGCCAGCACCCGCTCAAAACTGACTACCGGCATGCCCTTCATTCTCTCGATTTCCTCTCGCGTTACATCTGTATTGATGATCATGCCGTCAAGACTGCCCGCCTCAATCAAATCCAGCGTATCCGAAACCCTCTTCTGAACTCCCAGCGTATTGCACACTAAAGTTTTATAACCAATATGATTCAATTCCAGTTCTGCATACTTTAAAAACGCCCCATAGAACGGAAATGCCACATCCGGCAGTACGATCCCAACCAGTCCGCTCTTTTTCTGAACAAAACTACGTGACAGCTCACTGGGTCTATAATTTAACTCTTTTGCGATTCTCCTGATTTTCTCTTTTTTACCGGCTTCCACATAACCGCTGTCATTCAGCGCCCTGGATACCGTTCCGATTCCCACGCCCGCAGCTCTCGCCACATCTCTTATATTTGCCATGCTGACCTCTTATTTGACTTTTTTAATACCCATTCCATCTATTTAACAACACGGGCTATGTTTACAATATCATACATTTTTTAGTAATGTCAAACTATTATAAGTTCTTCCAGAACCAGCTGAATCCCAATAGGCTGTTTGAATTTTCTTGCTCATTCAATTAAGCATAAAAATTATTTATTAAATAACTTGGCTGTCTGGACAACTGCCGCGAGTATTTAGTGATAATTACCTTATAACATGTAACGGAGAGAAGATGCGTGGAAACCACGACCTATTATGTAACTATATACCATTACGAGACAAGCTTAGGCGTTTTTACCTGCTTTACGTTCTGCAATTTCCCTGATAAACTGCGGATTCTTCTTTTCAACATCCAGCATAAGAATATCAATCAAAAGGATAATGGCAACAACCAGCGGACCGTATTTAAAGAATGCATCGATACCGGAAATGGTGCCTGCAGCCTGAACTGTCAGGGAACCGTCATAAGCGATAGCTGAGAGGACGAAACCGAATGCCGCGGTCAGCGCACCCTGGCCGACTTTCGCCCCAACTGAAGCTGCGGAGAAGAGAACGGACTGAACGCGCACTCCTGTTTTCCATTCACCGTAATCGATGGTATCACCAATCAAAGCACCTGCCATTCCCATAGCAAAGCCCATACCGATGCCTCGAAGCAATGCGGTAAGGAAAAGCATCGTCGTCGTAAACGGCATGAAGATAAATGCAATTTGTGCAGCAAGCATACATCCTGCACCAAAAATGACCATCTGCTGTTTCGTAAACTTATTGAGCAGAAATGGGGCAACTGCTGAAATGATCACACCCGGAAGGTTGGAACAGGCAACAAACGTGCCCATCAAAGCGATATTGCCAACAACGTCCTTCAAATAGTACAAGGATACCGAAAGGTTGAAAGTCAGGATAAAGTTTGCCATCAAATTGACAATAAACGCCATCCACCAATATTTATTAACAACTGCACATTTCACACCAATCAAAATGTTTTCTGCCGGAGCGTCATTTTCCACTCGCTCTTTCACAAAAAAGATGTTCAGCGCAATCGGAATCAAACCGATAACACCGAATACCATGATGGCTTTGATCCATGCAGACTGCATCTGCTGACCGCCAAAGTATTCCACCATGGGAATCATAACCGATGCCATGATGGTCTGGGTAGCGGCTGCAAACATCATCTTAAAAATGAGCATCTGGGAACGGTCCTTGGAATCATTCGTGACATACGATGCAAGCGACCCATGGGCCATACCGACATAAGTGTATAATATCGTGTTAAAAAGGTTGTAAGTTATAAAAATGTAAGCAACACGAAGCCCTACACTTCCATCCGGCACGGTAAATACCAGAATAACGGAAAGTACCATCGGAATTGCCCATTTCATCAAAACCGGAATACAGTGACCGTATTTATTTTTGTGTTTGTCAATCAACTGACCTGCGATCAAATCAGAAATACCGTCGAAAATTTTTGAAATCATGATCACGGTACCGATCAATGCAGCATTTATCATCAATACGTCCGTATAGAACATTAAAACATAGGAGCTGAACAAAGTATACATTGCATTCAGACCCACATCACCGGATCCATAAATCAGTTTTTCAAATAAGCTGATTTTTTTCATTTCTGTAGCCATTTCCATTTCCTTCTTTCCTTTTTATAGGTCCCTCAGTATAACAGTTCAGACAGGTCTGCGCATTTACTGCGCTGACCGTATGAAAATGTACCGGAGACAGACATCCAGCCCATCGTGAAGCGATTCTTAATGTCTGGATGTATTCTGACTATCGCACTGCCTTTTGGATGAAGTCCTCCATGATGTCCAGAACCTGTTCCGTCCAGAATTCGTTGCCGCTGTGGTCCGCACCTTCTATCAAATACAGCTTTACATCCTTTCCGCATTCTTTCATGCGCCGATAAAGAATCACGCTGCCTTCACAGTTTACAACACGGTCTTTTGTACCATGGAATATGATCGTCGGCGGGATCACACTGTCTTTCTCTATGTTGCATTCCACAGAAAGCCTGCGGCGCAGCTCCTCGCTTTCGCGCAGGTCCACATGCCCCATCACCATACCTTCCGGACTGTCCGGCTGACAGTGGAGAAGCTGGGTTGGATTTGAATCTTCCTTCATGACACTGCAGCTTCCGTAGAAATTCAGAATGCCCTTAACCTCCGCAGAAATACCCGGGAAGAGATTATTTTCCACATCATCGTGGATCATGCCGGCAAACATGGCAGTGTGCCCACCGGAAGAGTCGCCTGCAACAACGATTTTTTCAGGATCGATCCCGTATTCTTCCGCATGTACACGCATAAAGCGTACGGCATTTCTGGTATCCATAATTTGTGCCGGGAAAGGTGCAATGCCTGAATGACGATATTCCACCACAGCCACTACATAACCACGTTCCGCAAGCTTTGCCACTCGCGGAAGCTGTATATATACGTCCTGCTTAAACCATGCGGAACCCTGTACAAACACTACGCATGGACAGATCATGTTCGGCCGGTTTCGGGTCAGCGGGCGTAAAATCTGCAGATGCAGTTTTTCACCGTCAATCTCCGCGTACTCCACATCATGTTGATAAAAAACTCCGATTTCGTCGCCGGTGGTCGGAATCCTTTCCGCTCCTTCCACCTCTTCTGCAAATTCCGGAAACTCTTCATAGGTCCATTCTTTTACTTCCATAAGATCACCTCGTTCAGTTATTGTTTTACAAATTGTATCATACGTTTTGCCCGGCTTTCTCTTGATTCCTCCGCAGGTTTTATTCATTTTTCACCCACATTTTTTTAAAAAATGACATTCACAGATCTTTTTTCATGAAATGAATCGTGATTTATTGTGCTGTAAATCGTGATTTTTGACAGCAAAAAGGGAAATGCCGAACATTTCAGCATTTCCCACTAAATAATCACTTTGCTATTTTCCTTAACGCTTTTCCAGCAATATCAGCCGCACTTCATGTTCATCCAGTACGGTGGACAGGTTGAAGCTCCCGCTTTTTCCGATCAGGACATTTTCATAAAGAGCGCCATAGGTACTGATCTTCGTCAGATACAGCTTTTGTGTACGGTTCTGCAAATCCGGCGCGCCCATTTTCATCCATTGGTCATAACTGCTCCCATGCTCACGGTTAACGGAAAAACTGCGTTTCAAATAATTGCCGGGAATCATATTTTGCAGATGAAGGGCAAAGCTGCGCGTTCCTTTCTGCACAAATCCCATATAACGGTCAATTGTTCGCTGTTCCTCCAGCGGAATCCATTCCGTCAGATGATTTTGTTCATCATAGTGGCAGTAATGGTACAGCAGAATCTGCAGCTTCCTGCCCTCCCCGGAACGAGTAACTATATATCCGTCCCCCTCAGCAAGAATTATATCGCCGTTGTTCTTTAAAAGCGTCAGAAACATCATGGCATAATAGGCCGCCTTTGGTATCCCGTAATAGTTTAAAATACCATAACCGCCATGATAGGGATTAGAGTTCATGACACGGCGTTCCGAGTTATCTGTCAAATGTGCCATTGCCATTGCAGTGACCAGATTGCGGCTCTCCAGGCAGTGCTTCACTACTGCGGCTGCCTTAAAACAGGTATCATTCCCCAAATCATTCTGCCACAATGTGGTATTCCAACCGAAAACAGAGATCGGCAGATCCGAATACCCATACTCATCCAGACAAGAACGGAGTTTCTGCAGACGGTGCTGCAGTACACTTTCATCAGCACTGATCGGCGCCGGCTCCCCCGGCTGTTGGTCCATCTTTGCCTGAATACGATTCTCGGTGACGGCACGGTCATATTTGGCATGATCCATGCAGAAACTCTGTACACTCAGCTGGGTGGGAAGGCAGCTCTTTTGTCTGCAGTAGTCTAAAAAGCGATAAAGAATGTCAAATCCATCCACAGATAAAAAATCAATATCAAACACAGGTGCCTTCCACATGACCCCCGGAAGCTGCTGCTGCAATATCTTCCAGGTAGTTTCGTAATAATAAAGATAATCCTCCAGGGAGAAAACACCATACTGCACAAACAGGAGCTGTTCCGGTGTGAAACTCCACAACGAAACCAACTCTATTCCATAACGGTAAACAAGGTGCTCTAAAAAACCATTCACTAAAAATTTCCACTTTTCCAGATTATCCGGAAGCCCAATACAGGAATTCCCAAAAACATGCCGGCGGTCTTTTGTCAAAAGTTTCGGGGTATATCCCAGTTGGATCTGCGGGGAAACAATTATATCCACCAAAAAATCCAGAATTAAATCAATATAGGTAAAGCTCAGCCATGGTTCCCCGTTTTGGTCCTCGTGATAAAAGTCCAGAGAATCGTCGAAAATACCGAAAAACAGTACACTCTGAAAGCCGATCGTTTTCACGGAATCGCGGACTGCATCACGTACCTCCTCGTGCAAAAGCTGTTCTGCCCAGCCAAGTGACGTGGTATCGTTGTGATGAAGCTGCAATTCCCCAAGATTTTCCCTGGTATCGATTTCAATGCGGGTCGGCAGAGTGCTGCGTTTGTTTAACGGCAGCACTGCTTCTTCTTTCGCCGCATATTTTAAAAGGTTCATATAAGACAGTGTACCGGAAATAGCGGCGATTCCCTCCTGCGGCTGCGGGGATGCCTGTTTTTCATAACATCGGCGATAGTTTCCGGGCGTAATGTGGTATTGCTGCCGAAAGTTCAATATAAAAGTGTTGGTATTGGAGAAACCGCATTCCAATGCAATGTCCGTCACGCTCTGCCGTTTCGTGCGCAAAAGATACTCTGCTTTATTTAAACGCAGCTGGCGCAGATAATCTGAAAATGAGATGCGCAGTATTTTATGAAAATCACGGGACAACTGGCTTTTGGAGAGATGCACCAGATCCGAAACCGTCTGTAAACTCAATTCCTCTGAAAAATGTTGTCCGATATAGATCAGGACTTTCTGTATTCGTTCTATTTCCTGTGTCGGGTGCAGTTCGTATGACTCCGGTAACTCAAACTGTGATTTCAGGATAGCCAGCAGTCCGAAAAGGTGACTTAAGATCTGCAGCCGGCGCAGATCAGGCGAATCGGTAACCTCTTTGAACACCACCGCCAGGTTCATGCGAATCATGGAAAGATAATCGGCTTGATCCGGCTGCAATTTACTGCAGCACTTAACACGTCCTAAATTTGCCTGCTGTAAAATCGGCAGCGAAATATATGCCGAAACAGTATGCGCACCCGCTTCGCGATAAATCTCATGGTGTTCATACGGGTTATATACAGCAAAGTCCTCACTGCTCAAAAGATAATTGTTTTTTGCCGTCATCACAGCACACCGGCCGGTCAGCACATAAAGTATTTCCAGCTCCCCATGAAAATGCGGAACGGATGTGTCGCAGTCAAATTCAAAACGAATTTCATCCATGTGAAATCACCCCTTTTTTAATTATACCGATAAAAAAGGTATCTGTCGAATTCTTTTTCAGATTGTAGGCGATATCACAGAAAGGACCATTTGTCCTGTCCCCGGTCACACTCCCCCAGGCACCGGCGTAGCCCTAAAAGCATTCACACGCCTGTCAAGAATAACCTGCTCCTCACTTCCTGAATCCAGTATAGTATTTTGAAAGGATTCTTTTGCCACCAGAACAGTTGTCACATCAAGCACCGCCAGTTTATCCGTAGCAGTAAGAGCATCCACCTGTGCAGAAAAGCAGGAATCAGATGCCCCGGTCTGCGCATCTGCTGCCTCTGTTGTGGCAACGATATGATTATCGGATATATAATTTCCCTTGCCCGAGACAACATGTATGATCACAGGTTTTGCGTCGGCCGGCTTGATAGACTGCCTATGGATTGTTTCTGAAATATGGTTGGCGATCACCGAATTATGATTGCCGCTGATGCGCAGAAGGCCATACCTGTCATCTAAGCCATTGTCATTTTTAAGCATAGGCGCCCATGGTTCATGATCACGTAAAAAGTGGTTGGAAGAGACCGTGTTTTCCGAACAGTTCCCTTCAAATACCAGTGCCCCCGGATAAAAGGAATGAAATCTGTTGCCTGTGATAACAGAGCGGGCAACCTTATCGAAATGGACACAGCTTGTACCTCTCGGAAAAATATTATTTGAAGTGATCAAAAGTCCTCCGAAATTCTGCGCAAAAACAGAATATCCCCTGTACCCGGCTCCCATCAGGTTATCAGTTATCTTAGATGCCTGTCCCCAGCCGCGCAGTTCGATACAGTTTCCGCATTCAGCTATAAAATTATCATGGACTGACAATGCGTCTGCATGGTAAATAATAACCCCATGCTCTAAATATACAAAGCCCATGCCTGTGATCCGGAAGGAATCCTGTGCACTGGCAACATAAATGCCTGTTTTGCCATTCACATATGTATTTTCCGGATCATTTTTTCCTGAACCGTCGTCCGCAAAGTGTAATCCGTCAATACAGAAATTTTCAAATTCCACAGAGCTGATCCTGGGATTTCCGCTCCGTTCCACATAAAAGGCGGCTCCTGCCGCCTCACCATCTGCGTCCTTCGGAGAAAGGTCAACTAGTATGCGGCTGCCTCCCGGCCACACTTCATGCAGATCCTCCCATTCACTCTTTGGAAGATTATAACGAATGCTTGAAGATACAAAACCATGTCCGGCACCCATGATTTTCAAATAACTGATATCAATCACCACCTGCGTACGAAGATGATAATCCCCTGACGGAATGTAGATGACAGCCCCCGGTTTTCCGCCCTCCTCCACATTGGAATCTGTCTGTCTGCTTTTAATATCCGCCAACATGCTGTTGATCACTTCTCCTATATCTTTATAGGGATCTCCGACGTTCCATTCCGTAACATCATAGTAATTTTTACCTGCCATACATAAATCCTCCTATATATTTAACGCCGCCCGGCCTGACAATAATGCTTCCATCCGTTCTAACAATAACAATCCTTTATTCCGTATGTCTCAATCTCTTTGATCACCGCACTCCCGCCAATCGCCCGGATTTTCAACTGATTCTGCGTCTCTCCCGCAAAAATATTATTAGAATGGTTATTCCGGTAATTATCTGTGAAAATTTCAAGTGAACTCCGGTCTGACAGAATATGGACGTCCAGCTCCCTTTTTCCCTTCAGATACATAACGCTTCTCGAAATACCTCTGCTCCATCCATCTGCTTTCTCACGATCTACACTCATTTCCGCATTCTCAAGATCAAACAGACATACCGTCTTTTTTCCTTCTCCGCAGCGCAAAAGCAGCTCCAGTTTATCCGCATCTGTATTCTCAAGATCAATCTTCAGCTTCAGTTCAAAAGCCACACCGTCTCCGGCTCTCAGTTCTGTCTCCTCTTCCGTGATCACAAGACTGTCCAGATATTCCGGGTTCTGCCTCAAAGCTTTTATTTCCTCGATTGGCAGAAACTGTAACGTGCTGTCTTCCATCAAACGTACCTCCAGAGGGATGTTAAAAAAGCCGCACCAGCCTTCCCTGTAGGTTGGCCCCCAGTCCTTCCATAATGGCATCCATTCCCATTCATTTGACCATCCTGCCATGATCCTTCTTCCATCCGGTACCGGAAATGACTGCGGTGCATAATAATCAAATCCCCAGTTGATTTCACCGCTCACATGAGGATAAAACCTTCCTGTCTTATAATCAAAATCCCCCACCAGATACACGGCAGTATGGTCGCCTGCCCCCATAGGTGAAAAGGTCAGAACATATTTATCGCCTATCGGATAAAAATCCGGGCATTCCCACATGTATCCCCATTCCCCACGGCTTTCCGCCAGAACCTGGAAGAACTCCCAGTGGAGCATATCCCCGGAACGGTAGAGAAGTGCCAAGCCCCTGTTTTCACGGCTTGCGCCACATACCATATAATACATGTCCTCGTGCTTCCATACCTTCGGGTCACGAAACATATCCGGCAAAATCCCTTCCGGCGCTGTCAACACCGGGTTCCCTTCATATTTCTCAAAATGGATTCCATCCTCACTGTATGCGATACACTGTGTCTGCTCATAACCTCTTCCCTTATTGGCTGTTCCGGTGTACATAAGGAAAAGTTTATTGTCATGTTCTATCGCACTTCCGGAAAAACATCCGCCTTTTGGATGATCGTCATACACTTCACTGGGTGCCAGTGCCGGCGGCAGATACTCCCAATGGAGCATATCCTCGCTGATGGCATGCCCCCAATGCATACTGTCCCAGAAACCACTATAGGGATTATGCTGGAAAAAGAAATGGTATTTCCCTCTGAAACAAATCAATCCATTGGGATCATTCAGCCACCCTGTCTGCGGCATAAAATGATAGCGCTGACGCATCACGCCATTCTTTACAGCTTCCTTTTTTCTGTCTATCTCCATCTGAGCCTTTTCAATATTCAGCTTCAATAATTCTTTACTCATAAGACTCCTCCGTACTCCTTAACCTTTTAAAGCTCCTGCTGTCATTCCCTGCACAATATATTTTTGAGCCGCAAGGGAAATGATCATCACCGGAAAACTAAACAAAAAAGCTCCTGCACACATTGGCCCCAGATCCAAATTGTATGCCGACAAAAATCCGGCCAGTCCAACCGTAAATGTCTTTGCACCGGTACTGGTCAGCAATAATGCCACAAGGAAATCATTCCATGCAAGGAACAGGGTAAATATAAACGCTGTTGCCAAACCGGGTTTACAGATCGGCAGAATAACCTTCCAAAATGTTTGGAAGCTGCCTGCCCCGTCTACGAATGCTGCCTCGTCCAGTGTCGTGGGAATTCCCTCATAAAAACTTAACATGGTCCACATGACAAACGGCATATTGATGGCTGCGTAAACAATGATCAAGGCAATTTTGGTATCATACAAGCCAAGATTACAGATCAATTCATAAATCGGCACTACAATACTTGAAGTAGGTATCATCTTCAGGCATAAAACCAAAACCACCAGTATGATCGATAATTTGGCACCTGAGCGCTGTATTGCATACGCCGCAAGAGCTCCCAATATCAACGCGATCACTGTGCTTATCAAGGAAGCACTCAAACTGTTGAGCAGAAATCCGAGTGCATCCATTCTTTCAAACAGTCCCCCAAAATTTTCAACCGAGAACACTTTTGGGAAAAAACTCGGCGGAACTGCGATCACTTCTGATCCCGGCTTGAAAGAACAACAAATTACATATATGTAAGGGAAAAGCCAGAATACAGTGAAAACCACTGACAGACTGATTCCCAGCTTCTTCCCGATCTCACCTTTAAATTTCACCTTTTTTCGCCTCCTATCCACTCAGCTAACAGTTCTTTTTCTTCGGATTCCACAGACTCTGCATAAATACCAGCGTAAATATTACTAATACTGCAATAAATACCACTGCCATTGCGCTGGCATACCCCACATCATTATAGCGCGTCAATGTCTTGTATATAATAATACTGAGTGTTTCCGATGAGCTGTTCGGACCTCCCTCCGTCATTGCCCAGATAATATCAAAGGTTCTGGCCGCGTCAATGATCCTTACGGACAATGCTGTCAGTAAAACCGGTTTGATCACAGGAAGCTTTATGGCAAAGACCTGCTGCAGCATACCTGCCCCGTCAATTTTCGCGGCCTCCAGCATACTGGAATCCAGGCCCTGCAGCCCGGCCAATATCATCAGCATCATAAACGGTGTAGTGAGCCAAATATCAGCGATACAGCATGCAGCTAACGACCACCTTTCATCCGCAAGCCACAGAATGTCACTGCTGCTTGACAAAATCCCAATTTTAGCCAATAGTTCATTGACAATTCCGAAACTGGAACTCATCATCAATTTCCATGTAAGACCGGCTACTAAAGGCGCGATCATAAGGGGTGCCATCATGAAGGATCGTATCACTTTACTTCCTTTATAGTTCAATTCAAAGAATAATGCGAATAATAAACCGATTGCCGTCTCAAAACTTACAGCCACTGCAATATATATCAAAGTATTCTTTAATTGTTTTAAAAATCCGCCGGCGGTAAATGCACGTATATAGTTTTCCAAACCGATAAATGTCTTCTCACCTGTGATTCCGATTTGAAAGAAACTGTCAGCTACCATTGTAATGATTGGATATATGAGAAATGCCCCCATAAATACCGCACCCGGCAGAAAAAATAGTAATAATGTTTTTCTTGAAATCAATCTCATTCTATTTACCACCTTCTATAAACAGAGGGGAAAAATCGCTGTTCACTCCGTGCCCAGCAACACGCTTCGCGGGATTCCCCTCTGCTGCTCACTTTATCTGTTTCACTGCGCGCCTCCGTTATCGGGCGATCGCTTCAATCTCATTCTTTGCTGATTCTAATGTCTCGTTTATATCTGCGCCGCCCAGACTGGCTTCCACAACACCGATTAAAACCTCTTCGATCTGAGCCCATGTTGTCACCATAGGCCTTGCCTGTGACTGCTTTGCTTTTAACGTATCAAGAACTGCCGCTGTATGCTCATTGCCCGCCTCTTTACCTGCTTCTTCATATACAGATGTTCTGCCTGCGATCTTTAAGGTAAGATCCATATAATCCGCATTGTGGCTGTACATATATTCTACATATTTTTTAGCCATCTCTTTATTTTCAGAGCCTTTCATAACGCATTCATACCAGGGACCGGTTGTTGCCCCAATACCCGCACTTCCGCTGATCATCGGTGCGCATCCGACTTTATCGGCACCGAGAGCCTTTACTGCCGCCGGATACTGATGGCTCCAGTTCAGCTGCATGGCTGTTTTTCCGTTCGTAAAGAGTTCCTGCGACTCTGTAGAGGCTGTGGCAAGTGAATCTGACGGAGTGTAATCAGCGTTGGCATTTTCCACCATAAAATGCAATGCATCTGCGTAAGCCTGATCTGTTATATTTACATTGCCGTCTTTGTCAAATACAAGTCCCTTTGCACCGGCCTGACATGCAAAGTCAAGAAAAGAACACACTGCATCCGATCCACTTCCAAAGACTGTTGTTCCGCTCATATCATCGGTCTTCATTTCTTCCGCAACTGCCTGATACTCTTCCCATGTCTTTGGCACTTTTTCTTCCGGTATAAGGTCTTTTCTGTAGATCAGCACTTTTGTATTTACCCACATCGGGTACCCCAAAAGATTCCCATCAATCGTTCCGCTTTCCTGTAATGTAGGCAGAAAATCACTGGTATCTGCATCATTGACGGCTTCCACTGCGTCTGCAAATGCTGCCAGCCATACCACATCCATGCACGCCACGTCATGGGCCGCCTGCTTTGCCTTGATCTCTGTAGAAAGCTTATCGTACATTCCTGTATAGGCAACCGCGTCAATAATAACCTCGCATCCTGTCTCCTCTTTAAAAGATGCCGCTGTTTCTTTTGCAAGCGCCTCTGCGGGTGAACCGCTTTCTACCAGTACAGTAATGCTGTTCTTATGATTCTCTTCCTTTTTTCCTCCATCTGCCCCGCACCCGGTTGCCATTGTTCCTGCCATCATTGCCGCAAGTATGATACTAAGCATCTTTTTCTTCATTTTTGAATCCTCCTGTTTTCCTATTGATCATCTGTTTTCGTTACTTTTGCTTTGATGGCTCTATTGTATTCCATGAAACTTATAATGTCAAACGTTTTCATTACTAATTTTCATTTTCTTTCAATTTTCACAAGATATTTCCCTTATTTTTATCTATATTCCATAATACCTTACCCGATTTTCATCGAATTTATCTTCAAATGATAAAACATATATGAAATTTTTTTCATGAAATTATTTTCATTTTCCCTTTCATTTTTCATAATACTGTGCTATAATTTTTGCTAAACAGTGAGCATTTATAACTATTCCGTATGTCTGCGCTTTTGCTGCGCTGACCGTAAAAAACGATATAAGTGAGGTTTTTATGAGTAAAGTAAAGATTACAGATATCGCAGAGAGAAGCGGCGTTTCCCTGACTACCGTTTCCCGGTATTTCAATCATCCTGAACTTTTGTCTCAGGAGACACAAGATAAAATCAAAGCTGCGATCAAAGAATTGAATTACCAGCAGGACAATCTGGCCCGTATTTTAGTAACCGGGGAATCCAATCTGGTAGGAGTCATTTTTCCCCATCTTCATTTAAGTTTCTATACCGAGCTGCTAAATCAGCTTATTAAGTACGGCAAAGAAAAGGGGTATAATTTAATCGTCTATACTTCCAACGATTCAAGGGAGGAGGAACTGCAGCTGATCCAAAACCTGATTTCCTACCGGATCAAGGGATTGATACTGCTGAGCCATCTCCTTTCAGCCGAAGACATTGAAAAGCTGCCCGTACCGGTGATCTCCGTTGAACGTGTCGGCGGTAATTTCAAACAGATCAACAACGATAACTTTACCGGTGGAAAGCTGGCCGCAAATCTTCTGGTCCGCAACGGCTGCGAGGTTTTCATTCATATCAATAATGATTTTCGGGAAGACTGGCCTTCCTTCAAGAGAATTTTGGGATTTGAATATGAGGTAAGAGACTTATGTTATGAACGTGTGATAGAACATGATTTCACAGATACTTACACACTAAAAGCTGCCGAATCCATGAACCGGTTAGTTCAGCATATTATCACCAAATATGCCGGTAAGAAAATAGGTGTCTTTTGTTCCAACGATGATATTGCGAGTCTGTTTGAACGCCAATGCATCAAAAATGGGATTGCTATTCCAAATACAATTGAACTGGTCGGATACGACAACTCCCCGGTGTCCAACTATGCCGTACATTCCATCACTTCCATCGATCAGAATATCCCTCTCATGGCACAGATTGCAATCCAGTCACTGGAAAACTATATCCCATATGAGAGTATGGTGCCTGCTACATTGGTTGAAAAAGAAACGACAAGTTAACTGTCAGTCAGGTCAGCGCATTTACTGCGCTGACCGAGCATAAGCGCAGCGACAGCGGTCATCCCATTTCCCCTACCACGGAGAAGGGCTGTCCCACGGTTCCATCCCCATTTCCTCCCAGGTAACACCGTAGGGAGCGCCGCCTGAAGTATAACCGGCAATAAAGAAAAAGGTATCATCAGAATCAGGATAACTGTCTTCAACAGCCTGCAGTTTCTTTTCCTCACGTTTCCGGCGCAAAGCCTGCAGACGGAGCTGCTCTGCCCGCTGCAGGGCAGCCAGTTTCTCCGATGGGATGGCACCGATTTCTCCTAAATCTTTCAGCGCACAGGAAATATCTACGTTGAATCTTTTGCGGTAAGCCCGTACAATATGGCTTCCCTGATAGGTTAGAACCCATTGACGTGCTTTTATAAGTCTTGCGTCACGGCGTTCCGACTTTGAAGGTTTTTTCTTTTGTTTCGGCATGATAGACCACCTTTCCTCAAATCTTCTTATAAATAATATGGCACTGTAAATCGGACCGGTATCCGGTGCCCCGTACTTACACTTAATTCTTCTAATCCATACTCAGAATCATTTCTATATGCGGAATGTCGTCTTCCATAAATTCCTCACTGCTTTGTTTGAAACCGATATTTTCATACAAAGACCTCACATATGTCTGTGCCGCAATTCTGATCTTTGACGCGTGCATCCGAGACTTTGCCACTTCGATGCCGGCAGAGACTATTTCGGTTCCCAAGCCGCAGCGCCGCTTTTTTGACAATACCCTTCCTATTGCCGCATCTTCCCCTGCTTTACCCGGTTCAATCACCCGTAAATAAGCTTGAATTCCGTTATCATCGCGTAAATATATATGGACTGCACATTGGTCAAGATTATCCATGTCCTGATATACACAATGCTGTTCTACAACAAAGACCTCAGCGCGGACTTTTAATATTTCATATAACTCATCTGATGTGAGCTCCTGGTATTTTTTAATAACTAGTTCCATAAACAGTATCCTCCGAATTTCATGCTTCTTCTATTATAGCAGAGGTTTGCCTCTTTACATAGAAGAATCAGGCTTACCTGCCTCTTTTTCATCTTTTCCAGCAAAGCTTTTAAACATAATAGGCATACCAATACAATTGGAAATTTCACTCACTTCAAAGTGATTTCAAGATTGATTCGGCCGGTGTATCCATAAAAATAAAGGGCAAAACAACATCCCGTAAAGCTCTGTTGTTTCGCCCTTTTCATCGGTTTAAGTCGGAGGATTCACCTCCGTTTATACTGCCATTTTTTTATAAATATAACAATTCTGATGATTATGATCAAGCTGTAATGCTTCATCAAAGTATTCGGAAGCTTTTTGTTTTTCTCTAATACCAAGCTTTGCAAGGCCCATCAGATAAAAGCAATGTGCCTTATTCCTCACATTCATATCCTCTTCAAAAATAAGGAAATCCGGTAATGATACTGCGAAAAAGTCATCCTTCATCTCATCATTTAAATGTCTTTCTCCGTAATCCATCAGCTTATTAAAGCACGCATATGCTTCTTTTGTATTTCCAAGCTCCAGATTTGCCAGACCCTTGTAAAGAATCATGTCTGCGGGCTGGTCGTAATAGTATAAAACGCCTGCAGGTTCATTTTCACCGATCCGGGCTTTTTCAAAGCACTCTGCTGCTTCTGCTTGGCTGCCAAGCATCTTTTTCACAATTCCCAGATAGTAGTACAGGTGATTATCCTTTGTGCCTTCCAGTTTTCCTTCTCCCAGATTATGGGGATAGATCATTGCTTTCTGAAGTAATTCCTCTGCCTGTTCATACTGAGCCTGAGCAATTTTTTCTTTTGCCATTTCCAGCAGTGCGATCTTATACTGGCCGGAAATTCTCCCTTCTGCGCCTTCCCACGGTCGGAATGTATGGGACATAATGGTTTCATATGCTTTTTTATGCATACCCGTAAGATTGTAGAGAGTAACAAATTCCAGCATCACATCATCCCGCTCTGCCACAATATCCATATGTTTTTCATATCTCTCCAAACGCTCTGTGAACGGCACTCCCAGTTTCTTGTATAACTGGTCTAACTCCAAAAATACTCTTGAATCTGTCTCATCCAAAGCAAAAGCCTTTTCCATCTCTGTTTTTGCTTTCTGCAGATTTCCCTGCTTATTATAATAAGCAATTGACAGATTTCTGTGTACTGTGGGATAACTATTATCCAGTGCTGTGGATTTTTCCCAAAGCCCGATTGCCTGCTCAAACTGCAGCTTATCATAATAGAGATTGCCGAGATAGTAATAAGCTTTTGCACCTTTTGGCAGTACACGGATCGCCTCTTTTAATACGGCAATGTCCTCTAATTTATTGGGGAAACAATAGATAGGGTTACATGCATCCGCTTCTTTGTACTCACTGATACATTTTTCCGTATTCCCCAGTTTTGCGTAATAGTAACCTTTGTAATAGGACAAAAGCGGATATGCCTTTGTGCACTGTTCCAAAATGGCAATTGCCTCCTCATAACACCCGGCATCTGCATAATCTCTTGCAGTCATCAGATAATTTTCCTGGAAATTGCGCATTAAACAATTCATTTCTGAAAGTATTTCTGTATTATCCTCTTCTGATAACGCCAGTTCAAATCCGGACATATAATCAAATGCATCAACCTTTAAGTTTTCCGCAATCCAGTCTTTTGCCTCCTTTGTTCTTCCCAGTTTCCGAAAAATGACTGCTTTTAGAGCTCTTGCCTTTATATTATGGCTGTTCTTTACAAGCCCCTTTTCTATTAGCTCTAAGGCTTCCTCATAATTTGCTCTTCCGGCCTCAATAGCTGCCAGATAATAAAAAGACATTTCCTGCTGTTCATTGCTCCAGGTTGCCTTGTAAAATGCATCGAAGGCTTCCTCCTTCCGGTCCTGATAAAACAGAACCAGTCCCAGATTGTAATAAGCCTCACTGTTAAAAGGATTCGGGCTTCGAAACGTCAGTCTCTTGATCGCCGCGCGAAAATGTTTTTCTGCCTCTGTAAAATTACCTCTTCTGAAAAGCAGCATTCCGTAGGCATTGTTGATCCTGCTGTCTCCCGGATCTCTTTTCAGCCCTTCCAGATAATACGGGTCAGGAAGATAGGTGGCATGGCGGTGCTGTTCTATATGCTGGGCTGTCAATAGAAGCTCCTCATTGGTCATGATCTCTTCCGGATTTTTAGCTGCCTCTGCCGGTTTTCCAAGTTCCGGTATTTCTTCCTTTTCCGGCTGATAAGATACCAGCAGTTTTTTTCCATGATATACAGAAACACAGATATCTTCTTTCTTTTTGACATCTGCCGGGATAGCTGCCTCAAAGATATCTGTTGGAGACAGAAAACCTTTTTTACGATAAATCTCCTGCCCGGCATTTGTCACAACTACTTCTGCGTCCTCATATCTCTGTGTCCCATATACGGTAACTCTGATTGTCTCACGGTCTATCTCTGCACCAAGTGCTGCATGGATCGTAGCATTCTTTACTGCGCCTACCTTTTTGTAAGGCATGAAATATTGTTTAAAGGTCTTTTCCTCAAATGGTTTCAGCCATGTAAAATCCGGCTGGTTTTCTGTATAAACGCCTGTCATCAATTCAATGTAAGGCCCGTCTTCGTCTGTCAGGCTTCTGTCCCATGCTTTTCCGAACTCCCCGCAGCCCCACGTCCACTGTTTCTTACCTGGTGAAAAATGGTGGTCCGCTACATGAAGCAGCCCTGCCTCTTTCTGATAATCGTAACCGCCCACAAAATCATATTTTGATGTCTCAGCCATATAGGATGTGGGTACCGGTATGTTCTTATATCTGGAGATATCCACACCTTCACTGTAGTCATGTTTGTAATATACACCTTTTGCAATGGGGAAACGTGATACATCCCTCTTGCCGTGATCATATACCGTATGAACATCCGGCGGAAAAACAGACTGTGTATGATCGTTGACCGGAACTGCCGGATTGGCCCACCATAAAAAGGTCTGCGGCATGGCAGTCCGGTTATAAAGCTGTCCCCGGATTTCAATATATGCTTTTCCCGGATACAGAGTAAAGGATGCGATTCCTTTTGTCCCATACATCTGGTCCACATCATTTACCATAAGTGTCTTACTTCCGTCTTCATGTTCACTGATCACATGGTCAACCGGCATATAAGTAGTCGGCCTGTGATGCTGGGGCCAGTTAAATTCAATCCCGCCTGAGATCCATGGGCCGGCAAGACCTACAAGAGCCGGTTTGATCACATGATTATAGTATACAAAATCATAGTCGTTTGTCTTGTCATAGGCTCTCTGAATACGGCCACCCAGTTCGGGAAGGATCATAACCTTCAGGTATTCATTCTCCAGATAGACTGCATGCCATGTCTTATCTTTCTTTTCATGGCTGATGATCTCTGTGGTAGGATAGGGATATACCTTTCCTGAACTGCCCTGATAAACCCTTTTCTCCAAAAACATTGGGTTCTTATCCGGTGCTCCCACCTCATATGTAGGAATCACAACTGATTCTTCCCATATTCTAACTGTATCCATCCTCTTATTCTCCTTTATTTCTGTCTTTCTTTCTGCCTTTCTTTGCGAAAACGCCCAGCGCTGCAATACCTGACGCTGTCATCAGACAAAGATAAATACCTGTCTGTGTCTCATCCCCCGTCTTAGCCGCCTTCTCAGACTTATTCTGCAGATTACTGCTGTTTCCCGGTTTGGTTTTATTACCTGCGCCGGCTGTATTGCCCGGTTTCTGTATAGCACCCGGCTTTGATGTATGATCCGGCTTTGGTTTATCATCCTGGTTTGGCGTACTATCCGGTTTTGGCGTATCATCCGGGTTCGATGTATCGTCCGGTTTCAGCGTATCATCCGGATTCGGCATATCATCCGAGTTCGGCGTATCGTCCGGCTTTGGTTTATCATCCGGGTCCGGCGTATCATCCGGCTTTGGCGTTTCCTCTTTTACAAACACCGCCGCAAAACTCCGGTCCTCATTAAGCACAGTCATATAATCCGGATTGGTGGAAATCACAATCTCTTCCTCATTGCCGTCCACCCATTTTACAAAACGGTATCCTTCTGCCGGACTTGCAATCAGGTGCCAGTCTGCGGTTCCCTTCTCCTCATCTGCCCCCATCAGGACAGCCTCCACGCTTCCGCCCTCCTGTGGGATTGCCCTCACATCTGCTTTCGGTGCTGTAAAATCCGGCTTCTCATCCGGTTCTTCATAGCTGGGTTCATACTGTCTCAGATACCCTAATTCCACCTGGTCCGCAACAGCCCAGTCCGAACCGGCTGTATCTGCGTAGAATCCAATACTGCACACCTCTTCCTCCAGTGAAAAGACAAGACTGACCGGGCTATAACCGCCGCTGGGCTGAATTGTCGTACTGCCGATGATCTCTCCCGAACTATCCTTCGCATACAGACAGAAATCCTTACTGATTCCTGAGTACACATATGCCCGCAGAAGGTAATTTCCCGGTTCCAGACCGCTCATCTGCTGGCTGACATCCCCCGCAAAGGCTTCATCCAGCCAAAACGAAAGTCCGTATTGTCCCTCAAAAGCACCTCCAAATGTACTTCTGTCCTGCCTGATCACACTGGAACCACTGGCCTCATTGGATGTCGCTTCGATTTCCCAGCCGGCCGGTACTTTATCCCATTCATCTTCCGGGTTTGCCGGAAGCTCAAAGCCCGGGTTCTGTACCTCTATCTTATCCGGCAGAACCAATACATCTGCTTTTGTCTGCTCTCCATACACAATCTCCATAGTCAGGGCAGCGCTTTTCATATATCCTTCTTTTTCCGCCTGCACGGTATAGGTCCCGGATGTCATTTCCGCAATACTGTAACATCCGTTTTCATCTGTTACAGCCTCATAGGTATCTGTACCGCTGATGGCAATAGTCACCCCTTCGGCCGGCATTCCGTTGGAATCCATCACTTTTCCGCGCACGGATCCCATGTCTTTTTTCAGTACAACATTCTCTGCCTGTGTATTCTGTCCAAGCAGTACCTCTGCCTCGTACTCCTGTTCCACATACCCTGCTTTCGATATGTTGAGTTTATATATTTTGGCCGCATCTTTTTCCGTTTTCAGATGAGAGAGGGTGTAAACTCCATTCTCGTCTGTAAATGTCAAAACCGTGATATCATCTGCCATGGCGCTCACTCTGACATCTGCCAGGGTATTCCCCTCCTGATCCAGTACCTTGCCGGTAATACTTCCTGAATTTAATATTATCTGAAAATCCACATGGGAAAGAGTCTCTCCTAAAGCCAGTGTTTTCTCTGTTTTTTCCGATGCATCATATCCTGCTGCCTCTGCCCAGATTTCCCATGTACCTGCAGGAATATCCTGCATGGTGTAGCCGCCTTCTACATCTGTAGCCGTTTCAAAGACATGCGTTCCATCAGACGCATAGACTGCCGCATTCTCCACACCGGTTCCGGAATCATCCAGCACCTTTCCTGACAGGACAGCACCCTTTAACTCCAGACTGCATACCGTGTTTTTTCCCTTTTCAATTTCCAGGCTTTCCAGATTCCCTGCATATTCCATTCCATCCACCAAAAGCTCTATGTTGTAAGAGCCTTCCGGTATATTTCCCAGGTAAAAGTATCCGTAGGCATCTGTCTGAATATAGTGGTCAATACCGTTCAGTCTGAGCAATCCCTCAATCCTGTTCACACCTTCTGTATTTTGTCCCGCTTTTACAAGCCTTCCGGAAATACCGCCTTCTGCATAGCCTGCCTGGCTGTCCCGGTACACCTGCCCTACCGGCAGAAGCTTATGCTCAAAGTCAAACAGCGTTGTATTGGAGATCACATTGATATCCGGTTCGTCCGTAGCCTCCAGCATTGCCCAGCCTACGCCTCTCTGTTCCACCATGACCGGATCCCAATACAAGTCTCCCAGGCAGCGCCCGTCTATTACACTTTTCAGTCCGTTGAACAGATCTGCCATAAAGTTTTTCTGTCCCTCCGGTGTACTTCCATAAGTTCCTTCCTGGCTGTAACATCCGTTATCCGATAACTGCCCCGGCTGGCCGTTTGGCAGCACCGGATTAAAATTATATCCTGTTTCCATGATCATGATGTCTTTATCATACCGCTCCACCATATCATTGCAGAACGCCACAATGGTATCTACATCACAGTCTGTCCAAAACGGATAATAAGAAGGTCCGATGATATCATAGGGAACTCCAAAGGATTCACAATTATCAAAAAAGCCTGTATATTTTGAGCTGTCACCTGCACCATCCAGATGGATAATAACCTTTGTTTCCGGCGATGCCGCTTTCACGGCATTGCTTCCGCTGGTCAAAAAGCGGGCAAGATACTTCCAGTTTTCCGAAGATGCCTTTCCGTAAGGGAATAACATGCCACTCTGTATCTCATTTCCGAGAGACACAAAAGCCGGCACGGTTCCCTGGCTTTTCATTTCTTTCATGACTTCATAGGTATAGTCATACACAAGACTGCAGAGTTTATCAACCGCATCTTCTTCTGACATACCTTCAATCTGTTCCTGCCATTCTTTCGGTATATTCTGGGTCTCACCATTGCTCCAGTAAGCGCTGTAATGGAAAGAGAGTTCCAATTCCATTCCCTTATCCGAAGCTCTTTTGGCCAGAGATAAGATATCCGGCAGATCCTGATACCCTTCTTTACAGTAGTAGGTTCCGTTTCCTTTACCTTTTCCCGGTGCATTGTAAAGCCTCAGCCTTGCAAAATTGAAACCACTGTCTGCCAAGATCTGAAGTGCGTCTTTTGGGCTTCCGTTCTCATCATAAAAGACAGCCCCTGAATCTTCCAGCCAGGTCAGTTCCGAGATATCTCCGCCTTTTAAAAATTCATAAGGCGTTTCCTGGTTTGTTTCTCTGACCAGATTCAGATTATCCAGCTTCATCCAGTTTCCGGCATATGCGTCTGTGCGAAGTCCAATCCTAAGTGCACCGTCTTCTTTCACCTCAATGCCCCGGACCGTGACACCCCGCCATCCTTTCGTAACCCCGCCTTCACTTACAGGTATCATAGTAGAGGCATAAGACTGTCCGCTTCCGCCTGCGTAAAGACTGCAGGACTTCTGGCCGCCGCCATTTTGTGCATAGGCGGTCAGATAATAATAGCCCGGCTCAAGCCCCTTAACATCCTGATAAATGTCCACATGATAATCGCTTTCTGCCCAACAGGCCAGGTTGTAATTTCCATCCTGCGCATCGTTTTCACTCCACGCCGGCTTTACTGCCCCGGCGGTGGTATCCGCACTTTTTGTCCAGCCGTCCAGTCCTTCGCCGGTCTCCCATATTTCAAAGGAAGGATTTATGATTTCCCCTGTTTCCCCCGCGTGGACAGCCACTCCCCTCATACAGCCTATGAGTATCAGGCTCATTATAAGAAATACTTTTATTTTTCTCATAGAATGGTCTCCTGTCTATGACTTTATCGTTATCATCCGCCGCACCTTTATCTCAGAACGAATTCATACACCGGGCATAATTCCACACGCTCCAATTCCCCTATGTATGCCTCTGCATTCTCCATGCGGGCTGCCATTGCAGATTCCACGTTGACATTCGCCCCCACCCTAAGCGGGGTAATGGCAAGTGTAAGCGGATGTTCTTTCAGCTCTTCTTCAAAGGTCCTCACTCCAAATTCCCACACATCTCCATTGCAGAAATTGTCATTCACCATGGTTCCGTTGATAAATAAATGGCCGATATCTCCTTGATAGCGAATCTGCACCAGTAAATCTTTAAGACCGTCCATGAAATTCTCCGGAAGTTTCACCGTAAACCTGGTGGCTGCTGTCTGAACGACTTTGGCTGAAAGTTCCCTTTCCTGCGTATCCGCTTTCCAGATATCAAAAACAGGATCTGTCTCATCTGCCCTCACCACGTTTTCATTGCCGCAAAAACCATCCTTTGGATAAGAATACATTCTGTTTGCAGCCATTCTCGACTCAAGCCGGATTCCATCTTCCGTTTCCATAATGGCCCCATGGGCAAACAGCAGGGTCTGGTCTTTCAGAAGATACATCTGATTTGCCATATCCCGGTTTAGGCAGAGGATATTTAAGACTCTGTCGCCTTTGGCAATCCGGAACAGTTCCGCTGCCTGATCTTCCTCACACCTCAGCACACCATCTGCCCCCGGATTCCCGCCGCATATCTGAACACCCTCCTCAAAATAAAAGGCAGCCTTCATCCCTTCCGGTTTCAGGAATACATAGGTAATATCCCCGCCCCTTTCCAGTCTGGTTATTGGCTGGGCTGTGGCTTTTTCCAGCAAAATGCCATCCATATCCATGTAAAACGGCAGAATACAATTTTCTTCCCCGGCCAGATCCAGATGGTCAAACACGATTTCCCCGTCTTTTGTCTGGATCGTGACTGTCTCATTTTGTTTTGGCTTTGCAGTCTCGTGATCCTGGAAATTATTGATAAACAGGAACCCTTTTTCCCCATCTGTACGGACTGCAAACCTGAGCGTATCCAAATCCTTCGCTTCTATGAAAGACGCTCCCTTTGGCAGAACGGTTTCCATCTGACACAGCGCTTCTCCAAATGTTCTGCAGAAAAAATGCATGGTCTTTAATCTCTCATAGGATTCCCTGATCTGTCCGAACTCTCCAAGTGCCGCCTGATAATCATAAGACATCTTCGGTACCTGGGATTCATTCATAAAGGTACCGTGTTTTCCCAGCGGGTTTGTGCCGCCCTGAAATACATAATATCCAAGGAAATTACAGCCGGATGCAATCTTAATATTGGCCATGGCATCCACACTCTTATATGGCAGTATGAAACGGTAGTTGTAAGTACACATCATGCCGCCGCCCATTTCACAGCATGCATATGGTCTGGTCTCCGGTTCGTAAGCCGGTTTAAAATCGCTGGTGACCACTGCACCATTGTGATGGAAATCCTGATAGACATACTCTTCTGTGCTGGGATGTTCTCCCCTGTCCCCGTAAAACAGCCATGGACGGTATGCGTACCCGCCCCACAGAGGCATCATGACAGATGGCGTAATGGCACCACCCCATCCTGTACAGGTGTAAAAGGGAGTGATGATCCCGCATTTCTTCGCTTCTTCCTGAAGCGTGAGCATATAAGTCTCTCCCTCATCTCCCCCGAATACCCACTCTTCGGAAATACCTGTGGTGATTTCCCAGGGTGCGGATGAATGCATATATTCATTATCAATCTGTGCCGCAATAATGGGTCCTCCATCTTTATAAAGAAGTCCCTGAATCTGCTCAGATATTTTTCCGTATAACCGTCTTACATAGAACAGGAAACCTTCACTTAATTTCCGAACTTCAAAGGGTTTACCGTACATCCAGTCCGGGATTCCCCCGTTTCTCACCTCACCGTGGTCAAACGGTCCGATACGCAGGATCACATAGATTCCGTGTTTCCCGCAGAGTTCAATAAATTTTCTCAGATTTCTGCACCCTTCAAAGTCGAAGATACCCTCCTCCTCCTCATGGTGAATCCAGAAAACATAAGTGGCGATCACATTGATCCCGCACATTTTCATTTTAATGATCTCGTCTTCCCAGCGGCTCTCATGACATCTGCTGAAATGAAACTCACCGCTTATGCCAAAAAACGGTTTCCCGTCCACTTTCATATAATAATTTGTAAATGAGATCTGCTCTCCGGATGGGTTTTCTCCCTGGAAATTTTCCCCCAGAGAGTAAAATTCTTTTTTGTCAAACTCTGCAATCGATACGTGATGATTCATTTCTTTCTCTCCTTCTATTCCTTCACAGCCGCTCCGCTCAAAGAGGTGATCAGGGTTTTCTGTGTCACGATAAAATAAATAATAAATGGTATTGCAATGATCAGAGAACCGGCTGAAAATGTTGCAAACATGTTTTTCTTTTCTGTGACAAATCCAAATAATCCCTGTGCAATGGTCTGCACATTGGACGACCGGAGCACCAATTTCGGAAAAATAAAATCCATCCAGGGCGCAATAAAGCTTGTGATCGTCAGCAATACGATGATGGGCCTTGACACCGGCAGGATCACTTTTGCAAAAATCTGGAAATGCCCGGCTCCGTCAATTCTCGCCGCCTCATCCAGGCTTTTGGAAACCGTATCCATATAACTCTTTACCATCCAGGTATTATAGGGAATATTCCCCGCCAGATAAACCAGCACCAGCCCCCATAATGTATTCAGACCCCCGATTCTTAACAGGATCACATAGATTGCAACCATCCCCACAAAGGATGGGAATATCTGTAAGATCAAGAGCGACATCATAAGTGATTTCTTAAACACAAAACGGAATCTGGAAAATACATAGGCGCTTAATGCACAGATAAATACTGTGCTGACTGTTGTTGCCACCGCTACAATAAGCGTGTTGCGAAACCAAAGCGGAAAATCCGTTTTTTGAAATAAGTAAATAAAATTTTTTATCGTCACCCCATTCCCAAATGGAATAATACTCAGGGATGCGATATTCTGCTGCGGTGAAAAGGCTGCTGCCGCCACATAAACCAGAGGATACACCACAAACAGGCTGGTACCGATCAGAAACACCCATACAAGTACGGAAGTAAATATTTTTCCACTCTTTCCCATTACAGTTCTCCCTCCTTATATGACTTTGTCTGTCTGAAGCTCAGTATAGCGAAAGGTGCCATAACCACAAAGATAACAACCGCCAGCACTGCCGCGTAGTTATATTTCTGCAGGTCCATGGTCAGATTATAGATCCATGTCACAAGGATATCCGTGGAGCCAGCCGATGTCACGGCACTGTCTGCTGCCTCGGGAAGTCCGCTTGTAAGGAAATAGATGGCACCGAAGTTATTGATATTGTGCGTAAATCCCATAATGATAAGCGGCATGGTCTGAAACAGCACTAAGGGAAATGTGATCTTCCTGAACATATAGAGGGGTGAGGCCCCGTCAATTTTGGCTGCTTCATATATATCACTGGAAATCGCAGTCATATTGCCCATTGTCAGCAGCATGAAGTAAGAAAAACCTGCCCACAGGTTCACCAGCACACATATAAACCTGCAAAGTCCCGCATCACTCAGCCATGGGATTGGATTATTGATCAGTCCTATTTCCATCAGGGTCCTGTTCACAATACCAAAAGACCCATTCAACAGATTCTTCCACACCAGCATACTTACAATAGCCGGAACTGCATAAGGCAGGATAAAAATGGAACGGAACACCGGTTTTATCCTGATCCGGCACTCATTGAGCACTGCCGCCAAAACGAAACCGCCAAAGAAACAGGTTGCCGTGGCAAGCACTGCCCAGATAAGCGTCCACACAGCCACACGGCCGAACGCTCCTGTCCATGCAGCATTACCGCCGAACATATCCGTAAAGTTCGTAAATCCTACCCAGTCTACCAGATTATTCGGCGGAATATGTTCCGGTGAAGCATAGTTTGTAAAAGCCACACATGCTGAAAACACCAGGGGAACAACCACGAATACAAGCATCAGTATTAAAGCCGGGGCAAGTCCTGCAATGGGAAATGCTTTTCCTGATATGAATGCCTTTTTCCTATTCAGACTGCCATTTCTGCAGAACTCCTTATATTCCGCCATTGCACCTTTTACTGACACTACATAGACAGCAATCACAATAAGCAGGACCGCGATCACCAGGATTCCGTCTATCATCATAAACATGGAATTGTCACGCTGCTTGACCGGCAGTTCCGGATGAGGGCTTCCCAAAGTGATCAGCCCGTAAATTTTATTTGCCCAAAAAGGAATGAGGCAAAGTGTTACAAGTTCTATCAGGGCATAGATACTGCCCTTCAAATATTCTTTGAAATACAAGATATGGCCAAGCCCCATAAAAAGTATGGCTGTTGCTCTTACCTTTTTTTCAGAACTGCCATCCGTTTTTAATTCCATCACAGTTTTCCTCCTCCTGGATTCTGCGTGTTATTTTTTCACTGCGATCCTGTCGTTGACTGCATCCAGTTCTTTCTGTACCTCTGCACCGTCCCAGATATTTGCACACGCACTGTCCATTGTTTCGTACCAATCCTGAGCCTCCGGAATGGATGGTGCCGGATAAGCGTACTGAAGCTGTTCGATCAGGCCATTTACATATTCACTGTCCACCTCAATATCTCCTGCAGGTACTTCCCCTGTGATCTCATAGCGCAGTTTCTGCATTTCGGGAGTAACAAGGAATTTTGCAAACGCTTCCGCCTCTGCAGGATGTTCTGTATACGCTGACACTACCATGGTTCTTGCGTTGGAAAATGACGGGCAGGGATGATTCTCTCCCGGTAAAGCCGGTAAAGTAGTCACACCAAAATTCAGTCCTGCATCTTCACAGTTGGAGATATTCCACGCACCGGTTACATACATAGCGGCTTTTCCCTCGGTAAATGCTGCAAGGCATACGGAATCATCTGAAATATCGGCTGCCGGTACATCTAAATACTTACGGAAGGACTGGAAATATTTCATGCCTTCCACTGCGTCTTTATTATTCATATATGTATCTGTTGCATCGGTCCCATCCGGTCCAAACAGTTTATTTCCGTTTAATCCGTTAAACATGACGGAATAGTAGCCGGATGCCACGTTGAAGATCATCCCATATTTTCCGCTTCCGTTAAAGGAGGCACAGAATTTCTCCACATCCTCCCAGGTCTTTGGTGCTTCCTCTATCAAGTCTTTGTTGTAGAACAACGCATAGGTATCTGCTGAGAACGGATATCCATAACATTTTCCGTCATACGTCACAGCATCTATACCCGACTGGGGAATATTCGCTTTCAGTGTCTCTGCGTCTGTAATCTCTGTGATATGCCCGCCTGCAACCAGATTTCCGATCACGTTATTGGGAATCGCAAAACAGTCAGCGCCGACTCCTGCCGGTCCGTCAAGCGCGATCTGTCCGTTAGCGTCACCAAGTTCCACATTCTCATATTCTATGGTTATATTGGGATGTTCTTCTGTAAATGCGGCTCCTGCCTGCTCTATGAACTCCTGCGCCACACCTGAGGACTCCCACACTTTTAAAGTTACATCCTCTGTGGCAAGACCATCCTCTCCCGCCGGATTCTCTGCTGCCTCCGCTTTTTTGTCACTTCCGCATCCCCCTGTCACTGCCGCTGTCAGTACACAACACAGTAGTACGCTTACAATCCTTTTTTTCATGTTCTTCTTCTCCTTTTCTTTCATTTTATAATGTCATTGTTTTTATTGCTTTTATCTCTTTACGGCTTCATTCTATCATCGCATGCTCATTTCCCATACATGACAAACTTTAGAATTTGTTTGCATTTTATAGAACTGATAAAACGGAATCCTATGCGTAACTGTGAGAGTACCGAACAGTGACTTCTATGCAAGATAAAAGCCGGTATCCTCATCAGATACCGGCCTGCTGCCACTGCTCTTATACATGGTCCGCACAGTAAATGCGCTGACCTGACGGATAGTCTTATCCTACTCTATCTTATAATCCGGCAGTTCCTCCTTCAAATAGTCCTTCAGATACTGCAGCGCATCCTGGGATGTTATTTCAGGGTCTTTGCGCAGGGATACATTGATCAGATTTAATCCCTCATGGATCACACTGTCATTTACAGATATTTTCCTGTCCCGGATATTTGGTACGATCTCGTTCAAAAAGTAATCCCCTATATCCTGGCTGCCGAACCATGGGCTCTTATAACTTCCCAGATCTGGATTCTCTTCATATGGCCTGATGGCAGTGGTCAGAAGCCCTAAGGTGTTCAGGGCCTCTGCCCCTTCTGTCGACAGCGTGGCAAACTTGATAAATTCCCATGCCAGCCGTTTATCCTTACAGGTCTTGGTAATCCCCATGGTCGTACCGCCCCAGAGAATATTCCCCTCCGGTGCGCTCATAAGGCCCCAGTGCCCCTTGTCTTTTCCTTCAGGGTCATACTGCTCGATTTCAAATGCCACTGACCACGTGGCGCATCCTGTAAAGATATGGGTGCCCTTCCCCAACGCTTCATACCATTTCGGCGTCCATGCCTCCAGCGTATCAGAAGTGTGGCTGTCCCTGAACTTGCAGACTATGTCCAGGGAATGCTTGAGCGTATCCGTGACACGAATAGTATCCCCCTCAATCCAGGGAATCCCTTGCTGTTCTCTGATAAACTGCTGCGCATCTGCCAGTCCCGGCCACAAATATACAGTCCCATTGCTGTTATCATAGACCTCTTTTCCCTTTTCTATAAAAGACTGCCAGTCCGGGAACATTGCTTCCAGTTCCTTCGGATCATCTGTACCCAGATATTCCTCTGCCAAATCCCTTCGATATGCAAGACCTGCCGCTGCAAGAGTCTGTTCAATACCGCATACATCCCTTTTGCTGTTCATCATCTGCGGGCGGACGCATTCGTGGACCTGTGAAATGTCAAACCCATATGGCTCTTGATTCAATGGTTCCCACATGTCCAGTTCAAAAATTTCCGCCCGATAGGCCATGACCGCCCAGCCAATATCCGGCAATTCCCCGCCTGTGATCAGTGCTGTTTTATATTTTTGTATTAAATCTCCATTTTCCACGGGCGTATACTCAAACTTCACATTTGGATATTTTTTCCGGAAAGCCTCTGTGACCGTTTTAAAATATGCGTCATCCCATCCCCACATGGATAATGTGCCTTCATAATCTGCGGGAAGTGGTTCATCATAACTTTCCTGCCAATCAATATTCTCATGGTTTTGCCCGTCCGCCTTTGGTATCTTCTCTGTCACTTCCGGTTCACGCTGGTTCTTCCCGCATCCCACAAGGGAAAGAAGGCTTATTACGACCAAAAAACAACACACTTTTTTCACTTTACTCACCATCCTGCAAGACCGGAAGGCGCATCATGACTTCCGTGCCTCCTTCCTTTCGTCTCCTGATTTTCATCTCATATGGCTCTCCATAGAGATATTCAATCCTGTCCCGGATATTACTGATGCCGATATGTTTTCTGCCATTCTTTTCATAGACGATCTGCTCTCTGTTCCGGAATTTAAGAAGCCGGTCATCTGCGATCCCCTGCCCGCTGTCTCTTACCATCACTATAATATTCCCTTCCGCTTCTTCTATTGTGACAGTTATCTTCCCCTTGCTTTCCGTTGGCAGAATCCCATGTAACAAAGCATTTTCCACTAAGGGCTGAATGCTTGTCTTCAGTATGCGGTACCCTTTCAATGATTCCGGACAGCTTATCTCTGTTTCAAACATATCCGGGTAGCGGTACTCCTGAATCTGCAGATAACATTTTGTCAGTTCCAGTTCTTTTTCGATTGTTGTCTCCACCCTGCCTTCCCCCAGATTCAGCGTTTCCTGGAGTGTGTAGATCAGTGCGTTGACGATTTTAACGATTCGCTTATTTTTTTCTGCCGCGGCAAGATATACGACGGTATTCAGCACATTATAGAGATAATGGGGATTCACCTGTGACAGCATGATATCGAATTCCATTTCTTTTTTCTGCTTCTCATAGGTGATCCGCGCCTCGATTCCCCGTTGTATTTCCCCTATCATTGCCTGATAGCACTCATATAAGGTTTGTATTTCATCCCCGGTGTGAACGATTTCCACTGAATCCATGGAATCATACTGCGTGTTCCCCATCTGCTGAGACAAATATGTAATAGGTTTGATCCGTTTTTCCAGCGTCCTTGAGGTAAATACAAGAACAAGGCCCAGGGACAGCACAAAGGAGATTGCAAAGAAGTTCAATACAAAATAGCTCTGCCTCCAGAGATAACCATCTGTGATCAGCGTATACAATTCCCAGCCGGTATACCCTACGGCATGGCAGATCAGATAGCCGTTTTCTGTCCTGAGGCTTAAATTTTCTTTTATTGTACCCTGTTTTTTTATGTATTCCTGAATCTTTTTATCCTTATCATTCTGAAATAAAACTTCCCCGCTGCTTCCTGCCAGGCATACATTTTCATACTCCTGCCCGTAAACTTCCATCTGGTCAATAAAATAGTTCAGGTAGACCTCTATGTAAAGCGTTCCCTGCTGCTTTCCGAAATCCTCCTGACTCCATATTTTCACACGATAACATACCACCGGGGACGTGACCCTGGATTCCAGCCCAATATACGGTTTAGAATACTGTAAGGAATCATCCTTTTTAAATTCCACAAATTCCCGGATTCCAAATTTCCGTTCCAGATAGTCCTCCTCACTTGCCCCAAAACCGCTGCCGTATCTGCCCCCGTTTTCCAACTCTAAAAATGAACTGGCTACATAGGTTTTAAGGCTGTTGTAAAATGCCAGCCTTTTGCTGATTCTGTCTTTCTTTCTGGACAGCTCAAACTCACTTAACTGTTCCTCTTCCTCCAGGGCCATCTGCAGTGTTTCGTCGATAATAACGCTTTTGGCAAAATTATCAATATCCTCTGTCATAAACTGCATCTGGTTCACGATCTGCTGCTGCTTGACCTCCTCATCTGAAATCTTCTGCTCCCTCACAATACGGACAAAATACAGATAGCCTGCCAAGGCACTGAATGCCATGGAGACAGCAATAAAAATCGTGATACTTTTCAGAATCTTCCACTTCAATCCGCCTTTTCTCAATTCTTTTCGTTCCATTTCTTATACTCCTGAGGCTTCATGCCCACATTCTTTTGGAATATCTGGCTGAAATACTGGCTTGTCTTGTATCCTGACAGTTCTGCCACTTCTGACACATTGTACTGTCCGCTCTCCAATAATGCCTTCGCAGCATCCATCCTGCACGTTGTCAGATATTTTAGAAACGTCATGCCCACTTCCTTTTTAAAGACCTGCCCCAAATAAACACCGTTCATATGGAAGACATCCCCCATCACATCCAGGCTTAACTCTTTCTTATAATTTTTACGAATGTAGCGCATCATCTCCAAAACAATATTGGAATATTTCGTCCCCTCACCCTCGTGGATCTTCCCGTTCAGACAGAGAAAGCGTTCTGTATAATACTGCCGTATGTCCTTTACTTTATACACATTTTCTTTTTCATCCGAACTCGTGACGCTTTCTTTTTCTTTTATTTTCCTATAAGTCATTTCCAGTAAATGTACCAATTCTTTTAAGGATTTCAGCTTAAACTGAGGATAAGTCACCAGGTCAAAGAGGTAATCCAGCATCTCCTTAATATCCCGGCTTTCTTTATAGACAGTACTTTCCAGGTCCATCATTTCATCTCCCCAGACAACGCTGTCCTGGTTTTCTATTTCAGCCATCTGTTCCAGTGCAAGACATGCCCCGGCCTCCCAAAATACCGCAAACCGAATCTGCCGTGACATTTTCTGGAACGTAAAACTGATTTCACTTTTCCTGATCTCGTAACTGTAAAGTACATTGATTTCCTTTCCTACGGTTTCTTTCAATACCTCGGCAAGCTGTCTGCTCTTCTCCTCAATCAGATGGTTGATCTTATACTTGCTCACTTCCTTTTCGATCTGATACAGTATGATCTGATGGCTTTCGTTCATCTTAGCATCCGCAACATAAGATACGGTTTCTTCCAAAGGGGCTTCCATTACATTCCTGATTGTTTCATAGTTCTCTATGCAAAGGCTCTGTCCGGTAAAAACCCCGTTCTGAAAAATATCTTCTCTATGCAGCATGATCATAAACAGGCGGTTCCCTAAATCCATCTCATCAAGCCCCGGCATGGCATCCTGTTGATAGATCAACTGCTTCATAAAATATTCCTGGTATATTTTTTCCTTTTTTGACTGTTTTGCCAGCTCGGCTTTGATATGCGTAAGCTCGGCCAGCAATGACTCTTCACTCAGCTCATGCTTCAGCAGATAATTGGATACTCCGTACTGTATCCCTTTTTGGGCATACTCAAAATCTTTATATGCGGATAAAAGGACGACAATCGCTGCAGGATTCTTTTCCTTGATCTTTCTGGCCAGCTCCAGTCCGTCCATTCCGATCATCCGAATGTCGGAAATAACAATCTCCGGCTTATATTTCTCATATAACGCCCATGCCTTCTTCCCGCCTGTTGCACGCCCAACCACCTGGAATCCTTCTGACTCCCAGTCAATCAGGCTTTCCAGATAATCCAATGCCAATACTTCATCATCCACAAGAATCACTTTGATCATGGGACACCCTCCTCACTTTTCTAACTATAAAATATCACATTTATTATTATTTTACTGTATAAATTCTAAATATTTTGTTTAAATTCTATAGCGGGCTCAGAAATTAAAAATAGGATGACATAATGCCATCCTAATCTGTAACTACTCTTATGCACAGTCAGTACAGTAACTGCACAGACCTGACTGAACCGTTATTATCATCTTATATTTTCCCGTTTTTTCCTCTGCTTCTGTCATTTCCAGAAGATAACAATCATCAGGACTGCATTTCGGATAGCAGTATCTGCAATAAATAGCTCAGGCTTTCTATTCAAAACATTCGCTATAATACATCTGCAAAATGCAGTTTCAGACGCTTGAATATTCCGGAACCTAAAATAAATATTATTATCGTCACAACCCAGAAATAGATTCCCCACTTCCAATGAGCAGTAAGCCATGTCTGCCCTAATATAGAATCTCTGTATCCAGATACAATATAATACATAGGGTTAAGCTTAAATATTTTCATCAGCATGGGATGTCCGCTCAATCTATTTATATCCCACATAATAGGGGTCATCCAAATCCCTACCTGAAGAAAGATATTAATGATCTGTGTCAAATCCCGAAAAAAAGCCACAATAGCACTGGTGGCATACACAAGAGCCAATACGAAAACAAACGTACAGCCAGTATAATAAAAGATCTGCAGTGTATGAAGAGTAGGCGTATACCCGTTAAATGAGCAGATAATAAGTGCAAATACTACAAAAAACGCATGTACAAACAATGCGGATAATACCTTCACAATGGGAAGAATACTGATCTTGAAAACTACTTTCTTAACCAGATAATTATACTCCATCAATGCATTCGTTCCGCCATTCAGCGCATCCTGGAAAAAGAACCAGGGAATAATCCCTGAAATCAGATAAAGAACAAAGGGATATTCCGCCATATCACCAGCTTTCAGTCCAATGGTAAAAACAAACCAGTACACCATGATCGTGACAACCGGCTGAATAAATGCCCATACAATTCCCAAATAAGAACCTGCATACTTTGTCTTAAAATCATTTCTGGATAATGACAAAATAAGCCTTTTATTATGATATAATTCCATTGGCAGTCCTAACATTTTTTCTTTCATATTCTGTTCCTGTTTATTCACTTTCCATATATTCTTTTGTTACATTCCGCTTATGATCTTCTTCAGAATATGAAGCAGCTTCAGGGAAAATAATTGCGATATAAAAATATTCCTTGTCCTGTCTGACTTCACAGATCCCATTCATCTTTTCCATCATATTCTTAACACTCGGTATTCCTACGTGGGTGCTTTCCACTGTTTCCTCCAACTGTTTTACCACATTTCTGAAAGAAAATCCGATTTTGTTCCCATTGCAGACAGAGCATATCTCAACTGCTTTTTGGGGATCGGCATATTTTATAATATTTGATGATATATTATCCATGATACGCCATATATAATCCGTACAAATCCTAAGTTTCTTATCTACCCACTCCATACTGAACTCTATAGTAAATCCCTTCTGTCGAAGATAGCTGCAGGTTTCCGAGAACAAGTCATAAAACAGGACTTCATAATATTCCGGTTCCTCCAACACCATTTCCGTTGTTCCGGTTACCAGCGTATATTCATATAGATGTTCTGTAAGCTGTTTCATTCTATGTGCTTTCTTGTCTATCTTCTCAATATATTCTTTTAAATGCACTTCATCTTTATATTTTCCTGTCTTTATAATTTCAGTATATAACATAATAGAGGTGACCGGTGTCCTGATGTCATGAGACATCTCAGTAATCACCTTTTGATTTTCCCGCACGATATCCGCTTCCCGTTTAATCAGACTGCGAAAAGATAAACGCATATTGTCCAGGCCCTCCGCCAGCGCAGTAAGCTCGTCTTTTCCTTTTACCGTAATCTTATAGTCCAGGCTCCCGCCTTCCAGTAGTTCAATCTCTTCACTTAACTTTAAAATATAATTCATTTTCCTGCGAATTCCCAAAAGAACCAATATTAAAAACAAGATAAAGGAAAACATGATCTCTATGATTAATGCATAATTGTAAAACTGATATGCATATAACCCCCAAATGTATACCTGTGCTTCCCCATCAACAAATTTTACCGAATAATAGTTCTCCCATTCATAATCACCGGCGGCAATTTCCTCTTCCCATAATTCCTGCTGAGGATACTCTGAATCAAATACCTGAATACCGTCCTTATAAATCCTTATGGTAAGGATTCTCTGCTTTTTCACCCATGAATCCAGTGACTCCGCATCTCTTGATGTAAGCTGATTCCGTTCAATATACTGCTGTAGTTTTCTGATATAGTTTTCATCCTGCTGTCTTTCATATCCGGTATGATCATAATAGCAATTAATCACATATTCCATCGAATAATTCATCACCCAAAAAACAAGTCCTGCCGCGATTGCTGAAAAAACCAAAAGCCGCAGAAGCTGGAAATAGATAGAATTTTTTTTATTCACTGCCTGCGTCAAACTTATACCCCTTTCCCCATTCAGTACGTATATATCTTGGATTTTTAGGATCCGGCTCTATCTTTACTCTTAGATTCCGAATATGTACCATGATGGTACTGTTACAAGAATAAAAATATGGTTCCTGCCACACACTTTCATAAAGATTCTGCGCCGAGAATATCTTCCCCGGATACTGCATCATCAGCAGCAGGATGTGATACTCAATATCTGTTATCTCCTTTTCTTCTCCCTTTACATAAACCTCATTAAATGATTGATGTATCCGTATACCGCCCATTTCCAGATAGGTTTCGGCATCACCTCCCGCGTTCTTTCCCATGTACACCTTATATCTGCGCAGTAGAGCTTTTATCCTTCCCAGGAGTTCTGCGTAGGAAAAGGGTTTAGGCAGATAATCATCCCCACCCGCCATCAGCCCGATCAGCTTATCAGATTCCTGAACCTTTGCTGTCAAAAAAAGAATCGGAACATTGGAAACCTTTCGTATTTCTCTGCATGTATATATTCCTGACATTCCCGGCATCATGACATCCAAAATGACCAAATCTGTCTTGTCATTTAAGATCTCCAGCCCCTGTCTTCCGCTCGCCGCCTCCTTCACTTCATAGTTCTCACTTTCCAAAAGAATACGTACTCCTTCACGAATATCGGCCTCATCTTCTACAATTAAAACCTGCTCCCTGTCCATACTTTGCTCCTTTCCAACTGCGGATACCCATTTTTAATGAGAATTTATTCTTTTATTTTATACTTCCATTCCCAATCCCATTAGCAATACAATAAATTCAATCAATCCTGCAGTAACAAGCCCTATTTTACCAAAAAGATATGGTTTTTTAATCTTTATCGGAAGCACAAATGCAGCTGCCATCAGCATCGAAATTGTTATGACCATTCCTCCTGCAGCCGGTCCCCTGCCATTCTCCATGGCATAAAAAGCCGGCAGGATCAATGCAGAGGAGGTCACAGGAAGTCCCAGATACCACTGACGTTTTTCGGTTTCTCCCTGCTGCCTTTCTTCCTCCAGGACATTAAAATAAGCCAGCCGTATCAATGCACATAACAAATAAAGGCACCCTGCCAACAGGCCGGAATACCTCTTCCCGCTGATGTTATATGTAAATAATGCAGGAAGCACCCCAAAACAGATCAGGTCGCTCAAGGAATCAATCTGAATTCCGAACCTTTTCTCTCTGACACTCCTTTGTTTTGTAGCTGCCACTGTACCGTCAAACATGTCGCATACCCCCGCGGTCATAAGACAGAGGACTGCCTGCCTGTATGCCCCTTCCATCGTATACGTAATACCTACAAATCCTATCAGCATTCCCAGATAGGTCAACACGACTGTATAATTATAATAGCCGCATAACCGTTTCTTTTCCTCCATTTTTCCACCTCTTTCATTCCTTATGATACAACCGTTGAGAATATCAAACTATATGCCAGGATACACCACGGCTTGCCAAATATGATAATCGCAGTAAATTTGCGGGCAGTCATTCTTGTTATACCGGTAAAATAACAAAAAAAATCATCTGGAAATAATGGCAGTACCATACCGAGAAACAGCACAATTGTATAGAATCTGCTCTCTGCTGCCCAAGTGGCCCATTTTTCATATCGTTTTCCGGGAAACATCCGGGAAACCAAATCTTTGCCATATTTTCTGGCCAGCCAGAAAGCGATGACAGAACCTGCGGATATTCCGATATAGTTACACCAGAACCCTCCCATCCATCCAAAAAGAACAGCGCCTACAATACACCCCAAGAATCCGGGCAATACTGGCAGCACCACCTGTACCGCCTGAATCCCGGTCAATATAACGGGACCCAGAAGCCCAAAACCTGCAATATACCGCTGCAGCGTTTCTACAGAATGAAACCTGCCGTCCAGATAAGCTTTAAAAAGGGCGGCACAGAAAGCCAGACACATCAGGAGCAGAAAAGCGGTTATCCATTTCTTCTTACCGCTTGAATCATCTATATTCATTTTTGTGCATCACCTCCATTTTGGATATTTCTTTCTTAATGTATTAAGGATGAAATGGGCTGTACACTCCTGTACAGCCCATCATGTTTCCTTTTAATTATTACTTTTGTCCTTTACAGAATCATTTTTATTTGCTATGTTCGATTTTTTCGTATCGCTATTCTTTTTATCCTTATCTTGTTTTGACTGTGTTTTTTTCTTTGTTTCAGTATCTTTCTCCCTGTCCTTCTGTACACCGGTACTGTTTTTTTTCTGTGGTGTTTTCTTGCTATCCTGTTCCTTTTCGTCAGCAGACGAATTGGACCTGTTCTTTGTCTCCGGCTGGGCGGACTCGTTCTTTACTCCCGGCTGAGGGGGTGCTGCATTTTTATCCTTTCCCCCGCAGGCTACCATACCAAGTGCCATGATACATACTACACTGAGTACAAGTCCTCTCTTTAAGATTCCATTCCTTGCTTTTTTGCTGTCATTCATTTGTTTTGCTCCTTTCGCATTGGATTTTATGATATGTAACTGTGTTTCGTTACTATCTTAAGTATCATCAAAAAATCTTAACCATTCCTAAAAAACTTCTTAATAAATCTAAAGTTACATTTATCATTGAATATGGTTTTTATGATTTGAAACTGTTCTCCGATTTTTCATAGATAATTTCTTCAGTCTTCTCAAATCATATAGAATTAATGATTGGATACTCAATCGCTGGATGTTACGCATCCAGAAATTATAACGCTGGGTTTCGCAGTAACTGCGAAGATACAGCAGCATTTCATACAGGATCATCTTTTCACGGTCCCCGGATGTAAGGATTAGCGGTCGTTTGCTCACCTCATTGTAGCCAGCTATAAAATCCGTCTCTTTTTCCACATCATCGTATATAAACAAAGCAGATACAAAAGCAGCCAATGGATCACCAAAAAAGCTTCGTTCAAAATCAATGATCGCGGAAATGGAAGACGTCCGCTTTTGACTCAGAAACACGTTTCCTGCCCACATATCGAAATTCACTAACACGGGGGTTTTTACCGTATCTAACAATTCCCTTCTGGAATATATTGCTGACCTTATTTCCTTGTAGGGCAGTTTTCCCCCCTGCTTACTGATCTCGTACAAAACATCATCTACCATAAAGGTAAAAGCCTTGCCCCATGTAGAGAAGCGTCCTGCAAAAGCATGGTTTATATCTCCGAACCAATCATATTCCACACTATGTATTCTCGCTGTGTAACGTCCAAGTGCCCTCATAAGTTCCGGATTTTTCCCGGGCCAGAGTTCATACCAGGACTTTCCTTTTATCCGTTCCATAATAAAATAATCACAGGGAATAACTTTCCTGGAAAAGTCGTAGACATATATCTTTGGAATCGGGATTTTCACATGTTTCAATAATTGATAGGCATAGATCTCAGCACGCAAAATATCCTTCTCATGATTCGGAACCCCAACAGATTCTATGGGGCTTGTTTTTAAGACCACTCCTTTTTCAAGGCCGCCGGTTCCTTCGATCTGATAAAGGGTATTAAATGTACCGCCTTTTAATGTCCTGACTGAAGTGATCTCCGCACCGGGAAAATGCTTATTGACCAGTCTGCGAATCTGCTTTCTTGTGAATACGTTCTTCGTCACAGTCTTCACTAATCTTCAACCTCCAACTTATTTTATTCCTTTTAAACCCATGCATGATCGGCTTAATCCTGATACAGATGCTGCACCCTCTCTTCTTTATTTGATCCTCAGTTTTATCGGCACTGTAAAATATCTTTTTTCATATTTCCTGCCGATTATATCTAATATTACAAGTGCAGCAATTACTACAGCACCCAACTTTAACAAACTGTACTTTTTCTTATTGTCAACAAACTTCATAACAACACCTCCGCTGCTTTGCATAGTCATTTGCTGCATCCATAGGATTTCAAGCTTTAAACGTTACCTCCATCCTCATTCACTTCTCTTTAACCCGGAGTGATAGGAATAATATTCCTGACCTGCCTTCGACTGTCCGGCTGCTTCTGCTGTGGCATTTACCCAGTCAAGATCTTCGGACTCCACTGTGTCTGAAACCAACTCTTTAAAAAATGAATAGGCGGCAAATCCAAGAGCGGTGATCCCTGCTCCGATCAATAACATTTTGGTACTCTTTTTCATGATAAACATCCTTTCTGCTATTACATATAATGGTATTTCTTTCTTTCCCTGATCAAAAAGAAAAGTGAGATTACAAACGCAAAAATTTCCGCTGTGACATCCGCCCACCATATGCCGTCCAGACCAAGTAAAACAGGCAGAAACAATACCGCGGCAAGCTTGAAGATAAATGTCCGCAGGAAAGAAATCGCTGCCGACACACCACCGTTGTTGAGGGCAGTAAAGAAGGAAGACGCAAAAATATTAAATCCCACGATCAGAAATGATATGGTGGAAATCCGAAGGGCATGAACCGTCATCTTAAAGAGTGTCATATCGTATCCCACAAAGATATCGGAAAGCGGAAGGGCAAAAATCTGCGCCGCCACGACCATACCTCCCCCAATCGCCCCCATCAGGATGATGCTTTTTCGGAACAGATTCTTTAGTTCTGCATGGTTATCAGCGCCATAGTGATAGCTGATGACCGGCGCGCATCCCATAGAATATCCAATAAAGACAGCGGCAAAAATAAATTGAACATACATGAGAACACCGTAAGCGGCGACGCCATTTTCTCCGGCATATTTCAGCAGCTGAAAATTATAGAAGATACCCACGACGGATGAAGTAACACTCGATACCATTTCGGATGCGCCGTTTGCACAGGCTTTGACGATAGGAACTGCCTCCAACTTGGTTCTTGTCAGGCGGAGAAGGCTGGTATTGGGCCGCAGGAAATAAATGAGTGGGATCAGGCCCCCCACACATTGACTCAGCCCTGTGGCAATAGCCGCACCTGCTACTCCCCATTTGAAACCAACGATAAACAGGGCATCCAATGCCATATTGGTCACACCTGCCGCTACGGTCGCCGCCAGACCGAGATTTGGTTTCTCCGCCGTGATCAGAAATCCCTGAAGCGCGTTCTGGAGCATAAAGGAAATGCTGAAGCCCATCATGATCCTGCCGTAGAGTACACAATTGGGAAGCATACCTCCGTCTGCCCCTAACCAGACTGCTACCGGACGCATGACTGCGATTCCGATTATGGAGAGAACAGCGCCTGAGATGACTGTTATCCAGACCATCATGGTAAAATAACGGTTTGCTTTTTCCCGTTTTTGTTCTCCCAGTGTTTTGGCGACCAGAGCGCTTCCGCCTGTCCCCAGCATAAAACCGACACCACCAAAGATCATATCAACCGGCATGATCAGATTTATAGCGGCAAAAGCAGTCTTTCCGACAAAATTGGATACAAACAGACCGTCCACCACACCGTAAATAGAGGTAAATACCATCATAATGATAGATGGAAATACAAATTTTAATAATTTTTTATAATCAAAATGATCAGATAATTGAATCGCCATGATCTTTCCTTTCAAACCAGATTTTTACAAAAGCCGCCAGGTGCGGCACAATTTGGGGGATATCAAGACCAGTGGTATTGACACAGAGATGATAAGCTCTCTTATCCCCCCACGGGTACCCGGAAACAAGGTCATAGCTTGCCGCCCGGGCTTTATCTATCTGCCTGATCCTGCGTTCAAGTTCGCGCTCAGACAGTGTTTCGCCCGGAGATGCCCGATTCCGGCAGCGTTCCTTTTTTGCAGCCATATCCGCATATACAAAAATGTTGTATGGCCCCATATCATGAAGTACAGTGTCTGCGCCTCTGCCTACGATCACGCAGTCTTCCCTTTTTGCAAGGGTACGGATAATTTTGTGCTGTTCTACCAGCATATCCACTACCTGATTCATGGCATAAAACGGTGTGCTGAAACTACACCGAAAGGTATACGGAAAGTTCACAGTAAAATCTCTTTCCAGATGGTTTTCGATATACTGTTCATCCAGCTTAAGGTTTTCCGCAATTTTGCTGATGATCTCTTTGTCATAATAAGCGACACCGAGAACATCTGCCAGACGTTTTCCCAGTTCCCTGCCGCCGCTTCCAAACTCACGGCTCACTGTTATTGTTTTCATATTATTTCCTCCTGTGTTCAGTTTATTTAATAAAAGCAATCATCCCTTTTTCATTTAACCGGTATAAAAATGCAAAAAACAGCGGTACACCAAGCATACCTAAAAATCCGAAATATTTTAAACCGAGCAGCATACCTGCAAAGGTAACCATAGGATGCAGACCCATCTGTTTTCCCACAAGTTTTGGCTCTATGGTATTTCTTACGATAGCTATAACGAGATAGAGTAGAAGGATACCTGTTCCGATTCCATAATCCCCCATGACCAATGAAAGAACTCCCCACGGCAGCAGTACAGTCCCTGTTCCTAAAACCGGTAAAATATCCACAACGGCAACCAGTGCGGCAAGCAGAATGGCATGTGGGATTCTCAGAAACGTAAATCCCAACGCAAGCTCCAGAAAAGTGATGCCAAAGATTGCTATATAAGAGACCAGGCATTTTAAAATCGTTCCGCCAAAAAAAGAACGTGCCTCTTTGAAAATCTGACGTTTGCTGTCCGGAATCTGGCGTATGATAAATGTTTTTATCCTTTCAAAATCAATCGTAAGGAAAACAGTGGCAATGATCGTTATGATCGTCTTTAAAAATAAGGATGGGATTACAGATGCAGCTCCCGCAATCATTTTAAAAAGAAAACCCGATGCAGCCGTGATCCCTTTTCCCATTGACTGCATAAGGACAGAAAAAATCTCTCCTGCATCCGGACCAGGCACTGCCAGCAGTCCATCCAGTTTATCTGCTGCGGCCTCTAAAAACGGAAAAACGACTTCCGTAAACAGCGATGGCAGAGCGTCTGCAGTTTCTTTCATTCCCTCCACAATTTTACCTCCTGCGGCTCCAAACAAAATCCCTATGATTATGAAAAACAGTACCACAACAGGAATGCAGATAAAGGGTCTTTTCAGATGCGTTTTTTCTGACAGCATACAGATCGGGCGGTTTAAAAGACAAGCTATGATTCCCGCGATCAAAAACGGGGATAAAACGGGTAATGCATATTTTATGATACCGTATGTAATTATGGCTATGATTGCCCAATAAACGAATTTCGTTATGAACCCCCGCTGTTGTTCCGTCTGCTGACGGTCATTCCTCTGTTCTTTCAATAAGCACGCTCCTTTCCGTCCATAAAGCTCCATTCGCAAAATCTTTTTTCCATTTTATTGTCATCATATGTCTCATCAATAACCCGTTCCACACGGTTTTTTGGCGTTATCCCTTCATGGCGGTCTCTCCAGCGGACCAGGCACATGGCTGTCAGGGAAAGATTAACAGCCATAAATACACTCATGAAGATACAGGCCGCTTTCCAAAATTTCGCCTGCATCCTGTCAAACATCTTATCGATCACCGGTACTAACCATCGTGAGAAAACAATTCCCAGTGCCCCCCACAAAACAGTCATTTTAAGACTTACCCGGCCTTCGATATTCAGAAAATGCCTGCTGTAATCCCAGGCTTTCATATGGAGCCAATATTCCAGAACCCAGCTGCAGGCATACTCAAACACAGCGGCAATCAGGGAAAATACCAGAAACTGCGTTATCAGGCTTTTATTTTTTAACCGGACAGATCCCAGATAAAGCCCGACTGCTCCAAAACCATAGATAATACAAAACGGTCCCCACATGGAAACCACATGGGTCTCCCAATGTCCCGTCCGGATCAGACACCAGATACCTTCCAGAATCACGCCTAAGACACTGCCGATCATAAACAGCCAAAACATATTCTCATAAGCAATAGGTTTTGTCATGGTATTCTGCTTCATCAAAACGCCTCCTTTCCTGTTTTTTGTACCCTCTGTCCGCCTGACGGGCAGCCATCATGCTCGGATATATTTTCCGCATATGCGCATCATCACCTATCCAAAGCTCCTAAACGGATTGTGCGGCAAACTGACTTTGATACAGTTCAGCGTAAAAGCCATTGCGGGCGAGCAGCTCCTCATGGGTGCCCTGCTCGATGATCGTTCCTTCCCGCATCACTAAAATAAGGTCCGCATCCCGGATAGTGGACAAGCGGTGTGCAATGACAAAGCTGGTCCGCCCTTTCATCAGATGATTCATGGCTTTCTGGATCTCAACTTCTGTCCGTGTATCCACGCTGGATGTTGCTTCATCCAAAATTAAAATGGCCGGGTTGGCAAGAATCACCCTTGCAATTGTCATCAGCTGTTTCTGGCCCACAGAGATGCCCGTCAGTTCATCATCTAAGATGGTCTGATATCCCTGGGGCAGAGTACGGATAAAATGATCGATTCTGGCTGCCTTCGCAGCCCCTATGATTTCTTCCATCGAAGCATCCTCATATCCATAGGCTATATTCTCGGCGATCGTGCCATTAAACAGCCAGGTATCCTGCAATACCATTCCAAGAATAGAACGCAGCTCTTTTCGGTTCATGTCCCTGATGTTGACACCATCAATGGTGATCCTGCCGCCCTGCAATTCATAGAACCGCATCAGCAGATTGACAAGCGTTGTTTTTCCAGCTCCCGTCGGTCCCACAACAGCGATCTGACTGCCTGCCTGTATCCGGAAATCAATATTTTCCATCAGGATTTTGTCATCGCTGTATCCAAACCGTACCTGCTCAAAAGAAACATTTCCCCGGGGAGTCGGAAGCAAGACCTCGTTGGTTGCATCCGGTAATTCCTCCAGCTCGTCTTCGATCTGATAAACCCGCTCTACGGAAGCGATTGCTGCCTGCAGGCTGTTGAGTGTATAGGACATCTCCGTGACCGGTTCGGATATCTGGTTTATATATTGGAAAATAGCCTGTACTTCACCAATAGAGATTGTGCCGCTGATCACGGACATGGCTCCGCGGACAGCTATGACCACATAACCAATCTGTCCCAACAGGCGGATCAGAGGGTTGATGGCATAGGTAATAAATTGCGCGTTCAAAGAAGTCTTCCTCAATTTTTCATTCAGCTCATCATTGTTCTTTATCATCTCTTCCTGCAGATTAAATGCCTTGATCAGGCTGTTGCCTGTAAAAGATTCCTCGATATTGGCATTCAATTCTCCAAGTGCAGACTGATTTTTTGCGTAATAGCGGTTTGTCTTCATGGAGATCAAAACGGCAGCCGTCATGCTCACAATTATGGTGAGTAATGCAACCAGTGTTAAAGAAGGACTGATCGAAAGCATCATTACGAATGCGCCGGTGATCGTGATCACCGCAGAGATAAACTGTGTCAGCCCTTCCTGCAGTGTATCCGCCACTTTTTCAAGGTCACTGGTCACACGGCTCAGAATATCGCCTTTTTTGTGCGTGTCATAATACCGAAGCGGAAGCCGGTTCAGTTTCCCGCTTATGGATTCCCGCAGAGAGAGTGTCAGTTTTTGCGATACGCCGGCTAAAATATACTGTGGAATGTAGTTAAAAAGCGCCCCAAGCAGATACAATACCAGGATGACGAACATAATGTTGCCCATGGATATAAGGTTTACAGTAAATATCCCGCCAATGGCCCTTGCATTCTGCACTCCGTCAAAAATCCGGTTAATCGCCCGGCCGATCAGTGTCGGTGTTAAAATCGTACACACAGCGGAAACAGCCAGACAGATAAATGTGAAAATAATCTTTCCCTTCTGCTTCATCAAATCCTTGAAGAAACGTTTTAATGTACCCTTGATATTTTGCGCACGGTCTGCTGTCATTCCTTCTCCCAGGGAATCGGTATTGTTCTGTACGTCCATAGCTCCTTTTTCTTCTATCATGCCAATTCCTCCTCACTCATCTGTGACCTGGCTATCTGCTGATAAACCGGGCAGTTCTCAAGTAATTCTTTATGTGTACCCTTGCCGACGATCTTTCCTTCATCCAACACAATGATCTGATCGGCATTCAGGATCGTACTGATCCGCTGGGCCACAATGATGACCGCACTTTCTGACACCTCCTGTTTCAGTGCCTTACGCAGACGGGCATCCGTTTTAAAATCCAACGCTGAAAAACTGTCGTCAAAAATAAAAATCTCCGGTTTCCTTATGAGTGCTCTTGCAATAGAAAGCCGCTGCTTCTGCCCTCCGGAAAAGTTACTCCCAGCCTGAGAGACCGGAGATTCCAACCCTTTTTCCAGATTTGTGATAAAGTCGTCGATCTGAGCGGTCTTCACAGCATGGTACATTTCCTTTTCTGTTGCGTCTTTTTTTCCATGACGCAGATTATCCGCGATCGTCCCGCTGAAAAGAAAGGCTTTCTGCGGCACGTAACCGATTTTGTCACGCAGCTCCTCCTGCGGATATTCACGCACATCTTTTCCGTCGATCAAAATATTCCCATTCTCAATATCATAAAACCGCATCAGAAGGCAGGCGATCGTAGATTTTCCCGAACCGGTACTGCCTATAACTGCTGTTGTCTTTCCTTTTTCTACAGTGAAGTTTATATCCTGCAGTACCACTTCCTCTGCTCCCGCGTAACGGAATGTCACATTTCTGAATTCCACAGCCGCGTCTGCTTCTCCCTCGCTAATCTGCACAATACTTGCTGCCGGCTCCGGTCTGTTTTCCAATACCTCCGTGATACGGTTCGCACAGATCTGGGCGCGGGGAATGAAGATAAATACGGCAACTCCCATCAGCAGATACATAAGTGTCAGCATAGCATATTCAATGATCGCCATAATATCTCCGATCTCCATACCGCCTCTCGCCACCTGACTGCCGCCGACCCAGATGATCACCAGTGTACAGACATTCATAAGCACCATGACAAATGGTATCATGACTGCAAATATCTTATTTGCTTTAATAGCTGTTGCGGCATACTCCTGGAAAGTTTTATCCGTGCGCATTTTTTCATATCCGGTGCGATTAAAAGCACGGATCACCCTGACCCCGATAATGCTTTCTCTGACAGTCCGGTTGATCTTATCCAGCAGGACCTGCAGACTGTCAAATATAGGGATGACTTTTTTACCCATCATGACAACAAAAACAATGATCGCTATCATAAAGCCAAGAATCGTGAATGCCAGCAGCCTGTTTTTTGAAAATGCCAGGATCAATCCGGCAATCGTCATAAATGGGGCAGGAAGCAGCATTTCAACAATAATGGAGAAGGCCACCTGTATCTGTGTCACATCATTGGTGCTCCGTGTGATCAAGGATGCCGCGCCGAACCTGTTAAAGTCATTGATAGAAAACTCCTGTGCTCTCCGGAATAAGGCCCCACGGATATCACACCCCATGCTGGTGGATATATATGTGGATGTATATGTCCCGAGAACGGAAAATACCGCAGTAACCACAGCGGTCAGCAGCATAAACCCGCCTGTTTTCCACACATGATCCAGATCCCCTGTCACAATGCCGTTATTTACAATATCTGCGGTGAGTGTCGGGATATATAGGGTTCCCATGACCTGTATAAACAGCAATCCTATCATAAGCAGGAGTTTATTTTTATACGGCCTCAAAAAATATAATAGTTTCTTCATTGTAACCTCCTGTTCGTCAATAGAAAGCACGCCCCAGCGAATTTTCTATTGTCATAAATAAAAAGGAGCCGATAACCACGAATAAAAATCGTAGTTATCGGCTCTGCGTCTTCGCGTCTGGCTCTTTGATAATAGACATTTTAAATTGCTTCACGGTAATCAGGGCTTCCTGCTTACACTTCGGACAAAATAGAGGAAAATTCTGCAGCACTGTATTTTCCTGTATCTTTAATCTTGTTTTACTTTTACAAAAGGGGCATAGAAGCCACTGCTCTCTCATTCCGATCCCCCTTTTCCGCATTCCAACAGATGCCCCAGCTCCTCCTTGAGGAATAGGTGATGCTTTTCAGAAAGGGCAACTGCCGTATCCCGTTCTGTCTCTGACAACCTTGAAAATGCTTTCTGCTCAGCAATAAACAACGGCAGGATCATTTCCCTGCAAAATTCACTTCCCTTTTCTGTTAAATGTATAGATTTGCTGTTACGCGCTTTCTGTATCGGGGCAAGCTGTACATAGCCGGCTTTTACAAGGACATTGATCGCTGAGTTGATTGTCTGTTTCGGAATGCACCACAACTCTGCAAGGCTGTTTTGTGTATAAATCTCATCTGATTCGCAAAGGCTGTACAAAACCCAAAATGCTGTATCAGAAATCCCCAAGCGGACAGCAAAACGATGGTATAATTCTCCCTGCTTTCTGTCAAGCTGATTTAAAGCTGCCAATTGTTCTTTCACATTGTTGTTCATTTTTTCCTCCTTTACAGCTCAAAATCCCGTTTCGGATTTTAATAATCATAAGTCCGAAACGGGATTTTGTCAATAGGTTTCATAAAAGCTTTAGAATATTTATAATATTTTTTATTTGTATCTGCATAGATGCGGCTCTGGAGGTTCATCCCCTCCCCGCCGCATAATACTTCTGCAGCTTACTCTGTGGCTTCTCCGGCAGAGTCATGACCAGCTTCCCGCTTCTCAAAAGCGGATTCACATATTTTTTCATGGCATAATACAAAGTTTTTACGCCCATAAACTCTGCGATCTCTGTCTTTGACCTTGGCTGTGCGCAGAATTTCAGTAAATCCTGTACGCTTTTCTCCCCCGGCATCTCTTCCGTATCCGGGCCGTTCACAGCATACAATGCACTTTCCATGACTACCGAAGGTTTTGATGACACACTGCGGTAGCTGACAGTACCGTTATAGAGGGTCACAACAAATTCATTGCGCCGGTTCTCAAAGACCGGGTCAGGCAGACCGGCATCTGCCATTTCCTTGCGGATCGTGGGGATACCGGAATAACGGTTCTCCGCTCCGGTCAGGCTCTCCGCCATGACTGCCAGGGCCGGATTGCGCAGGTCAGGCCGGGCCACGCCAAGCTGCTCTACTGTCATCCTGCCGTACAGGTTTCCCGGGCTATGGATCTCCAGGCGGTCTTTAAAAAAGTCGATCTGCACTGGAGTCCCCTCTGTATGCTCACTGTAATCTCTGTGGATCAGGGCATTTAAAACAGCTTCCCTGACTGCGTTCAGAGGATATTCGGCCTTATCCCTCCGCCTGCCGGTATCCGGGTCAATGATGGTCTTTACTTTCATGTTGCGCTTACAGAAACCCACAGCCTCCTCCACCATCTCGGAGATTGTTCCGCAGATTCTCCTGTTGTCCATGAAGCGCTCCAGGTCTTCACCCACGTCCCCAATCTCATAGCCCGGTACCACGACCGCGGTTATGCTGTACTGAGGAAATATACCCTGGGGATAGATGCAAAAATTCATAATCCCGGCCAGAGTGGGAATGCCTCCTCTGGTCACATTGAGCATCTCCAGCATCTGTGGCTCCTGAAGGAGAGAAAACTGCGGACGCTCTGCCTTCTTATCGTTCAAAAAACGTTCCAGCCTTGTCTGTTCCAGCATGGAAACCGGGATTCTCTCCACAGTACGCTCATCATCATGCACGTGCTTACGGTATGCCTCATAGCTGTAGATCTCATAGTCCGTCATGGGAAGGTCCGCATCTCCAACCCGTATATATGCGCCTTTTACTTTACCGGCGCCCTTATAGTAACAGGGACGTTCTGCAAGGTCAATGGCAGGAATCTCTGCGGAACATATGTTTACACCTTCGTATTCCGCAAATGTAAATACAGCCCGGACCGGCGGCTCCATCTGATTGCACTGCTCTGTCACCTTCTTCTGCAGATCATGCAGATCATATACACCCACCGCCCGGAATGCCGCTCTCTCATCAAGACCGAAAATCAGGATACCTCCGCTGTCCTGATTGGAAAAGCCGGATAATGTATCATAAAGCCTTTTCGGACAGCCGTCTTTTGCAGCTTTCACTTCCAGAAACTGCGCCTCTGCCCTCTGTGCCCGGACTTTTGCAGCCAGTTCCCTTAACTCTTCCGGTAACATCAAATCCCCCTCTTTCGCAATACAGAACATTTGTTCTTATTTTATGGATTTATAATACCATATTACGGATGATTTATCAAGTTTATTTTGAAAGTTTTGTTTGTATTTTCAATATTTGTTCGTATATTTACCCCATTATTTTGTAATTTTACTCTTCTGTTCCAATGATCCATCTGTAAACACCTGATGATTTTTCCGGAATCACGTCTGTGCCGGCACACTTTGCATAAAAAGGTACTGCCATTTCTGTGTACAAATTACAGGCCGCCGGAATCTCTCCCGGCGGCCTGTATCTCTTACCTGTTTCATTATTTCATAAAATACACATGATACTTTTCATGGTCTATCTCAGCCAAAGGAACAAACCTGCGCTGTCCCTCGGTAAACTCCAGACACTTTCCATTCTCCGTCCTTCTCATTTTCTGCAGATCCGGCAGCGGTCGGAACGCCTCTTCCTCTGAAACCTCTGCCAGTATATACGGTCCGTATGCCAGACTTCTAAACTTCCGGTTGTCCGGGGATACGATTTCTCTCATGGTATAGATTTCACGGACTATAACGGTCGTTTCCTGATTCCAGTTTCTTCTGATATGGATATAGCCGTCCGCTGCCGCCTCCCTGTAGATTTCTTCCCCTATCCGGATCTCAAAACCGTCTGTCCACCCGGGCACACGAAATGCTGCCTCTTTATCCCCATATATCCTGACTGTAAAGCGGATAACTCCGCAGGTTTCTTCTGTCTGTTCTATATGGATTTTATCTGTTTTCAAAACAGACGGGATATAGAGATTGATATACACAGACTCCTGACTATCCATATAAATATCTTCCATATACCGGAATCTGCTCTCCAGCCCTGTTCCGTGGCAGCAGGTATTTTCCTCTGTGCTAAACTCCTTCTGTCCGCCCGGACGAAGGGGCATGAAATAGGTGGTTCCTCCGTCGTATGCATGGCTCATGGATGAAAGAACATGATTGCAGAGAGTATTCTCATAGTAATCCATCCTGCTGCCCGCAGGCTTCATACGAAACAGCCCGGAGGTCAGTCTCAGCATATTGTAGCTGGCACAGCTCTCCGCTGACTTGTCTGTGAGATAGTCTGTGAGATGACCGGCCATATGGAACATCTCTGTCTCACCGGTCCCGCCGATGGTGTAGACATGGCCTTTTGTAACCATATCCCAGAAGTTCCGGGCAATGTCCAGATACCGCGTCTCACCCTTAGCCTTATACATTTCCAGCGCGCCGATAATCTGGGGAATATGCTGGTTGGCATGCATATCCTTCAGCGTATCCACATTTTCCGCCATGGGATAGAACAATTTCTCATTGCGGAAATATTCCGCTGCCCTGTAATAACGTTCCTTCCCGGCTTTCTCATACAGTTTTACCAGGATTCCGATCATTCCTCCGAATTCACCTGCAATGTACATGGACCACATCCTGTCACGCTGTTCCTTTGTCAGAACAGAAAGCCTTTCGTACACCCAGTCCCCCATACGCTGCAGAAGCTCCAGCGCCTGATGATTTTCTCCAAGGGTACAGCAGTCGTACAAACCCGACATGATCTTATCCAAAGTATAGTACGGCGCCCAGATGGTGGGATATGTGGTGTATTCCTCCAGAAGGTCGAACTGCTCCTCCCCGTATGCGCTGAGGAAACCTTTATGCCATCCCTTTTCTTCCAGCGCCTTCTGACAGTGGAACAGGCCGGATACCATGTAATCCATTTTCTTTTTCAGCACTTCATCCCCGGAAGCGCTGTAGGAAAGGGCGAGTGCGGATAAATAATGTCCTGTGGTATGCCCTTTCAGATTACACTCCGGTGCGTCCCAGCCGGTCATAGGCTGGGCGCCCTTTGTATCCAGTCCGGCTGCCGCGCGGAAATTATACAGCATCTGGTCATCGTCTGTTTTCTTCAGGAATTCTGCCATCTTCTCCTGGGCTTCATAAAACATACTTCCCGGCTTTAAGGTTACACTTCCTGCCGGAAAAGAAACCAGAATCTCTTTATCCCGGACTTTATTTTCCACACTTTTCTTCTTCTCATAGTGGATTTCCGCCAGCGCTTTTTTCTCCGTATCTTCCGCTGCGCCGCATACGCACAGGATTCCTTCTTCCTTTTTCGGTTCGTACGCATCCCACATAACAGGAAGTGTGACGGCATCCCCGTTTTCCTCCAGTACAATGACAACGGGAGGCAGCTCTGCCCTTTTTCCCGGCTCTGCATGGACAATCACTTTTTTTATCTCTTTGACCCGGACTTTTCTGGGTTCCTCCAGAACAGTGGCTTCAAAAACCCGGCTTGCTCTGCTTCCCAGGTATTTTGCTTCTACCTGCAGGGTCACTTTTCTGTTGCCGACGCCAAAGGTGGGCCTTGTCACTTTTCCGTCATGGCTGATAAAGAGAATCTCCTTTGACTCCCATTGAAAAGAAGAGCCGTTTCTCCCCTTTAAAGGCAGTTTCAGATCCGCGTCCACGGTATTCAGATTCCCTATGTAAATCTCTTCCAAATCTTTTTTTACAATTTCTGTCTCTGTCATATTTCCTCCTGAAATTTATACCTCTGCCGGTGTGAACACTTTTGCCTTCACCCAGTCTCTGCCTTCTACAATTTTAGCCACCAGCATGGCAAGGGCCGGGTCACCTGATACACTTACCATGGTACAGAACGGGTCTGTCAGGGTCCCCATGATGACAATAACGGGAATGACCGTTGTGGGGAAGCCAAATGCTGTACATATGAACATTTCACCGATGAAACCGCCGCTCGGTATGGTTCCCACAATGATGCCGCTGATAACTGCCACCAGAACTGCTTTCACCATCTCCTGCGGTCCCATTTCCATATGGAAGACCCCCAGAAGAAACGCTATTTTTACTATCTGTACTGCAATGACACCGTTTTTGTGCATGCTTGCCCCAAGGGGGATGACAAGGCTGCTGACCTCATCCGGGATTCCCATTTTCTTAGATGCCAACAGATTCAGAGGAATACAGGCTGTACTGCTGCAGGAACCGGCTGCGGTTGCGGCAGGAAGCCAGATTTCTTTCCAGTATCTGCAGAGACCTTCTTTCCCGCCTCCCAGAAACGGCATAATGATTCCAAATGCCACAAAAAACAGAATACAGAATCCCACATAGATCACTGACATTCTCGCCACGGAACCGATGATCTGACTGCCTGTCTTTCCGATCAGTGTAGCAAAATAACAGGCAATGCCCACCGGAGCATAGAACATTACAATAGAAACCATCTTACCAAGGGCTTCGCTTAACGCCTCAAACAATGTGACCACCGGTTTCCCCTTCTCCCCAATACAGGCAACGGAAATACCGAAGAGAATGGCAAATACAATCAGTGCCATCATGTTGTTGATAGACAGCAGATCCACAAAATCAGAGGTAGTGAAGAGATTTACCAGATTCAGCGAAGTGTTTCCCGCATCCACAGCCTCATCAAAGACCACACTCACACCCTTGGCAGGGTCAAAGATCTGAACCGCGATAATGCCAAGGGCTGAAGTGATGATTCCCCCTCCCACTACCACTGCAAAGAAAACTCCCAGGACTTTTCCCAGCTTTTTCAGATTCCCCATGTTTGCAATAGAATTTGCGATTGAGACAAATACTACTGGTACGATCAGGCAGAATACCATATTCAGAAAAATATCTGCCAGCGGCTGCAGAACGCCTGCCTTCTCACCAAGAAACACGCCCAGCAGCGCTCCCACTACCACACCCATCAATAAAATGATGGAAAACTTGTAGTTCTTTAAAATTGTTTTCCATTTCGCCTGTGACTTCTCCATAATAAATTGACCTCCTGAAATATTATCTTTTTTGTTTTCCGTCTTGGCTTTTGCTGATGGACTTATTATAGTATGACATTTTCGACAGGAAAATGGCAGAATATGACCTTTTATATGACAATACAAACCTGATTTATATAACAAAATTGATTATTTCTTGTTTTTCTCTGGAACAAATGATAAAATCATACAATAAATGTTGTCATACGGGCGAAGAAACCCTTATTTTAACGAAAGGTCATGAACACTATGTACATCCACTTTACCTGTCCGCCTCTGCCGCATCTGATCGTGGGCGGAATGTCCATTTACCGCAAGGGGGACCGCCATGAACGGCGAATGATCCACAATACTTTTGATTTGATCTATGTAAGAGAAGGTGTTCTATATATGGAAGAGAAGGGGAAGCAGTTTACCGTGCAGGAAGGAGAATTCCTGATTCTGGTACCGGAACGAACCCATATGGGATACCGTCACTGCACGGAAGATACTGTTTTTTCCTGGGTGCATTTCTATACAGAGGGAGCTTTTTCCTACTCAGATGCCCCGGCTGTCAATCTAAGTGACAAAATGAACAAAAATAAATATTACCAGAAAGAGCAGTTCCACGTCTCTCTCCCGCAGTTTGGATTGATTCCGGAGGGATACAGAGAAAAGCTTCTGGGATATCTGGACCAGATTTCCCTTGTAAAAATTGACAGATACAATCAGCAGAAATTATTTTTTGACTCTGTATCATCCCAGATTGAATACCAGATTCTCTTTATGAATATACTGGCACTCATCTGCAGCTGCAATGACCAGCCAAGAGAGAAAACACTGGCAGAAGAGATTTATGAGTATCTGTGTGCCAATTACCGGCAGCCATTCAGTCTGACGGAACTGTCACGGCAGTTTTCTTTCCATCCGGCATACATCACGCGCTGCATAAAGAAAAAATACCAGCTGACTCCGCTTCAGCTTCTCACAAGGATCCGCATTGAGGAGGCCCAGAAGCTGCTTGGCACTACACAGCTCCATGTAAATATCATTGGCGAAAATGTGGGCTATTCAGACCCTGCTTATTTTTCCAAACAATTTAAGAAGGTGACAGGCATGACAGCCCTTGAATACCGTTTGAACCACGAACGCCATGTTTAATAGAATCTGTAAATCAATAGAAAGAAGCACATTATGGACAATACGCAAAAACCAAAAGTAGAATTCAGATATTACGACACTCTGCCTCAGCTTCCCATATATTTTCTGACCGGGAACAACTGGCTGAACTGCGTCGGGACACGGACCGCATGCCTTCATTTTCATAATCTGATGGAAATCGGCTACTGTTATAACGGGAACGGAAATCTGCTGCTGGGCGATCAGGCCCTCAAAATCGAATCCCATATGATTTCCGTAATCCCTCCCAATTATCCCCATTCCACAGACAGCATTCCCGGCAGTATCATCACCTGGGAATACCTCTTCATAGACATAGACAAATGTCTGGAACCCGTCTATGGAAATGATAAATCCAGACTGAATTATATGAAAAAACTGATCACACAGAAGGCGCATTTTATCCATGCAAAAGAATATCCGGAAATTGCCGCTGCCTTTCGTATCATTCTCCACGAAATGCTGGTGCAGAAGGAATACAATACATATATCGTAAAAGGCATGGTATTTTCCCTGCTCATGAGGATTGCCCGGCTGACATCTTCTGAGATGGATGACGCGCTTTTATCCCGCAGTAAGCCTTTGGATGTGGAGAATGTAAGCCAGATCAAACCGGCACTTGATTACATCCGCAGCCATTATCAGTCCCCAATCAGGATTCAGGACCTGGCTGATGCCTGCAGCATCAGTGAGACGTATTTCAGAAAAATTTTCAAGGCATTTATGAATACCTCTGCTCTTGACTATATCAATAAGATAAGAATCCTGAATGCCGCTGACTCCATGCGCAGCACAGACTGCTCCATTCATGAGATCATCTCAAAATCCGGCTTTACATCGGAATCTACATTCAACAGGAATTTCAAGAAATATATGGGGGACTCCCCAAAACAATGGAGGGAAAAATACGCGGGGCAGGAACGGCAATTGAAAGATTTCGATATATATCTTGAAAACGGCTGGTAAACTTCCGGTATAATATTGAAAAATACCGGTATATCATTTTATCGGCAGTGATGATACGGCAGATGTTTTCTGAATATTTATTTAATACAAATAAAGCAGTCAATCCTTTTCTTTTGTGATACAATAAAAGTATGAACAATTATTGTGCTATACAAAGGAGGATTGTATATGAGCACTACAGAACAGTACCAGCAAAGAATGAAACGAATCGACGAGGCACTTGCGGTAAAGGAACCTGACCGTGTACCTGTAATACCCTTTGTCCAGACCTATTCCGTTACTCATTCCGGCCACACCATGGCGGAGGCCATGTATGATTCGGCGGTCATGCAGAACGCACTCCGCCAATATCTGAAGGATTACGAACCGGATGCCAACTATGGCTACTCCCCGTTTTTCTGCGGACTCGGGCGCTGCTTTGAGCTGACAGGAATCACGTTCCTGCAGTGGGCCGGACAGCAGGGCGGCGTCTGTACCGAAAATTCCATCCATCAATTTGTGGAGAAGGCGTATCTGGGCGATGATGAATATTCAGAGCTTCTGACAGACCTGACCGGCTGGATCATGAAGAAATACCTTCCCAGGAATTTTAAACTGCTGGAGCCTATGGCAAAGATGTCCTTCGGCGGAATGCTGGGATACGGCGCTCTCCCCGGAATGATGCAGTTTGCAGACCCGGAAATTGCTGAGATGTTCATAAAACTGGGGGACGCCGCCAAAATGATCTCCCGGTATTACGGGGAGGCCCATAACTTTGACGCGGAAATGATGGAGGCCGGCTATCCCCTCTTTTTCAAAGCCACCACTACCTGTGCCTTTGACATGTTAAGCGACTGTCTCAGAGGTACGCTGGATACCATGGCCGATCTGTACGAACAGCCGGAGAATGTCCATAAAGCCATTGACTTCTTCTACCCCGGCACCTTATATGGAGCGCTTTCCCAGGCCGAAACTTCCAAGGGAAAAGTGGTCTTCATTCCTCTGCACAAAGGGCTTGACGGTTTTATGGGAAATGAGCAGTACAGAGAATTTTACTGGCCGACTTTAAAGGCTCTGGTAAATGATCTGGCTGCTGCCGGACAGATTCCCTACGTCTACACAGAAGGAAAATATGATTCCCGGCTTGAATTCTTGTCAGAGCTTCCCGCCGGAAAGTGCCTGGTGCACTTTGAAAACTGTGATATGAAGGAGGCAAAACGGATCGTCGGAAAGAACTGCTGTATCTCCGGCGGATTTGACGGAAGAATCCTGGAGACAGGAACACCGGAACAGGTGACAGACGCGGTCAAACGCCTTCTGGATGTCTGTGCTCCGGACGGCGGATATATCTTTGATGTGAATACGACCATTGATTATGGGGTGAAGCATGAGAATGTGCTTGCTATGTTTGATGCGGTTAAGACTTATGGGAAATATTGACATATAAAGTATCCAAAGAGAGGTATGGCACCTTGCCGCCATACCTCTCTTCACTTCCATGTTTCCCTGCATCATATTCTATATTTCCCAAGCATCTGATTCACACATTCCTGGATTTCTTCTGCAAGCTCTCTGCATTTATTCCTGCTCATTCCTGCTTTCGTCCCTACCTTTATCAATTCTTTCATGCCCGGATCTGATCCATTTTCATCAACAGTTGTTGTATGTTCCCCATAATAGGTACTGCTGTAAGTCAGATCATATGCAGGGCTAAGACACCATTTTTCCTTATTCTCATCGTACAAATATGTGAAATTCTTAGAATGGTTATCCCGGTTATGAGCAAATACATTAAAGCACATTCTGCGATACATATTCTCTATATCTTCCGGGCTGTCCCTGGTAATTATTTTTGTCAGTTTCATCAAACTGTGATAATCCAGGCTGGGCTGCGTAAAATCCAGTTCTAAAAGTGCTGCCGCAGTACACATATGCACTCTGGACGCTCCGCGGTCAAACTTTCAAACATTTATTTTCTGTCATGAATAACCTCCTCTATACTTTGATAAGGGACCTCCGCAAATATATTCCTTATCTCATCAGCCAGATCAAGTGCTATAGAAATTCTGGTAAGAGAGAGCAGCGATATATTGCCAGTAGATTCAAACCTTTTGACAGAACCCAAACTTACACCACTGATCTCACTGAGACGCTCCTGGGATATTCTGCGTCTTCTTCTGATATTTCTTATACGTTTTGCTAAATTTTCATTAATTTCCTCTGCAGTCTCCCATATAAACTTTTCCATTCCGGCCTCCTGACCATATCTTAATTGCAGATACTACGAAACATAATTTATTATAGATATTATATTAGCCATTTTTTAATTATTTTAGTCTTTTTAGATAATATATTATCTATTATATCATATACTCGATTTTTATCCAATGCAAAAAAACTGACCGTCGGGCAGTATACTTGTACAAACCCGTAGAGTTTGCTGAAAAAATCCGACAAAAAGGAACGTTCATCCGAACGCCCCTCTTTTACACTAATCACTTTCTCCCTTTCCTGTATTCTATATAAACGGTTATTTTTTATATCCTCTCTGACAAGCGCAGCCAGGTCTCCTTCGTCAGGAAACTCTCCTCCACCTGTTCCTCCATCTCCAGATACCTGTGATACGGAATGCTGAAGGACAGCAGCTCCTTGCTGACACATTTGCGCGCCGACGGGTCAGTGAGGCCAATGGTACATTTTCCATTTCCCTCCTCCTCACCATTCAGAGCATAGAGAACCGCCTGTGCACACCCTGCACCGAACTTAATCTGTACATTATCCTGGGTTGGCCGGTCATAGTTGGCAAGTGTTGCAAGGGCGGAAAGCTGGTCTGCATTTACCAGGAAGACAACAGCCTCCGGCTTTTCGTCCTCCTTAAGATCGTTGAGTGGTTTTAATATGACATATCTTTTTGCTTTTACTTTTGGGATGCTCTCTATATATTTTCTGGCCAGTTCAGGACTCTTTTTATAGAATTCGCCCGGTTTTGGTCCCACACCTCCGGTGGAAAGAAAATATTCAATGGTGCCCGGCTCAAAACTTTTGAAGCCCAATCCGACCTTACCGCCCTGGCAGGTGGTTGTTTCCTCGCAGAACGCCGCAGTCCTGCCCTTTGACGCAGCCGACAGCATGGCTATGGCACAGCCCCATACGCCCTCCTTAAAATGAATGGCACCGTCGGGCATTTCGTGGGATTTCAGAACTGCCACGGGGTGGCTCTGCAGTTTGATCGCCTCTTGCATTTTGCTCTTCATAAAAATTTACCGCCTTCCCTCTGAAATATAATGTACATGCTCCGTAACTAACCAGCAGGCTGAATAGTTACCATACTTCTTATATTTACATTATACCTGTTTTGGGCGCTGCATGTAAGCCTGTCTGTGCTTATTTTTCCTGCACATGCAACAGGAGCTCAATGACTCAGGAACTCACACTGTCATACCTTCTCAACCCCGTTTTCCACATCACAACCGTCACCATCGTAAAACATGCCAGCACAATCCCCTCATGTGCTGCCATCTTCCACGAAAACCTCCCCAACAGAATCAGAGACGGATAGGTAGCGATGATACCATAGGGCAGCACATAATAAAACACAAATTTATATGCCCCGTAAAACACGGTCCCCGGTATCTGCATACACAGATCCAGACCACTCATTTCTATCTGCAGGACTCCATCTGAAGACACCGTAAAAAATGCCAGTGACCGTATGATCACCTCCAGCTCATAAAACAAAACCGTCATCATTCCCACAGACACCGCATATCCCGATACACTGCTGATAGTCACGTCCGCTCCCGCTGCATTTATCCCATAAAGAATGATCGCAATGCTGAAAATAACAAGCGGCAAAGCCCCGGGATTCACCTGTTCAAAGGTCAGTCTGAGCAGCGGACTCACAGGTTTTGTCAGATACAGATCAATCTCCCCTGTCCTGATTTTTTCCGGTATAGAGTTGACTCCGAAGAAGTAAATACTCATGTTGAGAGCATTGATAAGGGAAAATGTTCCGATAAAAAGTATCATGTCCCCCTGCCCCCAATTTCCGATTCTGTCCACCTTTGAGTAAATGGCCTGAAACACCAGAAGCTGTATCACGAATAAACTCCCATCCACGAAAAACGGCCCAAAAAAACCAAGGCGGAACATCATGACTCTCTCAAATCTTAATTTTACCAACGCTTTTATCAATCTTATATTATCTTTCATCACTGCCCCTCCTATATTCCTGCCCCGTCATATTTCACCCTGTACCTACTATAAACATTCCTTGAGAGAAGCCAGATTCCAAAATTCCATCCCAGCATAACAAACACCCCTCCAACGGCTTCCTCCCCATTTCTCCCGATCAGCAGCATAGACGGCAGATAGGCTGTATAATAAAAAGGAAGGATCTGCATACATTTCACGACCATTTCCGGCAGGAGTGCCAAGGGTATGAGGGATCCTGTGATCAAAGCCATGATATTCTGCTTTATCATTAAAAATGTTGAGATTTCCTCAAACCGAAATGTCAGGATCCCCAGAAAATAACTGAGCTGCGCCATAAAAAGCAATCCCAGAAAAGCAATCAACAGCGCGCACAGAATGATAGCAACATCAGAGGTAATGTCTATTTTTATCCCAAATACCAGGCCGATCAGAAAGATTGCCGCCACATCCAGCACGATATGGGGCAATATGGAACCTGCCTCCATAGCCAGAAAATATTTGTCGGTATCCATAGGTACTGCCATATATTTCGTAAAAGTCCCGTTTCTTATCCCCAATGTGATGTCCCCGCTTATCTTTTCCGATATATCAATCTGTGTAAAAAAAGCACTGAGCAGATAATAAGCCATCATACTGTTCTGCGTAAATCCCGCTACTGTTTCCTTGTCCCTGAATATCACACCCCAAAGCAGCGAAGCAAATATGATTTTCATTACTATAGAAATAAAGCCGAATATCAGATCCGCCCTCCACATAAGTTTTACCTTCAAGTATACCTTCGCGACTTCCAGATATTTTTTCATGCCCTCACCCTCACATCTGAATAGATTCTTTCCACAACCTTGCCGATTTCCTCCTCATCCAGAGAGATATCTCTGGGCTTATAGCGCATAAAGTATTCCAGGATCCCGCCGGAGTCCTCTTTTGGTATCTCATATACTTTCTTATAACCGTTGTCATCCAGAATCCTGCATTTCCCTGCAAATGCCTCCGGAATCTCGATCTCTGTCAGACTGTCAAATACCAGCGTTATCTTTTTATTGTTCTGATAACGTTCAAAAAGCTGTTCGGTGCCGCCATCGTATACCTTTGTTCCGTGGTTGATGACAACAGAACGGCCGCACAGGGATTTGATATCTTCCATGTAATGGGAGGTTAAGAGGATCGTCGTCTTTCTCTCCCGGTTCACTTCCTTCAGATACTTCCGGATCTGCATGCCTGCCACCGCATCCAGGCCTATGGTAGGCTCATCCAGAAATAAGATTTTAGGATTGTGGAGCAGAGCAGCGAGAAGTTCCATCTTCATCCTCTCCCCCAAAGACAGGGTTCTTACCTGCACATCCATAAGGTCTTTGATGCCGAACAGTTCTATAAAATAATCCCTGTTCTTTTCATATTCCTTTTCCGACAAATGGTACATCTCCTTAAAAAGATGAAGGGTATCCCCTGCTGTCAGCTCGAAAAACAACTGGCTCTTCTGTCCCATCACCAGGGCATACTGCTGCCGGAAACGTTTCTCCAGTTTGTTTGGATAATACCCCAAAACACGGATGGAACCGCTGGTAGGCGCAATGATACCTGTTAGCATTTTCACTAACGTCGTCTTGCCTGCCCCGTTCCGGCCTATCATACCTATAAATTCGCCCTCCTCTACACATAAATCAACATGGCTGACTGCTGCCTTTTCTTCATATTCCCTTCGGAACAGGCCTTTCAGACTGCCCTTTATTCCCTCCGGTTTTATATACCTTCTGTAAACCTTTGTTAAATCCTCTGCTTCTATCACATTCATATTTATCTTCCTTTCTCATCTTTAAGGCCTTTGCCCTTATTCTTCCCGGTTGTGCAGTGTCCCGAAGGTTCTGCCATAAAGACGACTTTTCTATATAAAAAACTCATGGCCTTTTGCTTACATTAGTACGCAAACAAAACCATGAGTATATGAAAAAAAGCACAGCAAAAAAACATGCTGTGCCCTCACTTTCCTTTTGGTGTGGTTTGCTGCGTGTAAGCAAAATAAATCTGCACAACAACAAAAGAGTCATTCATACAACAACCCTTCTGCCTATTTGGTTATACATTCCGATTTATTTACTTGACGCAATAGACAAACACACACCTCCTACTTCATTTTAATAGTTATATTAACCTATGGCCTCCCATATGTCAATGATTCCTTATCTTTTCTGTGCCTCATAATCCTTCCGCCGGGAGATCAGACATTACAGGATTCATTCACCACCGGAAGATATATCATAAAACAACTTCCCCTTTCCAATTCGCTCATACATGTGATTTTCCCTCCATGCTTTTCCACAATACTTTTTACAATGGAAAGTCCCAGCCCGCTTCCGGATGTGCCGGATGGGGTTCTTGCATCAGACACCATATAAAGCCGTTCAAAAATCTTATCCAAATCTTCCCCTGTCATTCCAATTCCGGTATCTTTTATATAAATCGCAGCACAGGGACCGGCATCCTCCTTCGCTTTTGTCATAAAGGCCCCCAATGTAATAGATGCCCCGGCAGGTGAATACTTGGCAGCATTAATAAGAAGGTTATCCAGCGCCCTTGTCATTTTTCCGCTATCCATACGCACTACACAGGTAAGAGATGGGGAGACATCAAAATTCAGTTTTTTATCCTCATACCTTGCATCCATCTCTGCCATGTAAAAATATTCCTCCAAAAACTGGCCTAATGGAATGTCAGACATATCAAATGATTCCGCTTTATTATCCAGACAGGTAAGATAATATAAATCCTGGATCAGGTTTTCCAGGATTTTCGTCCGCTCATGAAGAAGGCTGCCGATTTGCCGCAGCTCGTCTTTATCTGTTTCCTCTTCTGTGCTGACGGTCAGAAGATAATCCACGGCGCTTCGTATTGCTGTAAGCGGTGCTCTCAGATCATGTGATATATTTTCCAGCATTTTTGTCCTTTTCTCTTCTGATTTTCTCAGTTTTTCATTTGCAACCAACAGTTTTGCTGAAAGTTCTTCTATAACGTTGAGCTCCGGCTCGCTAAACTTTTTTCGCATCTCTCTCTCCTGGAACTTGCTTTATAGCCATTTCATAATCATTGATCCAATCAACTCTGTGTACTCCTTTTGCAGGTGCTTCACCGACATACAGCATGATCATCTCTTCCAGCTTTTCAAATACCGGGCTGTAATCTGTCTTATGCTTTGGCAGCTCTTTCTTTAATACTTCTCTTATCTTTTCACCTGCTGCGCGGGCATTTTCCGCATAATACAGATAATCGCACGATTTCAGCGTATTATATGTCTCCTTCACCTTGTGATGATTATTGCCTAAGACAATACACGGAGTTTTCGTGATGACAGCAAAAATCATTCCATGGAGCCGGTCCGTAACTGCCAGCCGTGATCTTCCGAAAAGCCTCCACTTCCTGACCAGCTGGTTTTCCCGTTCTTTGCTTGTGATCTCTTTTCCCATGACTGTATCTGTAATATGTATTTTTCCTGCTGCCTTCTCACAACACGCCTGCAGATACTTTTTTTCATCTGCATTCAAAGCACTCTCCGCGTCAGAACGGAGACAAAGAAGAATCCCCTCTCTTTTTTCTGACACACAGAAGGAAGCATCAAGAGAAGCCACAATATCGATCATTTTAACAGCAGGAGACCGAAAATTCTGCCTCATCTGCTCGTATGAGACGGAATCCCTGGCTAACAGAAGAAGTCTCCTGCACCGGTCATATACCCTGCGGCTTGCCAAACGGGCATTTTCCCCCTTCTCATCTTCTGTAAAATAGACTGTCTGGGGAAACAGGATGATTGAATTTTTATAAAATTTTTTCATTACTTTTCTGCGGAACACCTCTGCAAAAGGATATAAATTTCCAAGATTGCCTCCCCCCTGACAAAATATCAGGTCGTTTTTATGTATTTCTCTTCCCAGTTGAAAGACTGCGTCTGAAGTATCCCATGCGTCAATCACATGAACCTGCAAAAAAGGATACTTTTCGGATAATTTTGACAAAAAGACCTCCTGTGCATAAGCAATGGCATGATCTCCGAGATTGTCGAAACAAGGAAGCTCAAAGGAAAAAATCCTGGTGGTTTTACCTGGTTTCAACTCAAAATCAAACTGTCTGCTCATGCGGCAGACACGTCTGCAGACTGCGGCTGCCTTTCCAAAAACAGGACGCATTTTTTCCGTACACTTTTTTATCACCTTATATCCTTCAAATATAAAATGAGGAAGTGCATAAATACGGACCAGCTGCTTATCTTTTTTCCCGATATAAGGATTCTCATCCAACCGCCTCTTATGACTGAGCAGATATTTTTTTGCAGTATTAACGCCTTCCGGGTCCTCCAGTACATAACCGCCGCTGATAAATGAAAAAATATAGGGGAGCATTTCTGCCTGTGACATCATTTCCAGATCAGCATACCCTTTCTGATGAAAATAAGTAATTCTTTCCATCTGTCCCCACAGGCTGTCCCGGCAGTTTCTGTGCCATTTTGCTTCAGAGACATGGTAAGAAATACTGTCCTCCCTTATCTGGTAATAATAAAGATATTCGGGAATCCGGCATATCCTCTCTGCTCTGTCAAAGAGCAGATACGTAGCTGCCACATCTTCATAATTACGCCCTGCAGGATAGCGGATACCGGAGAATAATTCCCTTTTGTAAAGCTTATCCCATGCATAACTCTTCATATCCCTATCCCTGACCAAAAGTTCAAGAGCCTCCCCGGATGTATAGACTGCCTCCTCATCTATAATAGGCTCCTCCAGTATAAGCTTTTCTTCTTTTTCCGTATAGTGTCCGCAGACAGCAATATCTGCATCATTCCTTTTCATACTGTCATAAAGTATGCCGTACATATCCGGATGAATGTAATCATCGCTGTCTACAAATCCAATATAGCGCCCTGCAGCTATGTCTATTCCCGCATTTCTTGCGCTTGATAACCCGCCGTTTTCCTTGTGTATCACAGTTATCCGCTCATCCGATTCCGCATATTGATCACAGATCTCCCCGCATTGATCCTCTGATCCGTCATCTATCAAAATGATCTCCAGATTTTTGTAGGTCTGTGCCTGGATAGAACGGATACACCTGTCAAGGTATTTTTCTACGTTATAAACCGGAACCACTATGGTTATAAGCTCATTCTGACATGCCATAAGTAAAATCCCCTTCCTGTCCAAATTCAAAAGCTATTTCCTATTTATCCGGTAGCCTTTAGACCAGACGGTTTCGATCAGATCCTTCCGTCCCGTATAATCCACAATCTTTTTCCGCAGTCTCGACACATTCACCATAACTGTTTTTTTGTCTTCCTCCCTGTAACTTCCCCATGTGTATATCCCGATTTCCCTGAATGTAAGCGGTTTATCAGGACATTTTGCCAGACACAGCAGCAAATCATACTCCCTGTTTGTCAGGGGAATCTCTTCCTGCATATAAAACACTTTATGGTTTTCCAGATGAATGGACAGAGGAAAAACCTCTATGATATTTTCATCCTTTTTCCTGAGAAGCTGCTGGTGCCTTCGTATATTTGCCACAATACGGAAATATACTTCTTTCAGACTATAAGGCTTTTCTATATAATCATCCGCTCCGCACTGGAAGCCCCTGATCTTGTCCTCCTCTGAAATTTTGCCGGATAAAAATAAAATCGGTACATCTGTCACCTTACGCATCTGCCTGCACAATTGGTAACCATTTAGTTTTGGCATCATCACATCAAGAAGAATACATTCAGGCTTAAATCTTCTCACTGACAACATTGCTGATGTTGAATCTGTACAGATTTCCACCTGAAAATTATTCTTTTCAAAAAATCTCCTGTTCACATCTAATACCTCAGCGTCATCATCCACCAGCAAAATCCGATACATATCTCTTCTCCAACCTTCCTTTACTTTCTGTTCTCAGACTACTTCTCCCAATTTCTTATTCTCTATACAGATTTCCCGGTCACAGTACTGCAGTACTGACCTTCTGTGTGTGATCAGCAGGCAGGTGGGTGCCGGATTCCAGCTTCTGATTCCTTCCAGTACCCTGAGTTCTGTCTCTTCATCCAAAGAAGAAGTTGCCTCATCCAGAATAAGAAACGGTGCCTTGCGCACAAGCGCTCTGGCTATTGCGATACGCTGTGCCTGCCCTTCTGATATTCCGTGCCCCTTTTCTCCGATCACCGTATCAACCCCCTTGGGAAGCCCCGATACAAATCCATCTGCGGAAGCCCCCTTTAAAGCCTCCATAATCTCCTCCTCCGTTGCATCCAGCCGTCCCATACGGATATTTTCGCGGATGGTACCGCTGAATAATGTATTTCCCTGGGGAACATAGGAAATAAAATCTCTTGCACTGGCATTGGCTTTCTCCCTGTCTCCATGAACATTATAAAATTCGATGGTACCTGCCGCTTTATTGGTGAATGCCATGATCAGCCTTACCAGGGTGGTTTTTCCAATCCCGGAGGCCCCTACAATGGCAGTGAATTCTCCCGGCTTAAAATCAATGGATGCCTGGTCAAATACTAAATCCTCCCCATAGCCAAAGGATATCTTGTTTACTCTGACGCCTACCTGGTCTCCCCTGATATTTTCTTCCAGACTTGTTTCTTCCGGAAGCTTTTGGATCTCAATAATCCTTGCCGCGGAAGCGATCATGGATACCAGCTTGGGAATGGACTGGGCCAGATTCACGATCGGAGACTGTATACGGTTCACAAGTGTCAAAAATACTGTCATGGTACCAAAAGTTATTGTATTTCTTGATATACTCACAGCCCCCCAGGCAAATGCAGCCACATAGCCAAACTGAAATGCCAGGCTTAATATGGTGGAGGCAGCCAGACCGGTTCTGTTTTTCTTTAATACCCAGTACAGCCTTTCATCACGGAGCCTGGTAAGCTTTTCCACGGAATAGTCCTCTGTCCGGAAAGATTTCACAATAAGTATATTAGACAGACTCTCCTGGATAAAGGACCGGTATCTGGACTCTGTCTCCTGGACTTTCATCTGTAGTTTTTTCAGTATTCTTCCCAGCCACATGCTGCTCAGTGCTGCGGCCGGTGCGATTGCCAGGGCAAACACCGCCAGTTTCCAGTCAAATACCGCCAGAGTACAAAAAGTAGCCAGAAGCTGTACTGCCAGCTGCAGGATTGAGGGAATGGTCACGGAAATACCATCCGCCACAATTCCCACATCCGTAGTCAGACGCGTCATCAGATCGCCTGTGTGATATTTTGTCACATCCAGCCAGTTTGTATCTAAAATCCTTCTGTACACCTGTTTTCTTATTCCAAATGCGAATTTCTCATATATTACAACCGCAGACAGTGCTCCAATACACATCATGGCCTGACTCACCAGAACGATCAGCACATAGAGAAGAATGACCTTTGTTACCGTATTGCCTGCACTTGCCTGATCCACCATGCGCTTTCCGATCAAAGCCAGTCCGATCGATGCCAGAGATACCATAATATTTAAAAACATGACCAGCGAAAGCTGAGGTATATATGGTTTTGTGTAATTCACGATCCACTTTATGTAAGAAGACTGATTCTCCCAGTCACTTATAAATTTTTTTATCTTCCGCAGCATGGTTTACTCCCTTCCGCATCCTCCTGCACGGAATTTATCCACAATTGCATAATCCCTTCCATCCCCCCCTGTCACATACATTTTTCCGCATCTCAGCCAGGCATGAGCTATCATTTTCCCATTCTCATCCAACCCACAGCCAAGATAAAGGGTGGTTGCAATTTTCTTCCTCCGCAGCAGCTTTTGAGCAGTCAGTGCCCGCACCAGACATTTACTCTCCCATTTTGTTTTTTGACAGACCTGATCCACAGCATAGGAGACTTTTTTTGCATATAGATACTGGGAAACATCCGCCTCTTTGGGAGATTCCTCTCCTTCCGCTCCCCACCTGCACTTCAGCCTTTTCGTATCCATATAAAGGATCTGGAGCCGGAAAACAGCGGAATAGATCCATGCCAGAAAAGTCAGAGACTTGTGTTCATTGTATTTTATAAATCTTATCCCTCTTCTTATCAGGTTCATAAGTATATACTTCCAGTTCTTTATTTTTTAAAATTCAAATGCAGTCTCTGATAAATCATTCTGACTTTTTCGATATTCTCCGGCTCTGCACGCTCCAGATATTTTTTTCTTTCCATACTGCCTTTACGTGTGATCCCCTGAAATGCCCTGCATGTCCAGGCAATGGGCAGCATATACGGAAATTTATCCAGCCATGCATAATGCTCCTTCATATATCCTAAGGCAGGAAAATAATATTTCATTCGCACGGACCTTTTATTTATTTTATCCGAGGTAATTTCCTTGGCAAGCTGTCCCCAGACTCCGTTTTCCCCTTTTCCATAAATCCCACAATCCAGCATATACTCAAAAAGATTGTTATAGAATGTGTCGCCTGCAAGATTATCCAGCCATATGACAGAGAGATTCTTCATTTCTCTTTCAAAATTCAGTAACCCGCATTTTCGCAGCTCTTCCTCAACCAAACGCCTGTCCATTGTCGCTTTATATGCATTTTGATAGATATATATATCCAAAAGATTGCGGATTCCGCAGCCGGTTTCATAGAAATGTTTTGCCATATGGGAAATGAGATAAACATAAAAGTCTTCCTTACTGAATTCATAAGAATACTGCCATCCTTCTTTTTTCTCTGCGCGGAATTGTTTCTTAAAATAGACGGACTGGTTCCTGTCAACGTTCTGATCATATAAAGACCAATGCATTTCCAGCATTAAAAATGGCTTTTTGAAAAAGATCTCATGATGCTTAACCGTCTGATATTTCACAAATCCCAGCTCCTCCACCACTTTCTCTGCCTGTTCAAGGGAATCTTCATATATCATAATGTCTATATCACCCATTTCACGAAATTCCGGTCTTGGATATATATGCTTCATGACAGCACCTTTTAAAACCTGATGCCGGATTTTATTTTCTTCCAATTTCTCCTGGATCTCCCTGACTGCACACACCTGGGACAGTGTTTTTATGGTACTGTTCAACACAAACGGACGCATCTTCTCTGCATCTGCCTCCGGAATATCCAGCTTAAGCAGTGCTCCGAATATCAAATAACAAATCTGTCCTTTTTTCGCTGTCTCCTGCAGTTCTTCCAATGTCACACCCTTTGGCAGAGGCTGCGGAATCCGATCTTCCATTTGAGCATGTATCAGCTCACTCAAATATTCCATGATAACCGGTTTTTCTGATAAATTATCATTTCCCATTTTATCCCCTCCCGTCCCTGTGTATCACAATGCCTCACTTGATCATTTCATCTGTATAATGCAGCATATACTTGCTTCTGTTATTGAAAAAATGGAGTATTTTATCCACTTCATCCGCATAAAAATCATCTTTTACATTGCCGAAGAACCGCTTATAGCTGCTGACTGCCATTTTCTGAATCCTATGTGCGGTCTCATTTACAATCGCTTCTGCTTTTTCTTTCGGAAATATGTCATCTGCCATACGGTACATGGATTCCTTTAGCTGCTGTCTGAATTCTCCGCTTCCAAGCAGGGACTGAAAAAACGCATCCTCCGTGACGCCCGGCTGTAACAGCGTATTGATCGAAGCTGTACTGACCGGCCCTGTGGTTCCGTTATCCATTGTCATATCCATACTTCCCAATACCCAACGCCACCTGCCATCTGCATACCCTCCATTTTCTGAAGATACTGTCCGCCATATACAGGCCTCCTCCTGTCCGTATTGGGCATTGGCAAGATACATATTGGCGCAGAAATAATCAAGATAACTCCGGATATCCATTTCCTGCTTTACTATTTCATACTTTGATGTATCACTCATATCACTGCCTGTCACAAAATTATAAAATTCATCATACAGAGACTGGAATTCCTTTTGATCAGCAGAACCGTTTCGGACAGTCACCACTTCTTCACCTGTTATCCCATACTGTTCTTCTATAAACTCCCGGGTAAAAGGCGCGCGCAGCATATAACCGCCCCAATTTTCCCCGTTTATAAAGACAACACAGGGCATCAGGATATTCGTTCCCACACTGGTCTCTTCAAGCAGTTTATTGGCTGTCAATTCCCGTATTTTGTAGGCATTATCGTATTTGTTCGTCTGTATTGTCAGGGTATTTTCCGTTTTATCAAGAAAGCGCTCCAAAGAAGAGCCTTCCCATCCGCCGCTTCCGGTGATTTGCGCAGAAAACCCTTTTTGCGGGGATGTAATATTCATATCTGTCAGCATAGAAAGATTGACGTCCCCTTCATATGTCATGTCCTTGCCGGATTCAAAAAACTCTATATGGGCCTTCTTCACCCAGCCGTTCCGATAATTTGCTTTTCTGTTATCTTTTCCCTCTCCCCGGGCAAGAGCATCTTCATAGCTTTGCCCCGAGACATACATACCGGTAAAGTAATCAAACAAATCAAGGGGATCGGCTGTAACAGATAAAACCGGCATATTGTTCAAATCACTGCTTCCGCCGACTCCCACATAATAGGAGCGGATCTTTTCTTCACTTCTCCTGCCATCCTCATCTACATAGACAGCCCGGATCACGGTCCCCTTCTGTATGCTGGCAGGCTTAAAATTGTGCTCATATCCGATTCCGTCGGAATCCGCATAGATATAGTCTGAACCACTCCTGTTTTCAATTGTGACAGGTGCTGTATATTTCTCTGACTTTTCCGTGGGAACCGTTCCGTCTGTTGTATAATATATTTCTGTATGATCAGGAGCGGAAATAGTCAACGGAAAAGCAGAATCATAAAAACCTGACGGGACAGAAAATTCCAACTGCTCTTTTTCTTTTTTTTCCGCAGGCTCATTAGCTTCTCCCTTTGTAGCATTCAGATATCCCATGGATATATCTCCGTCTGCCACTCGTCCATAACTCTCATTTTCAGTAAGCTTCGGAACGATCCATGACTGGATACAGGTTCCGTCCGCCTTTACCAGCGACAATAGATTCTCCTTCCCCTCGCCTAATTTTTCATCAAGGTCCAGTGTCAGAAACTTTCCTGCATCCAATCGTGTATGTTTGGTAAGCTCCGCTTTTTTTTCACCATTAACCAAAACAGCAATGCCTGATATATCCAGATCTTCCTTTTCACAGTTATACAATTCTATCCAGCCTGACTGGTTTACTTCATTAATCATCAGCGCTTTTGAAGAACCCGCATACAGACTGCCGTCATCCTCCCCGCTTTCTTCCTGCTGCATTGCCGCGGCAAGTTTTTCCCTCTCCTCCTGTTGTTTTTTTTCTGAATGGATGATAATAAAAATCAATACAGTCAGTGCCAGGATGCTCAGAGCAATGAGAAAAATATCTTTCGTGGAAAATTTTTTCTTCACTTTCTACCTCCTTTGTTTTCATGGCCGGTACAGCCTTTGTACTTTTTACTGTAAACAGCCCAGGCTGCACAAAATATGAGCACTCCCAGAAGACCGCCCGATACGTTTGTAATCATATCTGTCAGTTCAAAATATCCTCTTCCTGTTATCAACTGCAGAGTTTCAATGGTAAAGCTGGTGAGGAAACTGGCGGAACACACCATAAATATTTTTCTGCACATACACTCTTTTCCTCTTATGGCTGCCAGTAAAAATCCCCAGGGAACAAAAAGAGCCACATTTAACAAACTGTATACCCTCTGCTGAAAGCCCATATAATCTCCGGACCAGTTTCCGAAGTCAAGCTCTGTATAAACACCTTTCCTGCTGTTTGGCTCTCTGTTATATAAAGTGACCTGATACATAAAACATGCATATCCCGCAATCAGAAAGAGAACTGCCTCTCTTCTTTTGGAGCCTTCCTTACCTGCCAGCCTGTGAAAAACAAACCAAATAAGATGTATGGCAATGACTGCCGCCAGTACCGTAAGCATCAGTGTCTCTGCGGAAATTCCTTTTAACTGCTGTTTTAACAGGACCAAAAAACAGCGCCAGTATTCTTCTAAATGATTCATTTTTATAACTCCGGCAGTTCTTCATGATTCCTCTGTGCCAGATAATATGCATAAAAAGGAATCTCTTTTTTCATTTTCCTGTATCGGCGCTTACGCACAAGTATCTGTATTTTTTCAAAAACCTTTGGATTTCTTTTTAAAACAGACTTTATCTTGCTTTTTGTGCCATCAGCTCTGCCGGAATCACTTCTCCACTCTCCGGCACACAGATGGACTGCATAATGTTTTCCTGACAGTGTTCCGATTTCAAAAAACTCCTTGGGATAAATAACAAAATCTTTTAAATCCTGCATCTTATTATTTAACCGGAACTCCGGATAGTGCTTCAGTATAAAATATGTATAATAATAATTGCTGGTCACATAGCCGTTCACCATGCATTTACCATCCCTCCATTCCAAAGTCTTACCGTTTTTATTTTCTGTAAAAACAGTGGCATCATACATTTTCATCAGATTACCTATCAGCGGATTGCCTTTCTCAGCGCCAATCACTGCGGAACCCACAGAACAGTCAAAAATAAAATTTAAAAATGCCGTATGTGACAGTAATCTATCAAAAGAACGGTTTATCATTACATCTGTATCCAGATAGATTCCTCCATATTCATAAACTGCCTTCAATCTGTAGTAATCACCGATAAACCCCAGTTTTTTTTCTGCATATGTTCTGCGGACAAATTCATTTTCATTAAAACTGCAGTTTGTTTCATCCCAACGGATCACTTTATATCCCTTCAGCTTTTTCCATGAATCCATACATGCCCGCAGTTCCTCCGGTATGGGCTTTCCTCCAAACCAGCAATAGTGTATGATTTTAGGAATCTTATTATTATTTTCTGTATGTTTTTTATCCATTATGCATCTCCTGATAATTCCCCTGTTTTATGATCACATCATAAAATGTATTCTTTCTGTTCACTGCTCTCTCATCAAACCTGGTATTTAATTTATGGATTCCGGTGCTGAGTTTCAAAATATCATATTTATTCCGGTTGTATGGTTCGCTGATATAGGATGCCAAAATATGAGCATCCGCCTGACTTACAACAGGCATCTCTTTGTAATCCTTTTCATAGCACTCCAATGCCATAGTCATAAATATATGAAACAGAAAATAATGCACCGGCCTGTTGTTTTCTTTCCAATAAGCATACAAAAGTTCCCTCACCAGACATATAATATTGTTGTTGGCCGTACTCTTAATAAACCAGTTATTTGTTTCCATTATCTCCGGATTAAATCCAAAATAGTAAAAACTGAACATAAACAGAGGCAGGGAATCAATATAATAAAAAAGCTTCGCGTCTGTACATAACACAGTTGCGTCAATCCAGTACCCCCCATATTTTATGAGTAATTCCAGCCTGATCAAATCGCTGAAATGAGCATTTCCGATTTTCCCCTGCTTCCGCTTATCCACAATATAATCCGGTAATACCACATAGTCATAAATATTTTCTTCGTCCACTAAGATGATCTTTTTATTCGGAAGTGATCTTCTGATGGATTCATAACACCTTTTTACAAGCAGAGGTGCCTGGTCCATTCCCTGCAGCCAGCAGATCCACACCGTTTCCGAATTTTCCTTTTTCTCTTGCTCTTCCCAATATGTATTTTGCAGTGCACGGTCCAAATACTTTTTTTTCAGTTTTTTGTAATATAACATTCTGTGTTTTTGACCGATTATCACGTTATACAAGAAAGTAAGCTTTCGGTCTCTGTATTTTGTTTTCTTCATAAAATAGTCATAAACAGAACCTAACAGCATTCCATCTTCCACTTTATATTTTATTTTCACTAATTTCTCACGGAGCTGCAGTCTGCTTTTTATATTGTATAAAAAATAAAGGGTTTTCTCAGCTTGGCATCGAATCAGCATTCTTGCAATTCTTTTTTTCCCCGGCAGCCTGGCATTTTGTAAAGCATTACAGAATATACTGCTTTCCGTGATCCGGCTGAGATATTTAAATTTCTTTTCTCTATCCCACTTATCATAACAACAGATTTGTTGTATATATGCAATAACAAGACCTGCGTATATGGTATCTATTTTGTTCATCTGCGGTTCGTGGCTTGGAAATTTACAGCAGTATTTCTGAGCCTTATTATAAAAATGAGTCGCTGCTTCAAAATAGTTTTCATGAAATGTAAAAACCAGACTTCCTGAGGTTTTTAAAAAGTAATTATAATATGCCTTTCTATTTACAGCCAGACGGTCCACCGCGGATAAAACATCTATAGAAAAAGCCATATCCTCACAAATGGAATAGGACGGATGAAACCTGATATAGCTCCTGTCCAATAAGGATTTTTTTATTAACTTATTCCACGGCGGATTTACCAGTTCCATATCAAGGATATGATTAAAATGGTTTTTAAAAAATGCATCGGAAGTTCCGCAGAAATTCTCCTTCAGCTCGTTTTCTTTTATGTGCCTTTCCTCTGTTAACAGATATCGGAAGCAGAAAAGGACAAGCTCCACATTGTTTTCTTCCGCAAGCTTCACATTATCTCCCACTGTATCGGGATCAATGGTATCATCTGCATCCACAAAGATAATATAATCACCTGTTGCCATATCCATTCCAAAGTTTCTGGCTGTACTTACCCCATGATTATCCAGAAAAAAGGCCCGGATCCTTTCATCCTTTTCCTGATACTGTTCACAAATTTTTTTTGAGCCATCATTACTTCCGTCATCCACCAGCAGTATCTCTATATTTTTGTAAGTTTGATTCAGAATACTGTTTATACAGTTTATCAAATACTTTTCCGCGTTATATATGGGAATAACAATGCTTACTTTCTTCATATGCACTCTCACCTTTTCATGTATTTTGACACATTAACATTACTTCTTTTTTTTCTTGTTTCAAAATCAAGGCTACAGTATAACGCCAGCAAAACATATAAGTATTTAAGTGTCTGCAAAGAGTCCACCCAAAACAGATTAATAAGATAGCACAGGCATCCTATCAGCAATACTTTATAAATGGCATCTTGTCTCCGGATACTTTTTTTCACCAGCCCCCCAATAAAATAACTGATGTACAGAACAAATGCTGCTAATCCGGGATACGCATACCGGATATATTCCGCAATATAAAAATTGTCAACAGACACGATAAAGGAACCGTTAAGCTCAGAAGAAAAAGATCTTTTTCTTCCTATTCCCAACAAAGGATTCAGCCAGTCTAAAGTAAAAATATACTTGAGCTGTTCCCTGTAATTGGCGCTGCTGCCTAATGCCTCTTTACTGGCCCCATAATGGGCTGCATAGGAGGTTCCCAGCACTTCATCTGCCAGTGTGGTAATCTGCAGCATAATATATCTTCCGAAATCTGTATTATGAAAAATCATCAAAAATACTATGAACAAAATCAAAGCAGCAGTCATCATCAAAGTATTTTTTCTTTTACTCTCTTTACATGATACAAAAAACAGGATTACAAGTTCCAATAAAAATACCCCCAAAGTAGATCTTGATCCTGTAAAAAATACATTTGCGCACCACAAAAGCAGCAAAAATGGTCGTTTAAAAATATCAATCCGATCATTCTGCAGATCTATACAGGAAAAAGGCACCACTGAGACGATCAGCAGTCCATAGCCCAGGGAATGGACACAGGAACTCATAATCCTGTAATGTCCGGAGCGTATGAACTGGCCGGTATAAATACCTTTGATTGTTTCCAGATAAGAAAAAGGTGAACGGCCAATTGCATATTCCACAATCCCAAGGATTGCCAGCAAATAACAAAAGGCCAAAATACAGCGGAAGGAATTGTGAAAACCCAGAGAATACTTGAATATGTAAATTAATAAATAAAAACAATATAACTCAATAAACGGATTTAAAAAAGCATTGATATCTGCCCTCAAGATCATTGTGTATGTGATCACCACTAAGTAGGGCAGTAATATAAGCGTGAACCTTGCCTCTTTTACCATCGTTATAAAATCATGTTTTCTGCTGTCACTGCAAAGTATCAGCAGCGTCAGAAGAACTGTCAGAATACGCAGAATTGTAAGATCAAACACAGGCAGTGGGATTCCGAAATATTGGGGCATCACAAATAAAGAGAATAAAAACAAACCTGCCACTGCCCGAAAAACATCTTTTTCTCCTGCGTTTTTTATATATTTACTTCCTGTTTCATATGATCCTGTCATAACCCAAACCCATTTTCAGCCTTTCAGCGCCATATACAGTTCCACTGGTATGGCACGTCTTTTGTGGTAGCAAGCAGAATATCTCAATGTCAAAGGTATGATATTCCAGTACTTTCTGTTTTGAAGAAGTTCAATTCTAAGCCTGGATGCATAGATATTTTTTTTCAGAATACGGATCTTCTTTTTCTCCAGTCCCATATTTTCCGCAAATCTCAGTGCTGCCTGACTGCCGACCAGATATTCATTTAAAAATTGCAGACGCTTTGTGATTTCTCTCATTTTACCCAGAGAAACATTGGCATCGTGGATCCGTCTTTTTAATGTGCTGGCATGATATATATACAGACCGTCCATGCAAAGAGCCAGCTTCCATACATACTCATCATGAGCCCATCCCTTATGCCAGTAGGGTTCTATGATCTGCAGAAAGGTTCTGCGCATACACATTGTACATCCCTGGCAGCCAATAAACACAGACTTTGGTGTAAAAGAAACCTTCTCCAGGGATTTGTCATTTTTAAACTGTTTCAACTCCCATTTCTGTGGAGAAAGGGCATCCGGTGAATCCAAAAAGATCTCAAATTCTGAACAGAGAAGCTGAATCTCCTGGTTCTTTTCTAAAATGTGCACCATCTCGGCAACCCGTTCCGGAAGCCAGATGTCGTCCTGATCGCAAAAGAAAACCACATCTCCTGAAGTCTTTCGCACAGCGCCTATAAAATTTGACGCATATCCCACATTCTGCGTATTCACCTCCACCCTCCAGGTATCCTGCAGGTGCTTTCTGGCAATAAAATCTTCTGCCAGTTCTGCTGTCCTGTCAGAAGACCGGTCATCACAGATAATGACTTCATCTACAGGTCTGGTCTGAGACAGAATAGATGCAAGCTGTTCTTCTATAAATTTTTCACCGTTAAAGGCTGCCATTGCAACTGATACCTTCATTTGTTATCCTTTCATCACATGTCCTAAAATTTTTCCTATGTATTTGCTGTTTCTGCGGTTTATATGTTTTATATACCAACCTGTCTTTCCTGTGAAATAAGGATTCTTTTTATATTCCGGAAATTTTTCAGAAACAAAGCAAAAGGTTCTGTCCAGCAGTTCCTTTTCAAGCGCGGCATCCTTCACCCTGCCGATCCTGCTCAGAGAACTGCAGAATAATATTTTCGTGCAGAAATACTCCAGTTCCTTTTCAAACTGCTCATAAAAACCATATCTTCTGTAAAAATCCAGGATATCCTGCAATACACAAAAAATATCTGCAACTTTTTTATTTTTATTTACATTCATGGTAGATGTATTCCGAAGAAAATAATAGACCAGACGTTCATCCAAATAGGCAGATTTCAACACATAAGGAATCGTTTTGATGTAAAAAGATGTATCTTCGTAAATAAGTCCTTCCGGGAAATCAAGTCCCGGGCGCAGAAGTATTTCTCTTAAATATAACTTGTTCCAGGGTGATACCTGAGGATCTATAAACATATCCCTCCTGTTTGCGTGCTGACGGATATTTCCCCGGGTGTGCAGTTCTTTATTTCCCTTTTCTGTCTCCTGTATATAATGATAATGGCATTCCACCATATGGCATTTTCTTTCCTCGGCCAGAAGATACATTTTCTCAAACATGGATACATCTACACAGTCATCCGAATCTGCAAATCCAATATATTTTCCTCTGCTGGCTCTGATGCCCATATTCCTGGCTGCTGCCTGACCTTCGTTTTCTTTTGTGATGATACGGATTTTATCCCCGTATATACCGGCATATTTTTTGAGAACTGCCGGGGAATGGTCTGTAGAGCCATCATCTACCGCTATGATTTCCAAGTCCTCCAAAGTCTGGTTTACTAACGCATCCAGGCATCGCGGCAGATATTTTTCCGTATTATATACAGGCAGGATCACACTTACCTTTGCCATAATCTTTTCTCTGTCTCCATTATTTCTTTTTTTCATATTCGTTGTTGTAATGCCTGTATTCATAATCCGGTGATTTGGCCGAAATTCCGTTATAAATAAAACCGCCTATGTTGGCATCCAGGGCTTCCAGTTTCCGCACCACTTTTTCTTCACGGTCGAATTTTGTCATCATTTCCCGCACGATCAGTATAAAAGCTGTAGCTGCTTTCGCCATAGACAAGGCATCCGATACAATTCCGATAGGCGGTGTATCTATAAATATTACATCATACTTTTTCTTACACTCCTGCAGAAGCTGATACCATTGATCACCTGCAAGTAATTCTGCGGGGTTTGGGGGAATACTGCCGGCAAGGATCAGATCCATATTGGCATCAACAGAAACAATTTCCAGCCGTTCCACAATGCCGGCCAGATACTGGCTCAATCCGGTTTCTGTATTTACCTTTAGAATTTGTCCCATAACACTTTTTCTCATATCCGCGTCTATGAGCAGAACTTTTTTTCCAAGATTGGAATAGGATTTTGCCACATTAAATGCGTTCAATGTTTTCCCTTCATTGACATCTGCACTTGTGACTGCATATACCGGACATTTTTCACCCCGCCTTGTAAACAACAGGTTTGCCCGGATATTGCTGTAAGCTTCCTTTAAATGAAAGGAGCTCTTTTCGTTTAAATATACATCTGCTTTTTCGCCTTCTTTTTCAGATAAAATCTGAGGAACCGTTCCGAGAATTGGAATTGTAAAGAGATTTTCAATTTCATAAAGCCTTCTGATGGTAGTATTCAGCATCCCTTTTATCAGAAAACATACGGCTGCCAGAAAAAATCCTGCCGCTCCGCCCAGAAGTGCATATTTTACCACACTGGTTGAGGCATATGGGACAGTAGGAAGCTCCGCTTCATCAAGGACTTCAATTCCTCCTGATTTTACTACGCTGATAATTTCATCCGGTGCCAGCTTTCCTATGGTGTTTGCTATATTCATGGCATTCTCAGGGCTGCTGTCATAAACGCTTACATGAAATACCGCCGTATTCTCTACAGCGGTAGCACCAATCTCTCCTCTCAGCCTTCCGATACTATATTCCTTCAGACCTGTCTCTTCCATAACAGCCTTTAAAAAGCGGTTGCTTCCGATGATCTGCATATAACTGTCCAGAAGCCCTTTAGCCTGAGTCATCTCATTACTGCTTATATTCACTCCAGTATCTGTTACATAATCCGGACTGCTGTATACATAAAAGGAAATTTTCGCCATATAAGTGGTATTTTGCTTCCATGCTGCCAAAATCCCTCCTCCCGCAGCCAGCAGTAAAGCTGCCAGAATCATATATTTAATCCTGGACTTCATGATCCAGAATATTTTTTCCAAATTGAAATTTGTCAGTATTATCTTGAACACTTTTACCCTCCTCAGTGTGATCGTTTGATCATTCTTTTTTATGTCTCAATCCGGCTTTCCGTTCAAATCTTCCATAATCCTGACGATAAGTTCTCTCTGCCGATCTGTTGTCATTCCTTCTGTCGGTCTCACCATTCTGAATATTCTTAGCTGCTTTGCAGCCTGCAGACATTCCGTCATCATTTCAGGCGTAAACCCCATTCTCTTATAAGAAGTTTTCTTATAGAGACTTTCTGTTACCAGATTCAGTTTTTCTCCCCCCATGATCTCTTCTGCACAAACCTCAGAAACCGTTCCTGCCTGCAGGATCACCAGAACATGAGCCAAAACCCGTTCTTCCATACAGGAGTCTTTCATGCACAATCCATACTTTTCCCTGCCGCCGTCCGGAATCCGTATCAGCTGCGCTTTGCTGATACCCTGCTTCTTAACCACGTCCCCACAGAGACGCCTCAGTGGATACGCGCCGATTCCGTATATAACTCCGTTTTCTTCCTCCATAACAACTGCATCATCAGAAACAAATGAAAAGCCATGCTGTAAAAGCGCATCTGTCAGCGTGGATTTTCCACTTCCGCTCTCCCCGCTGATGATCAGAAGTTTGTTTTTATATTCCAGCCCGCTTCCGTGAAGGACGATTTTTTCTCTCTGCATCAGGAGTATGGTCATACACATATTGAGAATCCACTGTTCCAACTGATATATATCAAGTTCTGCTGTCTTATGATATTCAATTTTCCTGCCCCGGGTTATTCTGAACAAGCCCACCGAAAAGACATATAAGAGACTGCACTCTCTGGCAAGCTTCTGCATCATCCATGCCTGCTTTCCCTCTTTGTCCACAGATACCTGCACCTGCGTTTCCTTGTATGCCTCTGCCTTACCATACTCTTCTGTCAGGTCAGCCCTTACGATCTCTGCCTCTGTCTCACTGTCATCGGAAAGCTGAAACGTGGAAGGCAGTTCTATTTCTGAATAAACATTCAAACCATATATTTTATATTTTGCCATCGTATATTCTTCACTTTATCTCTGATTTTCTGTCGTATAATACAAAATGACTGATGTGCACTCACCAGTCATTTTTTCATTTTTATTCACATACACTCAAGCTGATGTATTATTTTCTCCATATGACTGCTCCCACCCAATCACTTCCCCATTCGGTCCTATTACAGCAGTTTTATCACTATCTGGCATTTTGGGATTTTGGGGACCAAAAGCTGTTTCTTTTACATCCAACACTTCCATATCTGGCCTAACCCATGATTCTTTCATAGCGATAACCTCCTCCTTTTATATGTTACATCATATGCTCATTACAGATATGATTCAAGTTTTCTATCAATATTGTTAGATTTACTTTTTTAAAAAAGAATGACCCCCTGTAGTCCAGCAGTCATTCTTTTACTAAAATACATTATACTGAAATTAAAGAGATGCAGCAGCCTCACCGAATTCCTGTTTCCATCCTAAAATGTTTCCCTGATCATCTGTCACTGCAGTTTTTTCTGAATCAGGGTTGTTTGGATTCATTACGCCAAAGGCTGTTTCCTTTACGTCCAGAACATCTACATCTGGTATTATCCATGTTTTTCTCATACTTGTCACCTCCTTTTGTGTTACCTATATTATCCTGTTTAAAATCACTAATCAACTCTTCTATCAACATTGTAAGACTTTTTCGCTTCGAGATATTCCAATAATATATTAGTAAAAATATGGCGCACAATCTCAAAATCCGTCATATCCTTTATCCCCTTTTCCTCCAATCCTGTCAGTGCCTTTTTGCAGTCAATACAGGTGCTGCCGGAGAATTTTTTGTAGTTTTCCTTCCACTCTTCTTCGATCTGACTGCTGAAGGGAAGCAGGCGTTGTTTTAAATCTGCGCTCTGCCTTCCCATGCCCTTTTCTTTCAGAATATGAGCCGGCACAATATCCCTCATATATTCAGCGATCAGACGGCGCCTGACACCATTATGGGTAAACTGTCCGTACGGCAGGGAGGTCACAAATTCGATCATCCTCTTATCCCTGGTAGGGTCCCGCATGATCACTCCTGTAAACAGAGAATTTTTCTGCATATACTCTCCGTAATGACGCAGAGTATCTGCTGTGAGGAATGCCTGCTGATAGGCCTTATGGGAATAGGAGCATTTCTGGATTTTTTTATCCAGCCGCAGCAGCCTTTTGTCCGAGCCGTTTTTTTTCAGATAGTCCCTTCTGACAAAAGATTTCCCGAACAGGGCTTCTCTGTCTGCCTTTTTCACTTTTTTGTGAAAAGAATCCTTCACAGCTGTCTGCAGAACGCTTTTTTTCGTAAAATGCAGTTTTTTATTGATTCCGCAGACTTCCCTGTACAGGGTTATCCATCTTCCCCTCCTGAAAAGCCAGGCCAGATATACCATCGCATTATCAAAAGAAACCGTTCCGTTGCCAAACATACCGCCCAGCATAATCCTTGCATTTTTCTTGTATGCCTGTCTCATCCCCTCATAAATCCAAAGCATATTTTGAGGCGACTTATAGGGTATCTCCGAAATCCTCATATATTTTTTTCTGTCATACCAGCAGTTCATTTCCGGCATGTTCATAAAGGTACATTCCAGATTCTCCACCACATCTGCTGTTTTTTGAACAAGTTCTGTCTCGTCCGTGATATAGCCCTTCCCCAAGTCCGGTTCATACCCGTGAAAAGGTACAGAGGTGAAGGAATAAAGCTTTTTTCCGCACTTTTCCAGTTCCTTTGCTGCCAGACAGGCAACCGAAGTGGAATCATAACCTCCGCTTAATAAAACGGCTGTTTCCCCCGGAGAACGCAGAAGACAGGCTGTACATTCTCTGTACAGATCCAGAAAATGCTTTTTATACTCCTTATCACTTTTATACACTGTTTTTTTCTTTTTCTGATAAGGCTGCCAGTAACAGCGTTTCTTAATATCTTTCTGCGTAATTTTCAGGAATCCGGCCGGAGCCGTACGGTAAATCCCCAAAACCGGTGTCTCTTCCGCCTCTGTAAATGCGTTCAGATTATCCTGCCCTATGTAATCTGCCACCCACCGTTCATTTATTTTCAGCTCACCGCACAGCTCCTCCAAAGGTCTCATCAGAGAAGAATAATAAAACACATCGTCGCGGATCAGGTAATACACATACCTGTAGCCAACGGCATCTGCCAGAACCGTGACTTCTTTTTTTCTCCTGTCATACCAGACAGCAGCATATGCTCCCAGCAGATCATTTTGACAGCTTTCCCCATATTTTTGAAGCATCAGGTATAACAGTCTGCCATCTGTCACAGCATCCTGCTCTTCAAAATGAAGGCGCTTTAATAATGCTTTGCGGTTATCCAGGATAACGTCCGCGTCGAAAAAAAATTCCTGCGCTTTTATGGGTAACTGCTCACTTACAGCTTCTTTGGTAAAATACTGTATTCCGCACCCCATATAGATATCGTCTTCTTTTATCTCTTCCCACCGGTCAATCACACAGTCGGAAAATGCGCTTTTCAGGATACTGCACTCTTTTGCTCCGATCTTCTTACCATTCAGACTGACAGCGCCACATATTGCAGACATAAGATCCTCCTCTTTTGAAAACGTTTCCGGCAGCAGCAAATAACATTACTTTGCAAAAATTAATTGATAATTTAATGTTTTTCGTAATGTTATCACTAATTTTATTGTTTTTTATTATTTTATCTAATTAATTCCTTGCCGCTTTTCTTAAAATAAGGTACAATAATTTTATAATAAATTCATTTACATGGAGGTAAACAATGGATAAATATACCATAATACAACTGAAGAAAAAATTGAATGTAACAGATTTATCCGGTGAAAAAGTCATGGTAGACTTTGATTCCGGAAAGTATTTTATGATCAAAGGTGCCGGTAATGATATCTGGAATTTAATACAGACGGAAATTACGGTGGGGGACATTATTAAGAGACTTATGGAAGATTATGAAGTCTCAGAAGAGGAATGCACTTCTGCTGTTATAAAATTTCTTCAAAAAATGAAAGAACTGGATTTCATTTATTGATCACCATAGATCTTATCTCTATGTCCGGCAGCCATCCGCTTCAGGAGATTTTACTCCTGATCCATTCAAGCAAATACTGCCGGTCATCTTTTTCCAAAATAACAGCAATGTTTATAAGCAGACCAATACCGCCTAAAACAACCGCTGAAAAAATCAATCCTGGCCATGAGCCGTCAGGAAGGATTCTCTTAACTAAAAAACCAACGAAAATCAAAATTCCTGATGACCCTACTGTCATAGCCACCTGAGAATAAAATCTGTTCCACTTAAAACCCAGATATTTTGATGCAGCCGGCAGTGTAAATACCATATTTCTGGCCAAATTACATACCGTACTCACCCCTGCCACTGCATAAATACCAAAATCCGTAAATTTTACGAATATAAGAGTGATCAGACAGGATATACATCCGCTTATCAACATGGCAGCCGCATTCTCTTTTACTCTGTTCACTGTTGTAAAAACATTGTAAAGTATCTGAATTCCACTGGTGAACATGTATCCTAAAATAGACAGCACTGACAATATCTGCAATAATTCCGCATCCTGAGAAGGAACCCATAATTGAAAGAACTTGTCCCCTAAAACAACTATGACTGCAATGGGTATGGTCATGACAATGGAAGTCAGCTTCATGGCCCGGTTCATGTCACGAAAGATTGCCGTCTTATCGCCCTTTGCATAGTTAATGGTAAGCTCCGGGGCAAATGCACCACGAATAGCCGCCGATAACTGCTGCATGTAATTCGGCAGTATTTTCGATAAAGACAATATCCCCATAGCTGCTGCTCCTAGAAATAAATTACAGATAATCAGGTCCAAACCACTCAAAAGTATATTTCCCACATTAGAAATTGTATTCCAGATTCCTGAGCCAACAAGTTTCCGGATTGCATCTTTGGAACAGATCATCTCCTTCGGACGCAGAAAAACTTTTAACTCCGGTGTCAATTTGTGCGTATTATACCAGTTAAACAGCAGCAGAAGCACCGTCACCGCGGAAGAAGCCATGCCCACATAATAAACCTTTGGGGCCATGACAGTGAATATCAAGAAAAGAAACAGGCAGCGGAACAACGCTGTCCCCATCTGCGGAATATAGGAACGGTCCAGCCTGTTGGCAATATAAGTTCCGCATTCCCAGTTCGGAACCCCTGTTGTAAGCAAAAAGTTAAAAAACACAAAGCTGAATAACACTTTAACATCAAATATAATATTTTCAGGAATCCGGATCATGACTTCCAGTCTGGCAATCGTAAACACTGCGGGTATCAAAAAAAGCACAGTAATGATCAAATTCCCCCAAAAGACTGAATTATAATAGAGATTTGCTTTTTTATAATCTTTCTGCACATATGAAATAGAGATAAAGCGGGCTGCCATACTGTTCAGAGCCGCTGCCACTAATTGTGCATATGTCACAAAATTATTTGCCAGTGTTATAAATCCGTTAGCCTCCACTCCTATATTTTTTACGATATAGGGAGACAGCCAAAAATTGATTATCACATTTGCAGCCAAAACCATAAGGCTGCAGATAACATTGATCATTGTTTTTTTGTTTGTTCCCATTCTTACCTTCCGCGATCCATCCTTTACTTATTAATATTTATGATGGTTTTTATTTTTCGTTTACATCCGGACAGGAATTGATAGATTGGATGGTAACCTAATTTTTTTATATCCATCTTATAAAACCACTGCAGCTCTTTTGGCAGTACTGTAACTTCAATCTTTTGTCTCATGGTATCCTGTGCCCTTTTGTAAACGCTGTCTCTTCGATAGGGCGGAATATTTCTTTTGTCATAATAGATTTTCGGAAATTGTCTCAGCTGCTTTTTTGTATAAGGAAACCCATATTCTTTGGCGTCCGCGCCTTCTGCGGTAATCTCCAGAATCGTTCTCCAGCACTTCTCACATTCACAGCAATTTTCGCCGCCGTCTGACTGCCAGCATACTCTCAGAGGAATGGCAATCCCTGTTTTCCCGGAAAAAGAAGTAATATTATGTACCTTATCCTGACGGTCAAACTCATATCCATCATGAACAACCTTAACTTGGCAAAAACGCAGATGGTTATCAATCGTGGGATCCGAAGCACAGGTAATGATTCCTTTTTCCTTACTTGTAAAAGAAGATGCAAAATATACTGTGGATTTTCCCATCAGGCAGGTAATAGGTGCAGCATGGCCTATGATCCCAATTCCATGCTGAAACCCATGCCACCAGCCATCACCACTTTCCACAACTTTTTTATTTAATTCATCATCATTTAAAAACAGCCTGAAGCTTGATTTAATAGTCACATAATCAAGCTGAAATTCCTCTGCTGTTTTCTCCAGGTGATGAAACACTTTCTGCCATCCTGTTTCATCCTCAAACTTTATGTCTGCTCCCCATACGGTTAACAGAACCGGTTTCTCTTCCAGATGCTCCACCAGTGTATGAAAAGCATCCACTCCTCCGCTGAAGAATGCGGCTGCGCCCTTATTCCTTGGATTTTCATTTTTTATAATGTTGTATGCAGTGAAGGTTCCGGCAAACCTGACCGAAGGATACATATCCTTATATCCCTGCTTAACTGCCTCTATACAATGATAAAAATCCCAGTCACAGGAAGGGACCTGTATTTCCGCATTCCAGACCCAGGAAATCGGCAGTGTGTTACATAAAAACGGAATCACTGCTATACTCTCCGGTATCTCTGAAATGTCAGCAGAATATTCCACAAAAAACGGTTGTTCCGGCCGAAATACCTTCTGCCATTCTCCCTCTGCATGATAGCTGTATGTAATACGGTTTCCCTCTATCAGCGGTGAATCCAATATGATTCTATTTTTCATCTCACGCCGTCTCCTATTATTTTCCTGTTCAATATGCACCTTTTCTTTCAAATAAAACATGTACGGTGCAAAACAATATTTTAAGATCCAATAACAGGGACCAGTTGTCGATATATTTCAAATCCAGTTCTACTACCTGTTCAAAATCCGTTATATCATTTCTCCCGCTTACCTGCCACATTCCTGTGATCCCCGGTTTAATACTGATTCTCCGCCACTGGCTCCTTCGGTATTTTCCCACTTCATCAAGTGTAGGCGGTCTTGTCCCCACAAGGCTCATTCTTCCCTGTAAAACATTGAACAACTGAGGAAGTTCGTCTATACTGGTTTTTCTGATGAATTTTCCCACTCTTGTTATTCTGGGATCATCCTTGATCTTAAACATAACTCCGCCTGTCATCTCATTTTGTTCCAATAAATCTCTTTTTTTCTCCTCCGCATCGGTGTACATACTGCGGAATTTATACATATGAAAGTGACGGCCATTTTTCCCGACGCGTACCTGTTTAAAAATAACAGGCCCCGGTGAATCCAGCTTTATGGCTGCCGCAGTGACAAGCAGAACAGGACAGGCTGCTATGATCCCCAATATACTGACTACAATATCCATGACTCTTTTCAAAAACTGTTCATAATTGTTAAGTGTGATGGTATGGTAGGTGACTACAGGATAGGTGCCTACCGAGCTGACATAACTGCTGAGCCTTCGCCGTGCAGAAGAGTCGATCACTACTTTGACCGTCACTCCCATCTCCATACATATATCAATATACTGCTGTATCTCAGATATACTCTCATGATTCCTTTGAATAAAGTAAATCTGGTCAATTTCATGGGTCCGTATAATTTCCTCCATTGATTCTAAATATCCCAGAACATTATACATCCCGTTTGCTTCTTCTCCGGCCCTCAGAATATACCCTATTTCGTTCAGCCTGATACTGGTCTTATTGAGAAAATAAGTGAATTTCTTATATTCATCAAAGACTCCTACAAAAGCTGCACGCGGTGCCTGAGCGCTGCATTTTACAAACTGCAGCAGTCTGCTGAAAATGATATTTATACTCAGAAGAAAATAAGAAATCATCAGAAAAACAAAATAGAATCTTCTGATATTCTTTCCCGGATTAAAGACAAACAAAACCATGGCTGTTGTAACGGCAGCCAGACCCCAGGATTTTGTTATGATCCGGTAAAACCTGTCCAGATAAAAAAACAAGGTAACATTATAAATACGTGCTTCCTTGTTGGACAGAATGTAGATCACTGCAAACGCTTCTACCATTGTCAGGCAATATAGCGCCTCCGTCTTACTTATCTTGTTAAAAAAAATAAAATATTCCACTGCAAAGGCCCCTGCCAATACCGCAATATCAAGACAAATCTGCAGTACATTTGTCTCTGCTCCGCTATTTTTTCTATTCATTCAAGTTTCTCTCTTATAACATTATTTTTAATTGCCCGCTATTCAAAAATTTTAAGGTAATCAAGAATAATATCTTCAATTTTTCCACCCTGAATTATATAAGGGGCAAACTTATGGTTTTTTGCTTCTTCTATATATTCCTGCAGTCTGTCCAGGTCCCTGCAGTATAAAACACAGTCCTTGCCTGCAAATGCTTCTGCAATCTGCTGCTGATGATCATCCACATGTTCATGATACTTTTCTAACCGTGGGACAACAATCACCGGCTTTCCTTTTAACAGACCCGACATAATGGAGCCTACTCCTGAATGCGTGATCAAAATGGAACATTCCTCTATCATCCCATTAAACTTTTCGCTGTCAACAAAATCTGCATAACGGCAGTTTACCGGTACATAAGCAGAAGAACCTGTCTGTATGAATACTTCTTCCTCTAATTGAGGAGCGATCTTATCAACCGCCTCTACAAGCCGGTTCATCTGGAACTGCTGGGTGCCCAATGTAACTAAAATCAAAATATCCCACCTCCGAGCATGGCCTTCGGATATAATTTCAGCATATCTTCCCATTGGACAATAAACAAATCCGTAAAGCTATACAAGAGTTTCCCTGTCAAAGAGGGGGTCTGGACCCTTGCAAAAGACTCCACATATATTATTTTAGTGCTCATCAGTTTCCCTATTACGCAAAAGGGATATGCGATCAAAGCTCCGGTTGTTATAATGAAATCCGGCTTTTCCATCAAAAGTATATAAATTGCTTTTATAAACAACCAGAAAAATTTCGGCAGAAAGGTGAGCTGTTTTCTGTTGGTTTGGGAAGTCATATATTTTCTGCTGCAAAAGTTTTTTAATTCAAAGTCACTTTTTTCCGTTATTAAAAAGCAGTCATTTTGCTGTTCAATTGTCTTTAATTTTGATATTTCTTCCAGATGCCCCCCTGAGGATGCAATAAACGCAATTTTCCATTTTCTCATGATTTTCCCTCTCCCACTCAATAATATCCGGTCGTTTTGAGATTCTACATTATTTTGCATTACAATATGCATTACCCCATTAAACAACTTTTCTCAATTTTTTTGCAATTTTCCTAAATAAAATACAATTTTTCGTATCATAAATTGTCTGTTTTTCTCTTAAAATCACTGTTTTTAGCAAAATAAAAATTGCAGCGGCTTTTCCATAAATCGCTGCAATTTTATATAATTTTATATGCTTACAGTTTTGTTAGCTTTCAAATTTGTAAGCTTTTTAAGGGTTTCTTCAGCAAAAACATTAAAAACAGATTGGGCAGACAGGCAGTTATCCTTTCACTGCCGAAAGACTTCTGTACTCCCTGGGCGTCATTTTTACAATTTTTCTGAAAATGCTGTTAAAAAACTTTTTATCCTCATATCCCACTGCCCGGGCGATCTCCCCAATCCGCATATCACTGCCCGCCAGCAATTGACAGCTCTTCTCTATTCTGACCTTCTGCAGATACTCCCGAAAAGACAGCCCTGTATCCTGCCGGAATATTCTGCTGATATAAGACAATGTATAATGATATTGCCGGCAGAACATTCCCAGGTTAACATAATTTTGATAATTTCTGTCAACGTACTGAATCACTTCCAAAACTGCTCTGTGTTTTGGATGCCTGGGTTTCTCATGAATGCCTTTTCTAAGAGTCAGGATCAACAGCTCGATCAGCCTGCATCTGAACACCTCCGCATATCCTTCTTTTTTCTCCCGGTATTCCTCCAGCATTCCCATGATCAATTGTTTGATTCGGCCATCCTCATCATGAAAGATACGGTCTACCGGAGTCTCCCCGGATATGGATGCATAATATCGGATCAGACACCCATGAAGAAGTTCATCCAGAGAACGGCACCCCGTCATGGTTTCATCTATGACCTCAGGCAGGAAAATACAGTTGACCAGTGTAAAATCTTCACTTTTCGCGTAACTGTGTACACTGCCGTAATCCATGATAAAATAATCGCCCTCTGTCAGAACCCCTTCCTCCTTATTCAGAGTATGCACAGCTGTCCCCTTCATCACATAAACCAGCTCAAAAAAATCATGGTTATGGCTTTCCATATCCATCTGCTGGTATGGCATCATGACCAGCCGCTCCTGTTCCTCTTTTGACACTTCCCTGATATGTATGGTAACCGACTTATCCATAAAGACAAATTCACCCCCTATTTTAGTAAAATACAGGTGTTTCTTTCCATTTTATTCTCTGATATCATGAAAGTCAAGAAAAGAAAAACGGAGGTACTTCTTCAATGGAATGGTATGCAAAATGGATCAAACCACAGACGGACACAGGGGATGTCTGCCCCCTTTTCCAAAAATATTTTTTTCTGGAAAAACCGGTAAAGACTGCCAGACTTTTTATAACCGCCCTTGGTACATACGAAGCGGTATTGAACGGAAGCCGCGTGGGAGAATTTGTCCTGGCCCCTGGCTGGACTTCTTATGAAAAACGTCTTCAGTATCAGGCTTATGACATTACAAATCTGCTGGAAAAAGATAATCATATTTCCGTGACCGTGGGAAAAGGCTGGTACCGCAGTCCTATGCCCGGCTGGAGTAAATCCTCCGTCCAGGAGGAATTGAAAAAAAGCCCTGCAGGACTTCTCGCCCAACTGGAGATCACCTATGAGGACGGTTCTGTGGAATACACAGTAACGGATGAGACCTGGACATTTACGGAAAGCCCTGTCCGCTTTTCGGAAATCTACGACGGGGAGATCTATGACGCCTCAATGGAGTGCGGCAGCTCTTCTGCAGGCAGCGGCAGCCGGGATTACGGTTCTGCCAAACCTGTATGTGCATTTGAAGGCCCGACACACACCCTGATTCCCCAGCAGGGTGAAGAGATCCGGGAACAGGAAAGACTGGCTCCTATCCGTATCTTTACCACACCGAAAGGAGAGATCGTGGCTGACTTCGGCCAGGATATCACCGGTTATGTAGAAATCAATCTTACTGCCAAAGCCGGGGAAACGGTTGAACTCTCCCATGCCGAGGTTCTGGATAAAGAAGGCTGTTTTTATACGGAAAACTACAGAACAGCCAAAGCCCAATACCTGTATATCTGCCGTGACGGACAACAGTCCTACAAGCCAAAACTTACCTTCTTCGGCTTCCGGTATATACGGATCGATCAGTTCCCGGGCGGTACATCTGCTGCAAAACCGGAAAATTTCACAGCAGTAGTGATACACTCCGCTATGTGTCGGACCGGGTATTTCAACTGCTCTAATCCCTTGCTGAACCAGCTCTTCGACAACGTCATCTGGGGACAGAAAGGTAATTTTGTGGATGTGCCCACAGACTGCCCCCAGAGAGATGAGCGGCTTGGATGGACCGGGGATGCACAGGTATTCATCCGCACAGCCTGCATGAATTATGATGCGGAAAAATTCTACACCAAATGGCTTGCAGATATGATGGCAGACCAGGGCCCGGACGGAAGAGTCGGCCACGTGATTCCCGACCTGCTCTCTGAGGAACCGGCAAGTTCCGCCTGGGGTGACGCGGCAGCGATCTGTCCATGGGAACTCTACCTTGCATACGGTAATAAGGAATTATTATCCTCTCAGTTCACCCTCATGAAGAAGTGGATCTCCTATATTTCGACTCACACAGAGACAGAATATCTGTGGACAGGGGGAACGCATTACGGAGACTGGCTGGGTCTCGACGCTCCATCCGGAAGCTATAAGGGCTCTACGCGGGAGGATTTCATCGCTTCCGCTTTCTATGCCTATTCCACTTCACTGGTGATCGAAGCCGGAAAAGTGCTTGGTGAAGATGTGGCAGAGTATGAAGAACTGTATACTAAGATCGTGGCTGCGTTCCGGACAGCCTATCCAGAGTACAAGACACAGACGGAATGTATTCTGGCTGCCCATTTCCACCTTGCAGAAGACTGCCGGGCTGCCGCTGATCAGCTTGCGTCTATGATAAAAGAATGCGGTGTAAAGCTTCAGACCGGTTTCGTCGGTACGCCCTATATCCTGCATGTACTGAGTGATTACGGCTATTCAGAACTTGCCTACAGCCTGCTGCTTAGAAAAGAATACCCCTCCTGGCTGTATCCGGTCACAAAAGGCGCAACAACAATCTGGGAACATTGGGATGGGATCATGCCTGACGGAAACTTCTGGAGTGCGGATATGAATTCCTTCAATCATTATGCCTACGGTTCCGTGGCTGACTGGATCTACAGTGTAGCCGGGGGAATCCGGAGAATTCCTGAATTTCCGGGTTATGAGAAGGTAAAGATAGCACCCGTCCCTGATGAAAGACTTGACTGGTTATCCGTAACTCTGGATACACGCCACGGAAAAATCTATTCCGGATGGAAAAAGGCAGGAAATGTATGGCGGTATGAAATCACTACGCCGGTGGATGCTGTTGTGGTTATTGATGGAAAAGAACAGCAGGTAACAAAAGGAACTTATCTGTTCTACAGTAAGACAGAGACAATCTGACCTTTAATGACACTAAACTTTAATTACAATGCCGGGACCTGCAAATAACATAAAACTGCATATTTTTCAGCATGTTCTTATTACAAAGTTAAGGCTGTGAATCTGTAATCCAAATTCACAGCCTTTTTCACATGGGGATTGATACTTTACAGACTCTCCTTCACCATCACATGAATCTCCGAATACAAATGTTTCCGGTAAGGATTTCTGTCGTAGATCAGTTTGTCCAGCAGAACCTCTATACTTCTTTTTCCCTGCTCACTAAGGCCGCTGCCCAGTGTCATGGTCACAATATCTTCTTTCATAAGCTCCAGAATTTCCGGATAATCCTCGTAGCAGATGAGGCGCACATTATTTCTGCCGCTGGCTTTCAGCTCCTCGCCTGCTGCCTGGACACATCCGCAGGTGATCAGTATGCCGTCTATGTCCTTTTCCTCCCGCAGGATTCTCTGCATCTCCCGCCGCATGATAGCCGGATCCTCTTTTGTGGTCACACTGGGAAGCATCTCTATCTTGGGATATGCCTCTGTGATGACCGTGCGGAACCCGCCCTCACGTGTGCCGAAGGGGAAGGACTGATGCTCATCCCCGTCACTGGTTATGACCACGGTTCTGCCTTTTCCGCCCAGGAACTCGCCCATAAATCTGGCTGCCACTTTTCCCGCCTTATAACCGTCCTGTCCGATAAAGCAGAAACGCCTGCTGCCCTTGATATCTGAATTGACTGTGACCACAGGAATCTTTTCCTCTGTGCAGCGGTCAATTGCTTCGACGATCTCGTGTGCGTTGATGGGACTTAAAATGATGCCGTCCACCTTTTCCTCACGATACCGGTCCAATAGATCCGCCTGCTTCTGTACATCGGAATAGGCAATGATCTGAAACTCCAGATGCACCTGAAAGGAACTGTACTCTTTCAGCTTCTCCTCGATTCCCTCTCTGATATAGGGAAGCGCATCCACCTTCAGGAGCAGCACTGCAATACGCAGCTCTCTGTTCTGCATCTTAAGGGCTTTTCCGATCGGATTCGCCTCATAATTATTTTCATCTATGATCTTCTGTACCTTTTTACGCACATCATCACTCACGCCCGGTCTCTTATGAAGCACTTTGTCGACAGTAGACCGGTGCACACCCGCCATTTCCGCTATCTGTTTAATGGTTACTCCCATATTTATCAACCTCTTTCCTGTCTGTCCGGTTCTGAAAGCGTGCTGACTGCCGTGATGGGTTTTCAAACACGCTTTGAGAGAGAACGTACTCTTAGACTAAGTATAGCGCATTATCCGGAAGATGAAAAGAGAAAAATGGCATGCCCCGGACGTGTTATCTGAGACATGCCATTTTAACTTTATTTTGATTCTGTCTTTAATTCTCAGCCTTTTTCTTTAAATCAATCTGCGCCTCTCTTTCCAGAAGCTCTTTCATGATCGTCGGATATTCCTTATCCAGGTGATAGAACAACAGCAGGATGATCATGATCACACCCAGAATCGTCACACCGTAAATGAACAGGTTGGAAATGGTATGCAGGGCCTGCGCGGACTGTGTTCCAAGGTCACCATTGTACTGGTTTGCCTCCATAATGAAGCCAATCAGTGCGGAGCCGATACCCTGGCCGAACTTCTGACCGGATGTGGCTGCTGATTGTATGGCACCGGCTGTGCGCAGCCCGGTCTTCCACTGTCCGTATTCTATGGCATCTGCGATCATGGTAAAGATCATGCCCAGAATAGGCGTCATTCCGATTCCCCTAAGCAGGCCGCCGAAGGTTACAACCGCAATGCTGGTAGGGTTGACCAGCAGAACCAGAGAACCGGCGATGATAAAGAGCGCGCCTACGATACACCAGTTTCTCTTGCTTGTCAGGTGCATAACCTTGCCTAAAAGCAGAGTTGCAACTATGGTGATACCGAAACAGGCTGTGTTTACATTTCCGATGATCTTTGTATCACCCACGATCCATTTGCAGTAATAGGTAGCCATGGTTCCCGCAAAGGTCTGGTACATGGCAAAGAATACAAAGAACAGGAACAACATAATGAAGTATTTATTCTTAAACAGAGCAGGCAGGGCCTTTTTCAGAGGAATCTGTTCGCCGCCCATCTCATCTTTTACCACGACTCTCTCACGGACTGTTGCAAAGCAGAACAGCATCAGGGCTGCAGCGCCGACTGCATAGATTGCCGTCAGGATGATCCAGTTCTTCTGAGAATCCATGCCGCCGCCGGGCATCATGTCCAGAATTCTTGTGAAGAGAAGAGTTACAAGAATATTTCCGATGGGGCTCATTGCCATACGGATAATATTGATTTTTGCCCTCTCATTCTGGTCACGTGTCATATAAGTCATGGTCGTGGCAAAGGGCAGCTGAAACAGTGTGTAAACAACTGTCAGCATCAGGTTGTATGTAATAAAAATGTAGATAGCCTGCGCCATTGCCCCGATTTGAGGCACGGTTATCAGAAGCACTGCTGCGATGGCATATGGAACGGACATGCGCAGCATCCACACACGGGCACGTCCGTATTTGGAACGTGTCCTGTCTATAATAAATCCGGCTGCTATGTCCGATACTCCGTTGAATACCTGGGAAATAGCAATGATCATGCCGATTACGGCTGCAGATACATGGGCCACGTCTGTATAGAACATGACGAGGAGACTTGTCGCTATGGTAAATACGATGTTTGTGGAGATTTCACCGCAGCCATATGCAAATTTTTCAAATCCTGTTACCCTGTCTTTCTGTACCAGTTTGTTAAATCCGTTGAGATTCATCCGGGCACCTCTTTCCTTATTTGCTTATTGTCTGATTCAGGGCGTCGATGGAGGTGTTCAGGCCTGCTTCCACACTCATAGTCAGGTCTTCCATTTCCAGAGAAACATATCCATCATATCCCATCATGTGACATACTGAGAAGAATTCTTTCCACCACTGCAGGTCTTTTCCGCATCCCACTGCCACATAGTTCCATGTTCTGTTCTCACAGTCTGTTACCGGTTTTGATTCAGGAAGCCCGTTCACATCGCACAGACCTCTCTCAATGCGGGCATCTTTGCCGTGAATGTGATACAGTGCGCCTTTTAAAGCTCTTGCTGCTGCGATGGGATCTGCTCCCATAACCATCAGGTGGGACGGGTCCAGATTCATTCCGATCATGGGGTCTACTGCATTTCTCAGCTTCCAGAGAGTCTCCGGGTTATAGACAAGCTGGCAGGGGAACTCTTCAATGGCAATCTGTTCCACACCGTTTTCCTTGCAGTGAGCCACGAATTTTTTCCACCAGGGGATTGCCACATCCTCCCACTGGTATCTTACGGTTTCCACCATATAATCCGGCCATGAAACAGTTGACGTGATCCAGTTAGGAGTTTTGTCCTCAGGTCCGCCTGCCGGGAGTCCTGACATCATGACAAGTTTCTTCACACCCAGTTTTCCTGCCAGCACTGCTGTATCGTAAATCGTCTTAGTGTGAAGTTCTCCCATCTCACCCGGACACAGAGGATTTCCGGAGCAGTTGAGAGCCGCGATTTCCATGCCCCTTTTCTCGATCTCAGCCTTATAGGATTTTAATTTGTTCTCATCTGCCAGGAGCTCCTGTGTTGGAACGTGTTTGCAGCCGCCCCAGCCTCCTGCTGTCATTTCCACTGCATCTATACCTAATGATTTTACCTTATCCAACATCTCCGTAAAAGACAAATCGCCTAAAACATCTGTACAAAGTGATAATTTCATGATTTTTTCCTCTCTCTTTCCTATTTTTATCTGCCTAAAAGTTCTCTTTCGATTCGTTCTCTGGCTTCCGGTGCCTGTTTATCCATTTTCTCCGGGAAACCAAACATGGAAACACAGGCAATATTGTCACCGCCCACTTTCGGGGCATTTTCCTGCAGCTGTTTATTTGCAAAATCCATGTCACGAAGGGTCTCAAAAATACCGTCAAAATCCACGTCTCCCTCACCCATTGCCAGATGCTGATGAATGGTCACATCCGCTTTTCCACGTCCGTTCAGCCACGGGGGATTGGCAATATAGCGGCAGTCCAGGGTCTGGTTAAAGGTATCCGCGAACAATACATGAGTCAGCTCGTCGCCTGCGTATCTCAACATGGAACGCACATCCCCTTTGCCCTCGTCATAGAAGAAGCCGTGAGGGGAAGAATATACATATCCCAGATTTTTGGAACGGAAGGATTTTACCAGATCACAGGTTTCGTTATTCAGCTCACAAAAATCATAAGGGTGGGACTGGATTTCCACACGGATGCCTTCTCTCTCTATGATAGGAAGAAGCTCCTCCATGGACTTGAACCACATGCCATTACAGATTTCCTGCTGATTAGGGTCTCCCGACAACTCTGTGTTGATGACCTGGACGCCCATGTCCACTGCAATCTCGATCATACGTTTCCAGTTGGCAACCGCGAACTGTCTCTGCTCCTCAGTAGGGCCTGACCAGCGGTATACAACAATAAAGGATGAAATTTCTACACCGGTCTCTTTTAATGCCTGTCTGTATTCCTGCTCGCATTCTTTCGAGAATAACGGGTGTTTGTAAAAGGGATTGATCCTCGGGTGTGGGGACTGCTCAATGTATTTGTATCCCCAGTCAGCTACCTGATGGACCATGCGGTTGATGTCCATCTGCTTTGCCAGTACATCTACATCAAATGCTATTTTCATATTCTGTATCCTCCTATGGATTTAAGAGTTCGTGCTCTCTTCCAGGTAAAAATAAATGAGATTTCTTTTCCGCAATTGTCTTCCCAAATTCTCCCTGGCGGACTTTTTATTTTTTATAGAATTCAGGCATTTCGTCGAAGGTTATTTCCACTACTTTTTTCTCATCACGTGCTTTGGAAGCTGCTTTTGCAGTTACCTGTCCTACATATCCGTCCCAAGCTGTAGGGCCGTCTACTCTTCCTTCCTTTGTGGCATCGATCCATTCCTGGATTTCCGTGTTGTAGGCATCCACGAATCTGGTGGACCAGTCACTGTGGATTGCATGGCCTCTTGTGGCATTGGCACATACTTCAATATTGGAAGGCTCCGGCAGATTCAGGATGGCATCCTCGCATACAACCTCACATTTAATATCATAGCAGTGACCTGTGTTGACAAAAGCCTCCACATCGATGCGGACACCTGATTTTGTTGTCAGGATCATGATCTGCGGGTCCATAAGGTTTGCATGGGTTCTGCGGGTGTTCTTGGCAAATACCACCTCTGCGGTTGCGTAATCTTCGTTCAGCAGCCAGCGGAGAACGTCGATTTCATGGATCATGGAGTTTTCTACTGCCATAGGTGTGTCATAACTCTCATCCACAGCCGGATTTCTATGTGCGCAGTGCAGCATCAGGGGTTCTCCGTAGGTGCGGTTCTCAATCGCTGCCTTTAACTGACGGTATCCGGTATCGTATCTTCTCATGAAGCCGACCTGTACAAGCTGTTTTCCGCCTGCAACCTCTGCCTCCACGATTCTCTTGCAGGCTTCTGCCTCAGGTGCCAGAGGTTTTTCACAGAATACATATTTTCCTGCTTTGATCGCTGCCATTACATACTGCTCATGATATGGGTCAATGGTGGTGACGATCACTGCATCAATATCGTCCGATGCAATCATCTCTTCTCCGTCTGCATAGAATTTGCAGTCATACTTTTCAGCTACGGATTTTCCAAAATCCACATTTACATCTGCACATGCAACTACTTTTGCACCCTGCAGTTTGTTGTTAATTCTCTCAATGTGTGTTCTTCCGATTGCTCCTGTTCCTACAACACCAATTCTTAAATCTTTACCAGCCATAATCTTATCTCCTTTTCTTCATTCCTGAGAACATTGTTTTTTGTTGTTAAGAGCTCGTGCTCGTACTTTTGTAAAAAAGAGTGCGGCTTTCACCGCAGGTAAATTTTCTTTTGTTATATTGCTCATTATCTCTTGTTTTGCTCGCTTGCGAGCTCGTGCTCTCTTTGATGAGTTAATAATACAACTTTATTTCTTTTGTGTCCATTGACATTTTTACTTAATATCATATTTCATTTTTGTATAATTTTAACAATAATAGTTTTCAGGAGATTTGCTTCCGAATACAGGAAGAGCAGCGGGCTGTGCTCATCGAATTGAGGCCAAATATACAGCAAGGCGGCACGTGCACGCCTTTTTGCAAGGCATGCACGTTTATGTATTGAGCAGCAGCAGGCCGCCCAGACACAGCATGATTCCGCAGATTTGTTTTATACTTATCAGTTCTTTGTAAAAAATCACACCAACCAATATCAAAATAACTGCGAGGCCGATATTTGCGACCAAAGAACCAACGCTGACTTTCCATCCGGCCCTGTATATTGCAATATACCCAAATTCCAGCGCAACGACAGATGCCCCCAGGACAACAGATGCCCAGTTCAGTTTTTTTAACTCAACAAAATAATCCTTTCCGGCTGACGTCAGAAAAAACATGCCTATGGACAAAAGCGCACCTACCAGATATGTGATAGAAAGTGATACAAATGAATTTGCCTCTGCAGGTGTTGATTTGGCGCAGATGTTATAGACCGTGTTGGAGCCGATCACCAAAAGAATCGGCCAGATGTAATTCCACATACTTCTCTCCTCCTCTCTGATTCCTGAACACTATCATGTACCGTACCAAAGGCCGGCAATATACTGTATATAACAGGCGGTATATGCAGACCTTCACTGTAAATATCAGGCTTTTTCAAATAAAAAAACCGCAAACTAATGACCTTAGTTTGCGGTAGGTGTCCACCCAATTTTTATTTTACGTCAAATTCTCTTATCCGTCAAATGTTTTTCTCTCAATCTTTTCTTCTCAGGCAAACCACAAGAACCTGATTCTGTTTTCTTCGTGCCCATCCTATGTGTTTTACAGACTGATGGTCTGTTTCAATGCATCAATGGATGTGAGAACGCCTGCCTCGGTGCTCATAGTCAGGTCTTCCATTTCCAGGGAAACGTATCCGTCATATCCCATCATGCGGCATACAGAGAAGAATTCCTTCCACCACTGCAGGTCTTTTCCGCATCCCACTGCCACATAATTCCAGGTACGGTCTGCCACCTCTGTGACAGCTTTCCACTCAGGCAGTCCGTTGATCTCGGCAAGTCCTCTCTCAATTCTGGCATCCTTGCCGTGCAGATGGTAGATTGCCCCTTTCAGTGCCCTGGCAGAGGCAATGGGGTCTGCCCCCAGGGCGATCAGATGGGATGGGTCCAGGTTGATTCCGATAATAGGATCCACTGCATTTCTCAGTGTCCAGAGTGTTTCTGGATTGTACACCATCTGACAGGGGAATTCCTCTATGGCTACCTGCTCGATACCGTATTTTTTACAATGTACGGTAAATTCCTTCCACCAGGCAATGGTTGTTTTCCACTGGTACTCCACCGTGGGCTGCATATAAGCTGTCATTGTGACGCTGGAGGTGATCCAGTTCGGTGTAGTATCGTGTTCGCTGCCTGCAGGAAGTCCTGACATGCAGACAATTTTCTTTACGCCCAGTTTACTGGCAAGCACAACACAGTCATACATGGAATCAGAATATTCCCTTCCCAGTTCACAGGGCCAGAGCTGGTTGCAGGAGGTGTTCAGCGCTGCAATCTCCATTCCGCGTTTTTCCAATTCCGCTTTATAGGCAGCAAGTTTATTGTCATCCTCCAGCAGTTCTTTTGTGGGACAGTGTGTCCTGGCTCCCCACCCTCCGGCTGTCATCTCCACCGCATCAATCCCCAGGGATTTTACCTTATCCAACATTTCCGTGTAACTCAGTTCTGCAAATACATCTGTGCAAATAGAAAGTTTCATGTTCATTTCCTCCGTCTTAGATTACTTTTTATAAAATTCCGGCATTTCTTCGTATTCAATGTTCACCACGGTCTGTGTGTCGCGGGCTTTGGAAGCTGCCTTCGCTGTCACCTGTCCCACATAACCGTCCCAGGCGCTTGGACCGTCAACTCTTCCTTCCCGGCATGCATTGATCCATTCCTGGAATTCAATATTGTACGCGTCGATAAAACGCTCTGACCAGTCATGACAGATAGGTGTGATGCGGGAATCATTGCTTCTCACCATAGTGTTGGCCGGCTCAGGCAGGTTCAGGGAACCCTCCTCGCAGACAACCTCACACTTGATATCATATCCGTACCGGCAGTTTACAAAAGATTCCACGTCAATGCGAACCCCTGATTCCGTGGTCAGATACATGATCTGCGGGTCGCGCAGTTCTCCCTCCGCGTTGCGTGTTGTCTTTGGAAATACTACCTCTGCTGTTTTATAATTCTCTCCCAGCAGCCAGCGAAGCACATCTATCTCATGGATCATGGAGTTCTCCACCGGCATGGATGTGGTGAATCCCGGTGCGTCGTAGTTCCTGTGTGCACAGTGCAGCATCAGAGGCAGACCGTATTTTCCGGAGTCGATCAGCGCTTTTAACTGGCGGTATCCCGGGTCATAGCGGCGCATGAAACCAACCTGCACCAATTGTTTTTTACCTGCCATCTCCGCTTCCACAATACGTCTGCAGGCATCCGCCTCCGGTGCCAGCGGCTTTTCACAGAACACGTATTTACCTGCTTTGATGGCCGCCGTCACATACTGCTCATGGAAGGGGTCAAGCGTGGTGACGATCACCGCGTCCACTGCATCAGATGCGATCATTTCCTCTCCGCTGTCATATGCCTGAATGCCGTATTTCTCAGCTACAGATCTGCAGAAGTCCATATTCACATCTGCACATGCCACAACCTTCGCTCCCTGGAGTCTGGTGTTGATCCGCTCAATGTGTGAGCGTCCGATCGCACCTGTTCCTACTAATCCAATTCTCAATTCTTCCATTTTTTTATTCTCCTTTATCTTTGATTGATTGAATTTGTTACATTTCTCCCCGCAGCTCCCGCTCTGCCAGTTCCTTCATGATTCGGGGATAAATCTTATCCAGTTTATAGAAAATAAGGACCACCACTGCAATGACCCAGATAAATGTGGTTCCGTATTTGTAAATACTCATGATCATGGCCTTTGCCGTTTCCGGCTGCACAGCGCCGCCTGTGGAGGAACTGATGTAGCCGCTGGCATTTAATAAGCCGCTGATGATAGCGCTTGTCAGGCCTACTCCCAGTTTGAATCCCAGAGATCCGCCGCCAAAGACAAGGCTTTCCTGGCGGATATGGCTCTTCCACTGTCCATACTCAATGACATCTCCCATCATGCCGAAGACCACCGCCGTAAGGGGTGCCTCCCCCAGCGCTCTTACAATGGTAGTTCCCATTGCCAGGCCAAAACTGTGAGGGTTCATAAAGAATACCATCTGTGCCGCCACTGCCAGAACGCATCCGGCCAGGGACAGATCCCTTTTGTTGAATTTCTTCAGAAGTACAGGGCAGATCAGTGCCCCTGCGATCAGTGTGACGGCCTCTGCCATGTACAGTGTGCTGTACATCCAACTGTCATTTCCGAAAATATATTTGCAGTAATAAGGCAGTACAGCTCCCACAAGTGTCTGGTGCACACAGGTGATAGTCCAGAGGATCAGCGTTGCCCAGAAATAAATATTTCCCACAAGAGCCTTTACATTTTTACCGAAGGACGCCTTCGGTGTTTCTTTCTTTACTTCAATATGTACGTGTTCTTTACAGTTTGCAAAACAGATAAGCAGCATGACAAACGCGATCACACACCACAGCATCATGGCTTTCACCCAGGCTGCCTGTGTATCTCCGAATAATTTCACCACCGGCATGGTGAAAGTTACTGCAATGAGCCTTCCCACCGGAGCCATGGACATACGCACAATGGAAAGCAGGTCCCTCTCGTGAGATGACCTTGTCATCATGGTGGACAGTGTTCCGTATGGCACATTAATGGCTGTGTAGCACACCGTGGTGCACAGATTATATGTGACAAAAATGTACCAGAACTGTATCGTCTCGTTCGTCTGGGGGACCGTAAACATAGCTATGGCACAGAGCACATAGGGAACCGCCATCCACAAAAGCCACGGCCTTGATTTCCCCCATTTTGATTTTGTTTTCCCTACAATGACTCCCATGATAATGTCTGAGGAGCCGTCAAATACTCTTGATATCAGCATGACCAACCCCACTGTCGCAATGGGGATTCCCGCATAATCTGTGTAAAACAAAGTCAGCAGAGCATTGATCATGCCGCAGACGATATTACATGCTGTATCTCCGCATCCGTATGCTATCCTGTTTCCCCAATTTAGTTTGACAACTCCGCTCACTGCGGCTGTCTGTCTTTCTCCTGTTATTTCTCTGTTCATAATCACCTCTCCTGTTTTTCATTTTTTCACCGAAAATTATATAAAATTGCCTTCTGTTTTTTTCTGTTCCAACCTGTCTTCAGGTTCTGATATCTGTGTCATAAGCTTTCTGCCACTTTGCCGTATTATAGCTCTTTTTTCATCACCTCCATGTCTATTATGACCAGCATTTCCCTGTTTTTGCTATATTTGCGTTGCCCGTTCATGAACTTTAACTATATTAATCATATCAAATCCGGCTAAAATCCGTTATTATTTTCTTGCTGTATTTTTTGCCTTTTTTCGCTCTCTATGAGATTTTGTTATAAAATCTTGCAAATATGTTAAAAAAAGACATCCATTGCCCGCATCGGAATCATGATTCATGAAAATGATTCTGACACGGACAATGGATGTCCTGTTATTATAAACTGCTTTCATTTAAAATGGCTGCGAAACTCTTTTGGGGAGATTCCCACATATTTTTTGAACATAGCGCTGAAGTGACAGCTGCTGCCAAACCCAAGCCGTTCCTCTATCATATGGATGGGAATGTGGGTATCCATCAGCAGCGTCTGCGCCTCCCCGATCCTGCGGTGTATCACGTACTGCATGGGTGACACTCCTGTCTCTCTCTTATATATATGCGAAATGCTGGAGGGGCTGATGTAAAATCTGTCACTGAGTTCTTTCAAAGTCAGCGGTTCTGTGTAATGTCTGTCAATATAGTCTGTGATCTGCCGCACCAAAAATTCCTTTTTCTGGTCCTCCACCTCCCTACCGCTGTCCTTGTACTGCTCCAGGCGTTCCTTTACAAGAAGGTACACCGCCTGGGCCAGATGCTGACAAACGTCTTTTTTATACATATTTTCTGTGAACAGCTCATGCATGGTACGCATGAGACATCCCATATGCCCTGCAGCGTTTCCCATAGCAAGTACCGGTTTATATCTGGAATCCATCAGACAATTTTCCGGAAGTCCGGGAATCATCACCTGCGTAAGCGCACAGCAGTATGTCTGGATCTCATGTTTTTGAAAAGGGGCCTCCCCGTGTATCATGCCGGCATTGCAGATCACTACATCCCCGGCAGATACCGCATATTCCCTTTTTCCCACAATATACCGCCCTTCCCCGCTGTCAATGTACAGAATTTCCAGTACATCGGGATGCTTGTGCAGCATATGAGCGTGATTCTGGCTGTAGTTTACATCTACAAAGTATGTTTGCATCAATTTTGGCATAGTGGTCATCCTTTACGCTTCTATATGTGTTAAGGTAAATATACTATGCCTCCAAAGCAAATACAAGTAAGAATCAGACTTCCCGGCTTCTGTTTTCCGACCCGAAAATCTTCATCTTCACCTTTGCCGCCGCTGCCACGGCTTCCACCTGATAGGGAATGATGTCTGTCAGGCAGGTTTTTCCCTCTTTCCATGCCTGCTCTGCCGCTTTTGCCGCCGCAATATTGATATCCGTGAAGATATTTACTTTGCTGATCCCGCAGCCAATTGATTTTTTAAAGTCCTCCTCCGACAGCCCGGAACCTCCGTGGAGCACCAGAGGGACATGCACCATATCCGCAATTGTCCGGATTCTTTCAAAATCCAGCTTTGGTTTGAATTTGTAAGCTCCGTGGGCCGTCCCAACGGCTATGGCAAGGGCATCCGCCTGTGTTTTCTCTATAAAATCCTTTGCCTGGGCCGGATCTGTATAGTATGCTTCCGGCATTTCCGCCTCCCGGCCTCCTGCCTCCTGGTTATCCCCCACATGTCCCAGTTCAGCCTCCACAGTTGCACCGAAGCAGTGGGCAATCTTTGCAAGCTCCGCAACCTTTCTCACATTTTCTTCATAGCTGTCCGTGGAGCAGTCATACATAACCGAAGTGAATCCCAGCTTCAGCGCCTCCATGCATTTCTCAAATGTAAGTCCGTGGTCATAATGGACCACCACAGGGACTGATGCTCTATCTGCCATGGAAACGATCAGTGGTGCCAGATCCTCCAGCGGCCCGCTGGGAAGCAGAATCTCCGCTGTACCGATGATAACCGGGGACCTGAGTTCCTCCGCAGCCCTCAGCACACCTCTTGCCAGTTCCAGATTCACGGTATTGAACAGACCCACCCCATAGCCATTCTGCCTGGCCGGAAGTAATACCTCATTTAAATTTGCTAACATTTTCCATGCTCCTTATCTTCTGAAATTCTGTTTTTTCCATCCCTTTTCAATCCTGGACGCCAGTTCCTTAAGCGGCCGGATTCCGCCCAGTGCGTCATAAGCCTCCACACAGGAGGCCCCTTCTGCCGCTGCCAGATGGATACACATTTCAAAAGGATACCCCTCAAGCATAGCTGTCATAAATGCCGCAATGGTGGTGTCGCCCGCACCTGTACCTGACAGCACCCTCTCTGGCTGATAGCTGGCCTCAAATCCCTCTCTGTCCGACCAGTCCTCTGCAGAGATCCCAAGGGCTGTCTCCAGTCCTTCCAGACGTTTTACTTCTGTGGTCCTGTAATACAGGCCGGGAGCTCCGCATTTCAGCAGAAGGACCTTTGCCCCTAATTCCATGCACTTATCTGCCAGAGGCCTGATATCTCTCTGAACATCCAGGGAGAAAGAAATGTCTTCATCCCCTGCTTTGGTCTTCCAAGCCTCATATCTGTCCCGGTCCAGCATAAAGCAGAGTTCTTCGATACTGGGCACAAAAAAGTCTACATACGGCAGCACCCGGCTTAGAATCTCCTTCCAGTCCGCCGCTCCTGCATCTGACTCCCCGTCCACAAAAGCCAGATCAAGGGAAGTTGCCGTCCCCTGGGCTTTCATATATTTCATCATCCGCACCAGTTCGCTTCCGGTGTCCTCATACATTTTCTTCATCAGCGGGGGATAGCCGAAGTGGAACAGGTCTGTCCCCAAAAGCTTTTCCTTCGGCAGATCTTCAAAGGAAAAAGTGTGGTTGCACCCCGGGTCATGAAGAAATATCCTGTCTATACCCGGAAGTGCAAGGACCACCGAATAGGAGGTATTCTGCCCTTCCTGCACAATGATTCCGGAATCTGCGCCCTGTGCGGCATAAATATCGGAAATGATCTTTCCGAATTCATCGCTGCCTGTCTTTGCCATGAGACATACATCTGCCCCCAGCATTTTCATTGCCATACCCGTGTTGGATACCGCACCTCCTGCATGGATATCAACACCCTCCATCTGTATCAGCTTTCCCGGCGACAGGATATTTCCTAATTTCGCTGCCTGCTGATTCTGAGGAAAGAGAGGGGTAATATCCAGACAGGCATGTCCTGCTACAATTACTTTTTTACCCATACGATCACCCTTTTTCTGAACTGTCACGTTTACTTTTGCTCTCGCCGTAAAACGAAAAGTCTGCATTTTCTGCGCAGAAAATTTCTTTATAAACTATCTTCAGTTTAATCGTTTTTTCTCTGCGGGGCATTTCCATGTTTGTGAAAATACGGCGATTATCCTGCGCTGGTTGATTTCTTGGCTGCAAGGCTTATTTTATGGGAAGTTCAGCTAATTATCCGTTCCACAGGCTCGATTTATTTGCTGTTTATCAACGATTAGTTTGTTGTTTTCGTGAATATCTTGAGACAGTTCTTGCCTCTTTTCTGAAATGACATTAGAATAGAAAATAAGAAATTATGAGAAGGCAGTGACGGAAATGGATAAAGAATTTGAATTGATCGCACACCCGCAGATCCACGCGTTCAGTGCTATACTGGTACGCCTTTTTTCCCGTGCGCCGCACGCACACAGGGAGATGGAAATCGGGCTTGTTCTTGACGGAAAAGTGGAATTTACAGTAAACGGAAATGCAAACCAGCTTCACAGCGGTGACATGTATCTGCTGAACCCCATGGACCTCCATGAGATACGCGGACTGGATGGCAGCGCCCTGATCCTCGCCATTCAGATGTCCCGGCAGCTTGTCACATCCTATTTTCAGCACGATGAAAATACATGTTTTCTGGAGAACTGTGTGCGCCCCTTCTTCTCCCGGCATGAGACACGCTACGAAATTATGAATGGTCTGCTTATTGAGCTGGCCTACAATTATTTCGGGCAGTTTGCCAATTATGAATATAAATGCATGAGTCTGCTGAATATGATTCTGTACAGCCTCCACACCTATGTTCCCGAGAAAATATATACAGACGCAGAGATGACAGCCCGCAGGCACAGGCAGGAACGCATGAGCCGCATTACAGACTATATAGAAAAAAATTTCCGGCAGAAACTGCTGCTTAAGGACATTGCAGAGCACGAAAATCTGTCGCTGACCTATCTGTCACATCTGTTCCGCGATGAATTAAACCTGTCCTTTCAGGAATATCTGAATCTGAAACGTTTTGAATACGCCTGCCGTCTTCTGCAGAATACAGATAAAAAGGTGCTCACCGTGAGTATTGAGAGCGGTTTTTCTGATGTCAGATATTTAAATCAGCTCTGCCAGAAATATTACGGCTGCCCCGCCTCCGAACTGCGCCAGAAACGGCCGGGACCTGCCCGCGCGGACAGGCAGGCTGCTTCCAATACACAGAATATCTTTACAGCCGGGGACAGTATGCTGCTTCTGCATACGCTGCGGGAGAGCTGCAGGGAAAAATACGGGGATTATACGATATGGGAATTTTATGGGTAAGCGGATACTGTAATGGAATGGCGTTTCTATTACTCCTTGTAGATATTTTTTCCAAAATCGTATGCCTTCTGCAGATGATCTGTTTTGTCAATCTGCGGCCTGCCGTTTGTATCTCCGCATCCGCCTGCAAGCAGCATGCCTTTGTCCTTGAAACCCATGTAATTGATGACGACAAACTTATAGTATGACACAGCCTGCTCATATGTCCAGAAAAAATTATCTGCCGATGTCATCAGTAAAGCAGCATCTTTTACCGGATATCTTTCATATCGGCCATAGGGAGGATTCGGGTCCTCCTCTGCTATGCAGTAGAATCTTTCTATAAATGCCTTTAATTTAGAGGATATTGTCCAGAACAAAAGCGGTGATGCGAAAACAAGCAGATCCGCTTCTTTTATTTTGGGGACTATTTTGTTGAAATCATCCTTTTGTATACAGGGTTTCCCGTAGCGGCATGCATTGCAGCCGATACAGCCTTTTACCTCGAACTTGTTCAAGGATATTTTTTCTGTTTTATGGCCTGCTTCTAAAGCTCCTTTTAGGAAGGCATCTGCCAGTTGGCTGGTATTTCCGTTCGGACGCCCGCCGCCCTGGATTACTAATATATTTTTCATAGATATCACCTCTTGATATTCTGATTCTGGTTCGTCTTTGTGTGTTGCCAGATAGGGGAATCGTAGGAGACATACTATCTGTTTTCCTGTGTATTTGTTAGTCCTATTCTATCATAAGCCTATAACAAAGTCATTTATTTTCGGGTAACATTAGTCTGATACCGTAAGAACAAGCGGGCGAAATCCCCGCAAATTCAAAATTTCACAGCATCTATTGACAAAATGGAACATCTGTCATAAGATATAAGTATCAATTGATACCTTATCGAAGGATAAAAATTTGACACATGGAACAAAGATACGGATTGAAAGTGAATTAGAGATAAAGGCTTACATACAGAATTTAAAATTTGCACTTAACAATGGAGCCGAAATACAGTTTCAGGCCAAAAGACGTGTAGATGATAATAGAGAAGAAAAGTATACAAATCAATATACTGTAAATACCCTGTTCCCGGATGAAAATCCGGTAGACGCGCTAAGGAGGGAGTTATTAGCATTAAGTGTGGAAGACTATATGCAGACAGTCAAAGACATTCGTTTTCCCAAAAGAAGTGAAATGCGTGAGTTTGGTAAGGTTTACAATAGTAAAGATGACGTATATATTAAAATAAGGGTAGAACTTCTTGGAACATATGGCACCCCCGCAACATTTGTAATGTCTTTCCATTTTGCGGAAAAGGCATTTACACCGGAGATGTTTCCATATAGGAAGAAATAGAGGAGGTGTTTCCATGGATATGAAGATTATTAAAAAGGAAAAACGTTTGTGCACATGCTGCATGGAAGAACATGAAGTGAAGACAGTTCTTGTGAAAGACAGGGCTACTTTTAAGAATTTAAAAGTTGATTATGACGCTTCTTATTTGTATTGTGATGCGGCAGATGAACTTTATATGGATGGGCAGCAGATGCAGGAAAATGATATGCGCCTTAAGGATGCCTACAGGAGAGCAGAAGGACTTTTGACATCCGCCGAAATCAGCGGTATCCGTGCAAAGTATGGAATCAGTCAAAGCGATTTTTGCACTCTTCTTGGCTGGGGCGGCAAGACCATTACAAGGTATGAGAGTCATCAAGTGCAGGACAAGGCACACGACACGATATTAAAGAAAATTGATCAGGATCCGGAATGGTTCTTATCATTATTAAATAATGCAAAAAGTAATCTGTCAGCCGAATCTTATCAGAAATATTTTGATACAGCTACTGCTTTATATGAGAAAGCTCAGGATTCTTATATGCGTAAGGCCATTGAGGCAATTTATGCTGGATTTCAGGGAAATCAGATATTTCACGGGAATACAGAACTTTCTCTAGATAAAGTTGTTGATGTTATCCGCTATTTCGCAGCATCTGCGCAGATAACCGATCTTTATAAAGTTAAGCTTATGAAGCTGATGTGGTATGCAGATGCTCTCTCTTATAAGAATAGGGGTTTTGCAATAACAGGTTTGATTTATCAGGCTCTGCCAATGGGAGCCGTACCGGTAGGGCATAACTCGATTATTGATTTGAAGGATGTTCCATGTGAGGAAGTGGATATGGGAGAGACGAATGCATATCATTTCTCTTTAAAAGGAGCCGTTGCTTTCCCATCTCTTTCGGATGCAGATAAAAATATTCTTGATGCAGTTATTTGTAAACTTGGCAAGATGACAAAAAAAGAAATTATTTCTTTTATGCACAGGGAAAAGGCATATATTGAAACTGCTCCCAGAGATGTGATTCCATTCAAATATGCAGATACTTTACAAATTTAAAAATGGTAAAACACTTGAATTGACCTATAACAAATCTTTTCTAACAAGGGCGGTGCCGGAGCTTAATCTGCTGAAATCATATAACAGCTTCTGCCGCCGCCCTGCCCGATTACCAGGATATAGGCAGTATATAAAAATCAACGAATTACACAACATCTGCATATACTGCCTTGCGGTTATTTATCAATCCAAAATAATCAGCGCCATAAACACCAGATCCACATCCCCTGTATTCACCAATCCATGCCCATGAGCATCCGGTGTAAACGTAACGTCCCCGGCTTTGACAGGACGGACCACACCGTTGTCATCATAATCGCCCTGGCCGGACAGGATATAATATGTCTCACTCTCCTTGTGATGCTCATGGTATCCGAGTGAACATCTCGGCTCAATGATCACTTCCGCGTACAGTCCGCATTTTCCATTCAGTTCTTTTTCCCCTAAAATGTGCTTGATAATCACATGGCCCTTACCACCACACATATTTTCTACTGTCTCTGTTTTTATCATACTTCATCCTCCATGCAAAAAGGTCCCCAAAGGTGGGTTTTCGCCTTTGAGAACCTTTTTTCCAACTTTTATTTTTTCTATATCTTAGACCAATTTCTTCCTGTTGTCAACATTTTACTGCAGGCACTTAGAAAATATCCGGTTTTACCCCTTAACTTGAAAACTATTCTCCTCTACCACAGGGACCTCTTTTGCTTCAACGCCCTCAATCCTTATAAAATTCCCCATGGACAGGCGGTCCAGAAAATTGGATATCTCTTCCTCTCCGCCCTGAAGCTCAAGCTCCACGCATCCGTCCCAGGTGTTCTTCACCCAGCCTGTCAGCTGCAGCAGCCTCGCCAAATGCTGTGCCCGGTATCTGAGCCCCACCCCCTGTACCATACCGGTCAGTATAAAATGCTTTCTAATCTTCATCTTTTACGCCCCATTTCTCCCGATTTCTTTCCATTGCCTTCCGGGTTTTTATTATAAAACCGGATCGGCTGCAGCACCTGCGCTGCTGTTTTATTCAAGGATTCTTCCATCCTTTTTTAAAGGCCGGAAGAATTGTACAACTTGAATTATACCACTTTCTGTAATGTCTGCAACTGTCTTTTTTATATATGCTTTCCCGTAAAACTGCCAGACAGAACCACTCTGCCCTATGTCAGGGAATTCATACGCCTGTGCCGGGAAACTCCCGACAGACAGCCGGAAAGCGTACCGGTACAGGAGTAAAAAAAGGGTTCTCAGGAATATTCCTGAAAACCCTTATCTATATCATCTTTCATACGAATGAAACGGTCCCGCAGCCTCTTTTATCTCACACTCGCATTTTCTTCCTGAAGCAGTGATTGATCAACAGCTTCACTTGGTACCTCTGTGCCTGAAGAATAGTCCTCTGCCTCTGCAAGGTTATTTTCATTCATATTCTGTGTTTCTCCGTTCACTGACGCTTCTGCTTCCGTTGTTTCTCTTAAAATTATATCTTCCGCTTCCCCATAAGCACTTACTTCCGGAATTTCCTGTGCTTCTCCATAAGCATTTTCTTCCGGAATTTCTGTTATCTCTTCCACTGCACCATTTTCGGGAATTTCCTGTGTTTCTTCCGCATTCGATTGGGCCTTATTCTCTTCAATTTCTCTGGCCTCTTCTATCACATTCAACTGCGGCTTTTCCCTACTCTCTTTTGACTCTTCACTGCTTTTTACAATGGTTTCACCGTCACGCATTCCCGCAAAAATCTGGTTTGAAAATCCCAGCAGCAGCGCAAAGGAAAATACAATGCTCCCCATGAATATCTTCCCGGCGATTCCTGTTCTTTTGTTTGATTTTTTATAATTCATTATAGCGATCACTCTCCTCTTCAGACTTCCTGCTGACAACTGGGATGTCATCCGGCTGAGACGGCAGTACAGGCCCGCAAAAGCCACAAGTGTGCCTGCATAGGCTGCCCTTCCGTCCTCTCCTATGCGCCGAAGCACCTCCTCGTCACAGGATAATTCCACTTCTCTAAGAAACGTAAAATAAAAAAACCACAGATACGGATGCTGCCAATAGGCACATAAAAGAAAAAGCGCCAGGAATTTCCACAGGTTGTCCCTTCTCTTGGCATGGATGAATTCATGCAAAACAATCTGTGTATATTTTTCCTCCTCCTCATCCTTCAGATAAGAGGGAATCAGTATTTTGGGCATGAAAAATCCCCAGGTCACCGGCGCACTTATGCGGTCACTCAGCAGAATCCTTCTTCTGTCCAGGCCCAGTTCTTCAAAACTCAGCTCCCGTGCGGCCTCTCCCGGCACCGGAACAGCCTCTCTTAAAATACTGCTCTCACGGCAGTAGCGGATAAACAGTATAAAAAATATCGCACAGCCCACAGCGAATGCGGCCGCCATTCCCCACTTTACAAAGTGATAACTCTCTGCCACTTTCTGCGGAGACATCCTGGAAACGATTCCCATGGTCTGTGTTGAAACAGCACGCACCGGATATCTCTCCACTGCAAGCATCAAAGGCAGTGCCAGGATACCGATGCAGATGAAGATCCGGTCCATCCTGTACTTATCGCTGCTTCCGAACTTTTTTGAAGCCAGACGGAAAATGCTGAAGACAAGGCACATTACCGCAAGAACCACATTGATCTTTATAAATACCATGCTACCTCCGCTTCCTTTGAATCAGCGATTCAATCTCCTCCAGGTCTTCCTTCGTCAAATCCTGCTCCGCGAAGAACGCTGAGATAAAATTTTTCTTGGAACCTTTAAAGGTCCTGGAGATCAATTCGTTCACTTCATAGGATTCAAATTCATGCCTGTCGATCAGGGGCCTGCACCGAAATCCCGGCTCTGACCGCTGAACGGCTCCTTTTTCTATACATTTCTTGATAACTGTGTAAGTTGTATTCTTGTTCCAGCCGACTCTCTCACTCAGCACTTCAACGACTCTTTTTGCCGGTATCTCACCTTCTTCCCACAGGACTTCCATTACTTTCTGTTCTGATTCAAATAATTTCATAAGCATAACTCCTTTGGACTATTGCAATCGTCTACATATAGACTATTACAATAGTCCGTATTTGTCAATGGTTTCTTTTAATCTTTTTTCTCTTCTATGATATCCAGCAGGATTTCTTCCCACACGCCTCTGTTTTCCCGGAGGATTCTCCGGTAGGCAGACTGCGGCAGGGGAGAATCCGCTCTGCCGATCTCTATAGTTAGACTGGGAATCCCCATCTTAAGCAGCGCCCAGTCCTTGTATCCCGCCGGGTCCAGTTCTTCATAATTGCCGTCCGGTTCATAGCCTGTGACAGCGGCAATGCGTTTTGCAAAGGTCTGGGTCCTTGATGCCAGCTCTCCCTGCTGTCCAAATGCCCAGTATATGACACCGCCGGAGGAGTGATAGCTGACTGTGCGGCAGAACAGTTCCTTTTTTGTAAGATTTACCAGTGCCTGCGCCTCTTTGGTGCTCTCCGGCGCAGTTCCCTTGTATTTTTCTCTGGAAGGCCTGCCGATCCCATCCACATACTCTTCCCACAGGGCATCAAAGTTCCGGTTCACATCCACGCCCTCCGCATTGGACTTCCAGCGGCGGAAATAAGATTTCCAGGGCATTCTGGCGCCGTCCTCGTCCGCAATCTCCCACACCTGTTCCCGGATTCCGGGAGACCGCATACCCTCGGCTCCGAACTGGCTCACTGTCACACCGTCCGGATTCGCCATGGGGATAATATGCAGAGCTCGGTCTCTCAGCAGCTCGCTGTAAGAGTATCCCTTGTAAGTTCTGTCCTCATGAAGCAGATTCTCCACAAATTCCCCCAGCTGTTCCATGACAAGCTGAGTGGTCATATATTCTCTTCCATGGATTCCCGCAAAGATCAGAACCTTGTCAGCCGCGTTTTCATCCCCCATACGCACGTGATATAGTTTCCTGCCGTCCACCGTATCACCAACTGTTTGAACTTCCATAATTCCTTTGAAAATTTTGGAAAATATGTGCAAATCATTCTCCATTTCTCGGTAAGTGTAGCCTGAAAATTGGACAAATTGTCGATTTTCTCTTTGATTTCGGGCATTTATGCACATTGACGGATACCTCAAAACTCATTATAATTAAAGATATTCTATGGGAGGGAGAATAAGAAGTGAAGAAGCTGAAACAAATTGCTGCACTGGTTGGAGCCGTACTGCTGCTTGGCATGTACGTCCTGGCTTTTATTTTTTCTCTTTCGCACAGCCCAAATGCCGGTAATATGCTGCTGGCCGCAATCTACTGCACGGTACTTGTTCCCGTGTTTTTGTATGCCTGCCTGCTCGTATACCGCTACACAAGGCAGAAAAACGGTATTCCCAGGATAGATGCCAATTCCTCTGTGGATACCTTTATCTTTGACCTTGGAAATGTGCTGGTCCGTTATGACTGGAAATCATTTTTAAAAAGCATGAAGTACAGTGGGGAAACAATTCAGGCTGTGGGCGATGCTGTGTTTGACAGCCCTGACTGGGTGGATGCTGACCGTGGTGTGCGGAATGAAGAGGAAATTCTCCAGGCCTTTATTGATAATGACCCGGAATACGAAAAAGAAATACGCGAGACATTTGCCAAAATGAGCGGTGTCATACATACCTACTCTTACACAGTTGACTGGCTGAAATATCTGAAAAAAAGAGGGTACAAAATTTATTACCTGTCCAACTTTTCACAGCCGCTCTATGAACGCTGCAGGGAGGAAATGGCCTTTCTGGATCTGATGGACGGCGGCTACATGTCCTGGCAGGTAAAAATGCTGAAGCCGGAACCTGAATTCTATCAGAAACTGCTGAAAGATTTTCATATTAAACCTGAAAAAGCTGTATTTATTGACGATGTCCTGGAAAATGTGGCGGAAGCCCGCTCCCAGGGAATTAATGCTGTCCATTTTAAAGGTCGGAAAGAGACAATCCAAAAATTATTGGAAGAATACGATGTGCAGTAAAAATAAGTGCACCCAAAATAAGACAACGCTCCATTATAAAACCAATGGAGCGTTGTCTTATTGTTTTATTTATTGCGGTAGATAATATCCTCACGGCTCGGACCATTGGAAACCATGGTGATGGGGAAGCCGATCTTCTCTTCCACAAATTCAATATATCTGCGGCAGTTTACGGGAAGGTCATCGTAGTTTTTGATGCCGCGGATGTCACAGTTCCAGCCCGGAAGCGTCTCCAGAACCGGTTTTGCCTTTTCCAGCCTGCCGGTTGTGGGGAATTCTGTTGTAATCTCACCGTCAATATCGTATGCCACGCACACCGGAATCTCCTCCAGATATCCAAGTACATCCAGGACCGTGAAAGCTACATCCGTAGTTCCCTGCATACGGCAGCCGTATTTAGATGCCACACAGTCAAACCATCCCATACGTCTCGGGCGTCCTGTGGTAGCGCCGAACTCTCCGCCGTCTCCGCCGCGTCTTCTCAATTCATCTGCCTCATCGCCGAAGATTTCAGATACAAATGCGCCTGCGCCTACTGCACTGGAGTATGCCTTGCAGACTGTGATGATCTTTTTGATCTCATATGGCGGAATCCCTGCACCAACTGCACCGTAGGCAGCCAGTGTGGAGGAAGAGGTTACCATGGGATAGATACCGTGATCCGGATCTTTCAGGGAACCTAACTGTCCTTCCAGAAGCACTTCCTTACCTTCTTTCAGAGCGTTCCACAGATACAGAGAAACGTCACACACATAAGGAGCGATCATCTCTTTATATTCCGCCAGCTCTTTCATGATGTCATCCGGGTTCAGAAGCGGTTTGTGGTATAAATGCTCCAAAGTCACATTCTTTGTCTCGCATACACGCTCCACTTTATCTCTCAGTGCCGCGTCATCATCGAAAAGCTCGCTGACCTGGAAACCGATCTTTGCATATTTATCAGAATAAAACGGTGCGATTCCAGACTTGGTGGAACCAAAAGATTTTCCTGCCAGGCGCTCTTCTTCATACTCATCAAATTTGATATGATAGGACATTACCATCTGCGCACGGTCAGAGACTTTGATCTTCGGTGCTGGTACACCCTTGTCCACAATAGACTGAATCTCTTTAAACAGTACCGGGATATTAAGCGCAACACCGTTTCCGATGACACTGGTTGTGTGGTCGTAGAACACACCGGACGGAAGAGTATGGAGCGCAAATTTTCCGTAATTGTTTACAATTGTGTGGCCCGCATTGGCACCGCCCTGGAATCTTACGATGATATCGGATTCCTGTGCGAGCATGTCAGTGATTTTGCCCTTACCTTCATCTCCCCAGTTAGCCCCTACTACTGCTTTTACCATTTTTCATTCCTCCTAATGAACTTTTTGTACCCATGTATCATACTACATTTCTTTTAAGAAATAAAGTTCTAATTTGTAAATTCGGACGAAAAATTGCGGATTTTCATGGGAAAGGAGCCGTTTTCCCCGCGTTTTGGCGGCTTAAAACGGCTCCTGCATCCGGGCAGAATAAAAATTCCGATTCTCATTCTGCCGTTTTTTATCAAAAACTGTTAGTCAAAATGCACTTCTGCGGCAAATTTTGCCCTTTCATCCATCAATGCCTTGAATCCATCCTCATTTCTGGACCCCTTCAGCTCATCCATATATTCATCATAATCGCATAAATAAACATAGACGGTAGATGTGTCATGGTTTTTCACGGATACGGTATTTACACTTCCCCCTGTGACATCCATAACTTTGCCCTGGGCATCCAGGATCACCGGGAAATAATCTGCTCTTTTCGTTTTATCATCATATGACTCATTGACTGTGATCTCAAATGGAGTTTTGACAACAGATGCAATGCCTGCGCCATCCTCATTCATCTCATTCACTTCGGCAGTCTGTGTTCTGGAGTAGTCTGCGTTGATATCAAGCTCAAACTGCCAGGAGCCGTCCATCCACCAGTTTTCATGGCTGTTGGGGAAGCTGTCCCAGCCGCCTTCGTCTTCCGCTTCTGTCATGACCCGATTCCACTCTTCATCGGACATGGCTTCCAGTTCCTCCGCCGTGTACCCTGTACTGAAGGTATCGGGATCAGCCAAATCCCCTATGATCTGGCTGATGTCCAGATTCAGGGTGAACTGTTCCGGTACCTCTATTTTGGTGCTGTACTGATCCAGTACTTCCGCGTCAACTATAAATTCTTCCCCGTTTGCCTCAGCCTCTGCCTGCTTTGCCTGCAGCCCGCTGTCGTCTGTATTCTTCATGTTCAGGTCTATACGCATAACCCCTGTGTAGGTATTTTTATCCAGAAACTCGCCTTCCAGATAGACAAGATCATTCTGTTCCTGAGGATTGAAGCTGTAATTTTCCTTCGTTTTCACACTGATCGATGGCTGTCCGTTCCCATCCAGACGGGTATCCTGAAATGGCTCTTCTGATTCTATGATAAGGGAAAGGTACAGGGCCGAGCCGCTGCAATAACTCTCAGACATGGTAACTGTAGTGCCGCCAACCGTTTGACGGAAGGCTCCCGCACCGGTATTTCCCTCATCGCCGCTGTCCTGCCCGCCGCTTTCCCGGTTTTGTGCTGCTTCCTTATCCAGTGGTTCTGCATAATCCTTGTAATCTTCCCCAAAAGAAAGCTGTCCTTCCATGCGCTCAAATATGTGCCCGATCAGCGGCAGATTGGAAGCCCATACCGGATTCTGATAGCAGGCTCCGATAAAGACTGCCATAGCGGCTGCGGCGGCTGTACAACCCACAACTGCTTTCTTCAGATGTCTGCCCCTGCGCTTTGTCTTCCTGTTCATTCGGATGATCTCGGCACCTGCCGGTGCCTTCTCCCCTGCTTTTTTCTCTATCAGTTTCAAACTCTCCTCAAATCTGTCATGAAATTCCTTTGAAGGTACCGGTGCCCCGTCTTTCCATTTTCCCTGTTCTAACATAATGCTTCCTCCTTATCACCAAGACTTTTTCTAAGCTGATTTCTTCCCCTGTAAAGCCGTGTTTTCACTGTATTTTCCCTGGTCTCCAGCATCTCCGCGATCTCCGCAATGGAGAAACCTTCTATATAAAATAAGGTAACCGCAATGCGGAGGTCCTCCGGCAGATCATCTATGGCTGCATAGAGGTCTGTATACAGCTTGTCCTCCTTCCCCGGTGCGTTCTCCACATACTCCTCGTAGGGAACCAGACGTTTACTTCTGCGTTTCATTTGGTAGCACTCATGGATAAGAATGCGTATCAGCCATGTTTTAAAGTATTTTTTTTCCTTCAGGGTATCTAATTTTTCAAAAGCCTTCAAAAGCGCTTCCTGTACCGCATCCGCACTGTCCGCATCATTCCTTAAAATGGACATTGCAACATGGTACAGGGTAGCTTCTGCGTCCCTGACGGCCTGTATAAATTCCTGCTGCTGCATGGGCTCCTCCTTTTTCTGTTTTATCTCTTTTGTTATCTATTAGATACCCGGGGTGATAAAAAGGTTCTGATAAAAATATTATAAATTGTTTTGGGGATGGGCTGCAATACAAAAACACCTGGCAGCCCGGATTTCATCGGACTGCAGGTGCCAGTTTTCCTTATTTATCTATTCTCTGGTGTTTCTCTCCACCAGTTTCACAATCCTATCTGCTTCCTCCCTGCTTTCTGCCTCAGACAGAATAAACAAACCTTTTGAGGAAAGCTGTTTCATGGCAGACTCTATCTCTTCCGGTTTTAAAAGCAGCAGAAGGCCTTTTCCCTTTTCCTGGATTTTTTTCAGCTGATCTATGAATTTTAAAGGTGAGGGCTGCCCTACCACGCTGGTCCACTGAATCATCCTCAGTTTCTCAATAGACAGCAGGGTATCCAAATGCCGTATCTGTTCGATTCCGTCAAAATGATACAAGGGATACTCAAGAAAACTGCTCTGTTCTTCCAGCTCTGTTCTAGCAAATTTTTCATAGATATCATTTGAAAACATAACAGAAATATCACACTGTATCTGACCATGAAATCCGGGAGCCCAGGTGCGGAGCCATCCTATTGTACTGCCTTTGTGATTGCATTCCCCCACAATCCTGTATGTCTCTTCCAGCCCTGCTTCCCACATGCGTTGTATCTTACTTAGGCACCCTCGTATAACCTCTTCGTCCTCCGCCAGAAAATCCACCAGCAGTTCCTGGGAACCTCTAAGAGCAGCCAGTACATCCATGTTTCCGGCCAAATCAGGCATTGAAATAAGATATTCCCCTCTGCATTCATCCCGAAAATACTCTGCATGTTCCAATGTCTTTTGAAAAAGAAAACTATTTCTGTCAAAAATTATCTTTTCAGGGCTTAATTCATCCTTCATAAACGGTGTAAACCATATGGTACTGGGTTCATAGCTCCATTTCATATCTTTTACAAAACCTGCGTGGCCGGCAGGTCCCAGATTCAGCGATACCAGTGGAAACGCATCCCCTGCATAATATGTATGTTCCATATGTCTGAGATTTCTTTTCAGCACAATCTCAGGGTCTGTCCAGTATTTCATTCTGTCCTCGCCGGAAACAGGAAACGCATCTATGGCCTGTCTTTCATTCTTATCCTCATATACAACGCTGACACAGCATCTGTCCAATACTTCATGATCCCAGAGAGCTGTCATACGCTCTTTTATTCTATCAAAATCCACCCTCATATGCACACTCCTTACTTTTTCTCTGTATTATATTTTTCCATAGCTGACTGAAATTTCTCTGCGGCTTCCTCAGGTGTGGTCGTTAAACCAAACAAATCCTGGCAGGTATCCAGATGCACCTGTCCCACTTCCGGCGGAAGATATTGGTCATACCAAAGCTGTGTAGCCGGCGCCCGGTTTACTGCGTCCAGAATCTGCAGACAGACAGGATCTTTTATCATATCCTCCACGCCCTTCATTGGAGGTACCTTCCCCTGCTCTACCATCAGCTCCACCATGTCATCATCGAAAAAGGTTTCTACAAAACGAAAAGCTGCCGCCTGCTTTTCTCCGGTGCAGTTAAAAGTAAAAAACTGGTCCCCAATCGTTCCTATGATAATATCGCCATTATTTTCTTTTCCCTCAATCGCCGGAAATGGAAACCAGCCTACTTTTTCATAGAACTCTTTACTCTCCGACTGCATCGTGCTCGTATACCAGAACCCCATCAATATCATGGCTGCCTTCTCCTGATACAAAAGCTGCCTTCCCTGTCCGTCACCTTCACTCAGGCTGTTGACGCCTTCTGGAAAATAATTCTTTTCCACCCACTCCTGAATCTTTCGGCCTGCAAAGAGAAAACTTTCATCTTCAAAGCTTCCTTTCCCCGCCACCGCTTGATTGAATGGTTCTAGGCCGCCTTCCCGGGCAGCCAGAGACATAAAGAACATGGAGCCTGTCCACTTTGCTTCATTTGCCAGCGCAAACGGAATCTTTCCGTTGGCAGTCAGTGTGTCACAGACCTGTTCAAGCTCTGCCACTGTCTTCGGCACCTCTAGGTCATATTCCTGAAACATCTCTTTGTTATAAAAAACACCTGCGATCGAGTCATTCAGTACGCCAATGGAATACATTTTCCCCTTGTACTGTCCCTGCGCTATGGCTGCATCCTGCATCTTATCCTTGATTTCACTGCTGTTAAAAAGCTCATCTATTGGCTGTCCATACCCTGCTTCTATGTATTCATTCATCGGTCCGCCTGACCAGTTGGCATAGAGGTCAGGACACTCTCCGGAACTCATTGCTATCACTATCTTTTCCTTGTACACATCCGGTTCCGATGCGACTGAAGTGATATGATATCCGCTATCTGTACTTTCATTAAATTTCTTTACCGCTGTTTCATAAATAAGCTTGTCTGTATCCCCTGTGCCAGTATTCCAGAACAGAATTTCTTTACTTCCCTCTTCTTGATTGTTCAGGGTTTCTATTTCTGTACCACCATCATTTCCGCCACATCCCGACAACACAAATACAGCGGACATTACCGCCAAACCTGCCGTCATAATTAAACGCCTTCTCATTTTTTTCTTCCTCCTTGAAATTTTTCCCTCAATTTATAAGTATATTATTGCATTCACTGCAATGCTCTACAAGATAGGAAGGCGACAACAATCAGGACTAATCCGACATCTCCTAATTCTGTTTTCTAGCCTGGCTGGGGGAAAGGTTAAATCTTTTCTTATAGACTCTGGCAAAATAGGATGGGTCCTCAAATCCTGCCTCCTCTGCCACAGCGCTGATAGGCCTTTCCGTATTCATTAAAAGTGTTCTGGCATGTTTCAGGCGCAGTTCTGTCAGATATTCTATGGGGGACATACCACACTCCTCCGCGAAGACACGTTCCAACTGCCTTGGGGAAATTGTAACACTTTTTGCTATATCCGTTACTTTAATGGAGGTATTCAGATTGGAACGGATATACTGAATCGCGCTTGCCAGTATTTTCATTCTGTCTGACAAGTGCTGTTCTGTCCTGTAGTTGTTGGCAATGTAAGAAATTAGCGCCTTAAATCCATATTTCACTGCCACATAGTACTGCCCCTTGGCATCCCTAAGCTGTTCTATCAGAAAATCTGTGAGCAGCTCCACTACTCTTACAGTTTCTTCCCCCATTGTAACGCGGTAAGGATATGCAAGATGCGGCAGCCATTCCGGCTGAATAATAAACATATAGTCAAATCCCTCCACAAAACGCAGCTCCTCATTTTCACCGAAAAGCATCCGCGGATCATACATGAGATTTATTATCTGCAGATTTGAATTATTTCTAAATCCATGCTTTACATCTCCCTTTATGACAAATACATCTCCTCTGCTAAGGCTGTATACCTGCTGTTCCACCAGATGTTCCCCCGATCCTGACACCACGATCACAATTTCATCGAATTCATGGGTATGCTCCATAAAGTCCTGGTTCACAGTTACTCGCTCCACATGAAGACTGTAGTCCTGAAATGACTGATATTCCTGTTTAAAATATTTCTTCTTCTGTAACAGCATAGGCTTCTCCTTTCCCATGTCCGCGTCCGCTTTTAGAACGGCTTTCGCTAGCCATAGTAAATCCGCAGAGCAGACCATGGTCCAAAAAAGGCAGCCATATTCCCAAAAGAATACAGCTGCCTCATCCACATTTTTTATTCCGCCACTTCTCTCCTGCGGAAAATTATAAATATAATTGCCGATACTCCCATCAAAATAGGATAGAACAGATACGGCATGATCGCAATAGGCGTAAGCCCGGACAGACTGGCCGCGGCCAGAAGCTGGGCACCGTAGGGAATCATTCCCTGGCCTACGGACGCGAAGATATCCAAAAGGGACGCGCTCCTTTTGGGGCTTACCCGGAATTCCTCGCTGATCTCTTTTGCAATGGGGCCTGCCATAACGATAGCCACCGTATTGTTGGCTGTACAGCAGTCCACGAGCAGGGCCAGAACGGAGATGCCGAACTCTCCGCCGCGCTCCCCGTTGATCTTCTTCTTGATCACATTCAGAATATACTCAATCCCTCCGTGTTCCTTCACCAGGGCCACAATGGCTGCAACAATAATGGAGATCACTGTGATATCATACATTCCGGTGATACCGTCTCCCATCTTCTGGAACATCTCACTGACAGCAAACGCCCCTGTGCCTACTCCCACAATGAGGGACAGTACAGTACCGGTTATAAGAACAATGAACACATTGATGCCGATGAGCGCACCGATCAGGACCACCAGGTATGGAATCACCTTGATGATCTGGAACTTCAGGTCATCATCAATGACTCCTGCATTTCCCCTGGCGATCACGAAGAAGATCACAGCCGTGATGATAGCTGCAGGCAGAACAATAAAAAAGTTCTCCCTGAATTTGTCCTTCATCTCACACCCCTGTGTCCTCACCGCCGCAATCGTGGTATCGGAAATCATGGACAGGTTGTCACCGAACATGGCGCCGCACACAATGGCTCCCATGCAGATCGGGAGAGGAATGCCTGTCTTCTCGGCAATTCCCACGCCGATGGGTGCCATAGCGGTAATGGTGCCCACACTGGTTCCCATGGAAATGGAAATAAAACAGCCGATGATAAACAGCCCCACCACTGCAATGGAGGACGGCATAATGGAAAGCCCCAGATTGACCGTGCTCTCCACCCCGCCTGCCGCCTTTATGGAACCGGAAAAGGCTCCGGCTGCCAGAAAGATCAGGCACATGGTTACAATATTTTCCTCACCGATGCCCTTTGAGATAATTGCCACCTTTTCCTGAAACCCTACTTTCCGGTTCTGAAAAAATGCTACGGTAAGCGCGATCAAAAATCCCACTATGGCAGGCATGGTATAAAAGTCATGGAACAGGATACCCGCTCCGATAAAAATAATCAGAAACACCCCAATCGGCAAAAGCGCTATGGGATTCCCCCTCTTTTGCTCCTTCATGTAAAAACCTCCGAACTGTATTTTTATTATACGTTGATCTCTGCAGTCATTCCCAGGATTTCTTTATTTTCATCCAGTACCGGCTGTACCACATTTTTCAGGAACGCCTCCACCTGTACCTGGGCACGTCCTGTGTAGCGGGACGGCTCCATGGTCTTCTGCAGGTCTTCCAGACTCATGTTAAATGCGGGATCAGCGGCAATAAGCTCCAGAAGGTTGTTCTCTTTGCCTTCCACCTTCACGTTCCTGCCTGCCTCCATGGACAGCTCACGGATTCTCTCATGCAGCTCCTGGCGGTCCCCGCCTGCCTTCACGGCATCCATCATGATATTCTCTGTAGCCATGAACGGAAGCTCGCTTCTCAGACGTTTCTCTATAACCTTAGGATACACAACAAGCCCGTCCACCACGTTCAGGCACAGGTCCAGGATACCGTCAATAGCCAGGAAACCTTCCGGAACGGAGAGACGTTTGTTCGCAGAGTCATCCAGTGTTCTCTCAAACCACTGGGTAGCGGAAGTGATGGCCGGATTCAGGGCATCCACCATGACGAAACGTGACAGGGACGCAATACGCTCACTTCTCATCGGGTTTCTCTTGTATGCCATAGCCGAGGAACCGATCTGGCTCTTCTCAAACGGCTCTTCCACTTCTTTTAAGTGCTGCAGAAGCCTGATGTCATTGGAGAACTTGTGGGCACTGGCTGCAATGCCTGCCAGTACGTTCAGCACTCTGGTGTCCACTTTTCTGGAATAGGTCTGTCCGGATACCGGATAGCACTCCTTAAATCCCATCTTCTCCGCAATCATGGGATCAATCTTGTCAATAGTCTCCTGGTCCCCGTCAAACAGTTCCAGGAAGCTGGCCTGTGTACCTGTTGTACCCTTGGAACCAAGCAGTTTCATAGTGCTGATCACATAATCCAGGTCTTCCAGGTCCAGCATGAACTCCTGCATCCACAGGGTTGCTCTTTTTCCCACTGTAGTAGGCTGCGCTGGCTGGAAATGTGTGAACGCCAGGGTTGGAAGCGCTTTATGCTCATCTGCAAATTTGGAAAGCTCTGCGATGACGTTGACCAGTTTTTTCTTCACAAGCTTCAGGGCCTCTGTCATCACAATAATGTCTGTATTGTCGCCCACATAACAGGAGGTAGCACCCAGATGGATGATTCCCTTTGCCTTCGGACACTGCACGCCGTATGCGTATACATGGGACATTACATCATGGCGCACCTGTTTTTCTCTCTCTTTTGCCACGTCATAATTGATGTCTTCTGCGTGGGCTTTCAGCTCGTCGATCTGTTCCTGGGTAATATTTAATCCCAGCTCTTTCTCTGTCTCTGCCAGGGCGATCCACAGTTTTCTCCATGTGCGGAATTTCATGTCCGGGGAGAAAATATACTGCATCTCTTTGCTGGCATAGCGCTCAGATAATGGACTTTGATATCTGTCTGTACTCATTTGAATTCTCCTTTTTATTTTATATTGAAGTAAACACAAAAAAGGGCGCCGCGAGGCGCCTTCCGAGCCGGAAGGTGTCCCGGGCACCCCTCTGATTTAAGCCAGGCCCAGACGTTTGAACACTTCGTTATATGCCTCTTCTACGTTGCCCATGTCTCTTCTGAAACGGTCTTTGTCCAGCTTCTCATTTGTCTCTACATCCCACAGACGGCAGGTATCCGGTGAGATCTCATCAGCCAGGATGATGGTTCCGTCTGCTAATTTACCGAATTCGATTTTGAAGTCGATCAACTTCATTCCTGCGTTCAGGAAATATTTGATCAAAAATTCGTTGATTTTTCTTGTATAATTTTTAATGGTGTCGATTTCTTCCTGTGTAGCCAGTCCTAATGCAAGTGCATAGTCATCATTGATGAAGGGGTCGCCCAGGTCATCATCTTTGTAGCTGAACTCTAAGATCGGGCAGAGAAGCTGTTTTCCTTCTTCTACTCCCATTCTCTTGGAGAAGCTTCCTGCAGCCACGTTACGAACAATTACCTCTAAAGGAACGATGCTCACTTTTTTTACGGCTGTCTCGCGGTCGCTCAGTTCTTCTACGAAGTGAGTCGGAACGCCTTCCTTTTCCAGCTGCTGGAAAACATAGTTTGTCATGCGGTTGTTGATAGCGCCTTTACCTGTGATCGTGCCTTTTTTCTCGCCGTTGAATGCTGTGGCATCATCTTTGTAATCTACGATCACTACGCCGTCTACATCTGTTGCAAATACTTTCTTTGCTTTTCCTTCATAAAGCTGCTCTAACTTCTTCACCTTCGTACACCTGTCCTTTTTCCATAATATTGAGTTCTCTCAAAAGAGAAACGTTACGATACACAAGGAATTATATAACATCGGTTTTCAAAACACAAGCCTAAAATCCGGTACTTCTGTGATATTCTTTTGTGTATTTTTCCAAAAGAGCCCCCATGTCTTCCTGTTTTTCCCGGGAAGCATCCGGCTTTTTGGCTTCCATCTCTTTCTGGATCTCTCTGCAGGTATCCAGATCCGCACCCATTCTGGCACATTCTCCCTGCCACTGGGCTTCCTCCATCAGCATCCTGCAGGCACACAGGTAATGCTTCAGGATCAGCTTGGTGTGAAGCTTTTCATATGCCTTTTCAAAGCATTCCTTAGCCTCCTCTATCTGGAAGAGGTGCAGATAGGCACAGCCCATATTGTGGAAGATCTCCCCCTCATACTGTCCGCCAAGACCTCCGGTATCCACACTTCTTAGGGCATCCTCGTAAATGCGGATGGCATTCACATACATCCGGTTGTCCACCAGATAGTCGCCCTTTTTCTTCTTGCGGGCCACTTCGGGAAGCTGTTCCAGGACCACAAGCTCCTCATTTAATTTTTTAAACTGCTCATGGGTCAGGTAATTGATCTCCCTGAAAACAGCCAGGATGAAATCCCCTGCCCCCCGCTCTTCCTCCAGAATCCGGTACAGCTTCTGGTAGAGCTTTAATAGTCCCAGCTCGTTTTTTATCCAGTCACAGAGATGTTCATTGATGATCGTCTCGTCCAGAAGATAGATGTTGTGGTAGAGATAATAACATAATTCTTCTATACTGTAGATATTCGTGCTGATGTTTTCAATATAAAACGGAAGGGAAGCCCGTTTTATCTGACATAATATGTATCCGCTCATCTGTTTCCTCCTACCACGCTGCTCTCTCGGTCCACATCAGGCCGCTTGAGGGGAACATCTCCCCGAATCCCAGATCCTGTACCAGAATAATGCAGGTATCCGCTGATTCATACATGATGTGCACACGAAGCCTCGTGGTCCTGTCAGGCCTTTTCGGAAGCCCCGGCAGCTTCATGCAGTAATGTCTTACTTCCCCGCCGTCCATGGGCTTCACCATGAATTCCAGGTTCTCCCTGCCGTCCAGAAGCAGTTCAAATTCATGCTCTGTCTCATACCAGTTTCTTCCGGCCTCAGCAACGGTATAGTTCTTCTTTTTCCCCTGGATGAGCATTTCCATGCTCACATGGTTCTGGACCAGGGCATTTCCCACATACAGATATGTGCCCAGAAGCTTCTCCTCGGTCCGCTCCCTGGCCGCATAGCATGCCCCTTTCACATACATGTTGTTTCCATAGTATACATGGCGCTGATTCTTGCACAGAAGCGGTACACTCCTTACAGCCCAGTCCTTGGAAAATCCATCCCCTACCAGGTAAATCCCCGCGTATGTGTCATTTCCGCAGGAATCTGCAATCAACTGGTAAAAGTCTACGTCCTTCTGGTCCGGGTCTTCCGGCAGGGTTATGGTCTTGCCGTGTTCCACTGTGACCAGCATGGGCTTTTTCTGGCTGTCTACCACCATGCGGGAAAAAGATACTTTTCCTTTATCAAATGTGAAGAGTCCTGTCATACGGTTCCAGTTATCCAGTCTCTTGCTCATCACATAATAGTAAAAGCTCTCCTCGTAATCCTGCAGAAGCACCTGCCCGGAAGTAAATTTCAGGCGGCTGCACACTCTCTGCAGCTTGCGCACCAGCACCCGGTTCAGGTCCGGAACCGTGATCATCAGGGTCTTGATCTGTCTCGCCGGCTCTGCCACGCCAAGCACGGACAGACAGCCTTTTAAGTAGATCTCCAGCAGCTCCTCCGGCCTGTACCAGCCGCCGTCAATCTCCACCGGTTCTCCCTGGCCCCAGATCTCCAGCAGGTTATCCACCGGAATCTCCCCCTCGTGCATGGAGAAATAATCCGCCTCCATACCGAAGTGCCACACTTCTGTCCTGGGCCTTTTGGAAAGTCTGGTGGAAAATGTATACTGATTGCTTCCTGTCTTCACGGAAAGAGAGACCGGTTCTTTTTCTTTTCTGTCATAATAGCAGATCTGGGAAAACTCCTTCCCCAGTTCCAGGCCCGCGATAATATTTCTTGTCTCATTCATGCCCTTGTCTGCCTCCTTATTCTATCAGTTCAAAGAGAGAGGAAACCCAGGCTTCCTGCTGTCTGTACTGTCCCAGCAGTTCCATAAGCTCCTGTTCTCTTCCCTGCTGTTTCGCCGCCAGCATACGGTTGATCATCTGGTATTTTGTAGTCCCCTCCAGCTTTGCCTCGGGAACGGTGAGCCTGTTCTTTTCCGTCTGCTGTATCTCCCCGCGGCCTGCCACAGTGAAATAATACTCCAGTACCTCCCCGTAAAACAGGATAAATTCTTTATTGTAAATACCCTGATACAGATTTTTCAGCGGTTCGCTTTTGAACTCTCCCGGCTCCCTGTCCGGCTGCAGCATGCGGTAGTGAATGGTCACATCCGCCCTGGGACTGGCCTGGCACTGGGCAAACACCTTGTCCTCAAGCTGCATGCTCTGCAGAAGGGTTCTGGGAAGCTCCTGGAAAAAGGCAAATTTAAGCCCTGTCCTGGCACATACGGATAAGATGGCGCGGGCCGTCTCCAGCCTGTTTTCCTCCCATTTCTTTTCCTGTGCATAATATTTGAGAAGGGCCAGGTCACAGATAATATCATACTCCCATCCTTTTTTCCTCACGTGCTCCAGCGAGCGGAAAATAAACGTCTCCGCCTCTTTTCCCCCGATAAAATACTGAAAGGATGCAAAGGTCAGGTAAGCCAGTATCACCTGTTCCTTACCGCTTAATTTTACATAGTCCTTCAGAACCGCCGCATCCCCCGGATGGTAGATTCTTGTGAACATGCTGTAGGTCAGGATGTCCTCCTCCAGCTCGTAGGCCTCTATGGAAAATCCCATGGAGCGCTCCCACACCCGGATCATCTCATCCACAGGTCCCTCAAAATACTTGGTCAGATATTCGAGAACCACCTCATCATAGGTGTTCTCCTTAAATATATGGTGAGCCAGAAGAAGAAGCTCCTCCTCATATTCAAACTCCAGATTGAGGATCATGCGGCTGCACAGCCTTAACAGGTCTCTTGGGTCGATCTCCTCATAGCCGTACTCACACAGCAGGTCATAAGCCCCCACATACATGCCCTGTTTGATCAAAATGGTGATGAGAAGGCTCTTGTTGACTTTTGCAAAGCTGTGAAAATCCATCTCCCGAAGGTAATCCTTCAGATTGTCATTATCCATATGCTCCTCATAGTAGAGAAGCAGGCGCCTGCGCACCCTCTGCCTGTAATCTTCAGAAAAGCAGTCCTCCCCGGACACATCCTGGATACAGGAGATATTTTCTCTTGTTATGGGGTTCTCATGGTTCAGTTCCCCGCAGGTATAGAGGAGAAGCCCCGGTGTCCGGATTCCCTCCGCCAGAAGCTGCCTTGCCAGCTCTTTTCTCTCCAAAAGCGGCTGGATATTGTAATCTATGGTCTGGATATAGCGCCTCTGCCTGTCATCCTCAAAGACAATCCTGGCGTCCGGTGTGTAAATGGACACATAGGCCACTTTATCCGTACAGATATACGTCTGTTCTTCACAAAATGCCGCATGGCGGACGATCACCCGCCGTATCTTGGGGTCATCACAGTAAAGCCTGTGGGTGAAAAGCACCTTCGCAAGGGCTCTCTTAACTGCAGGATCATGGGAGCTTAAGCAGAACTCCTGGTACACCACAGCAAAGTCCTCATTCATCCTGCCTTCCTTGAGCTTCTCACAGGCGAACTGTTCCATACTGCTTTTATAGCTTAAATAAGTAGTTTTATCCACTTCCTTGTTGCGTATCACATTGCTGTACACAAATGCCTTCTTCGCGTCGCTCAGCGTATTGTTATAGCTGAAATACATGCGTATCATGCGTGGCAGCATTTTCTGGTAATTGCGGCTCATGGTCTCAATATAATACTCGTACAGTCTTGTGATCTTCAGCTCTTTCTCCACTGCCAGCTCATACCACCGGAAATATTCCTTCTTCCTGGGGTCGCCCTTCATGATCAGCATGCAGATGGAGCGCACCACGGCTGTGGAAGGATATTTTTCGTAGATGTATTCCAGTATCTCATATACCTTCTGACTGAAATCCTTCATCTGCCCCGCCAGGTCTGTGGCGCGGAAGGCCATCTCCTCTGTCATAATATCATGCCGCATGGCAAAGAGCAGCACCTGAATGGTGAAGGGACTGATCCTCCTGAGCAGCGCTCCGTCCGCTGCCGCTATCCGGCATGCTTCCAGATACAGAAACGGGCTTCTGCAGCCGGTTCTGTACTGCTCCTCCAGCAGATAGATCTTCTTTGACTGGGTACGCACCTGCTCGGAATCTGTTTTCAGAAGAATATATAACAGAAGGAAGCTGTCCTCCCTGCGCTGGTAAAGCTGATGGAGGCGCACCACCATCTTCTCCCGGATCTCCTGACCGCATCCCAGCACATCCTCCAGGTAGAGATATACGCCCTCCAGCTCCTCCTCCGCCTGAATCCGGCTGTTGTCTTTTAACTTATCCAGGGCGTCCTTTGCTCTGCTGTCCTCCCCGCATTCATGGTAGAACCAGACCTCAAACAACTGGTGCTCCGTGGTGTAATGCCCGGTCTCCCGCAGTTCTGTGAGAAGTCCCAGTGTCCTGCTCTCCCACTGGCTCTTTGACAGCTTCTCCAGACTGTAGTCCAGGTAATCTCTCAAAAGCTCCAGTTTCTTTTTCTTCTCGTATGCCGCAACATTTACCTGGATCTTACCGCTTTTGGAGGCCATCACTTCATAAACAAGGGTCTGGTAAACGGTTTTGATACAGATTCTTCCGTAATTTCTGCCTTTTCCCAGATTCTCTCTGCGGATAATATACTGCAGCTCATATACACTGCCGATGAAATCCTCGTCCCGTATGGACTTTTTCTCTACTTCCAGGAAATCGCCCTCCACGGTCACGCTTGCTTTCAGATAGCCCCAGCCGCTTCTGCGCACCCGGACAGTATCCATAAGGGAACTCTGCACCTCATAGATCTCCAGATTCTCCTGTTCCAGATGCAGCTTCACAGGGTCCTTTTTTCCCGTGCCGATGAGAAATTCCTCCAGATGCTGCCAGGTCACAGGATTTTTCGCCATGGCATAATAATAGGGCAGTACCTCCTGCTCTTCTTTCAGAAGCTCCGGAAAGGAATCATCCAGGAACAGATGGTACGCCTCCTTAAAATCTTTTTTCGCCAGCTCCGCAAAGGCATCCAAATCCCTGATGGAGCCTGCAGATGTCTTGATCCGGCACGGTTCCACCTGTATGGCAAAGGGAACCCTGTACTCTCCGATGCTGGTGCTGAGAACCAGCTCTCCCTCAAAGGAATCTTCGGGGTTCAGGCCCTTTACATCTGCCCCGTAGGGAATCTCTATCTTCTCCCCGGTAAAACGCTCTTTTCCCAGAAGAAAACGGCGATGGGAGGAATAGGCGATCCCTTTTATCCGGCTCCCATTCTCTGCTGCTATGATCAGCTCTCCCCTGATATTTTCCCCGGCCTTTGTGCTCTCCCTGATATCTTCCCTGGACAGCAAAAGACCCGGAACCTCGTATTCAAATCTTCCATTTATCAGTTGTTCTATTCTTCTCTTCAATGTATTCTACCCCGTTATCTCTAAACCATATGGCCCGGAGAATCTCCGACTGATTATTATTTATCTTGTTGAACTATTTTCTATATCCCGCTATAATATGTGTTAGTATATATTATTTCAGGACAGAGTCCTGAATAGTACAATTATACACTACAAATGCAAGGGGTGCAACCTCTGCCGCCCCTTCAACAACTCTATAAATAGGAAAATCAAAGGAAACGGAGGCATTTTCATGCTGAAACATAAAGACCATTTTCACGGCAGCGACCTGGAAAAAATCGAAGAAATCTACGGAATCAAAAAAGAAGACATCACCAGTTTTTCCGCAAATGTAAACCCCCTCGGCATCTCTCCCCTCCTGCGGGAGACACTGGCAAGCCACGTGGACGCCATCACCACCTACCCGGACAGAGACTACACAAAGCTGCGCAAAAGTATCTGTGCATACACCGGCGCCCAGTTCGAGAACATCATTGTGGGCAACGGCTCCACTGAGCTTATTTCCCTGTTCATACAGACCACACACCCAGAAAAAGCGCTGATCCTGGGCCCCACCTATTCAGAATATGAGCGAGAGATTGCCCTGGAAGGAGGCCACACGCTCTATTACCCCCTGAAGGAGGAAAATAACTTCCAGATGGATGTAAACGACCTGTGTGCTCAGATGAAAGACGGCCTGGACCTGCTGGTACTCTGCAACCCCAACAATCCCACCGCTTCTGCCATCTCCAGAAAAGACATGCGCAAGATTCTGGACGCTGCCCTGCAGTTCGGCATTGCTGTCATGGTGGACGAGACCTATGCAGAGTTTGCCCCTGATGACAGGAAGATTTCTTCCATTCCCCTTACCAACAATTACAACAACCTGATCGTCCTGCGCGGTATCTCCAAATTTTTTGCCGCTCCCGGTCTCAGGCTGGGCTATGCAGTCACGGGAAACCCTGATCTTTTGAAATATATCAACACCAAAAAGAACCCCTGGACGATCAACAGCCTGGCAGAGATCGCGGGCTGTATCATGTTCTCCGACAAAGAATACATTGAAAAGACCCGCACCCTCATCACTACGGAGCGGGAACGTCTTCTCAAAATACTTTCTGCCTGGGATACTGTGAAGGTGTATCCTTCCTGTACGAACTTTATCCTTATGAAAATATTGAAGGAGGATGTGACATCGGATATGCTGTTTGACTGCTGCATCCGGAAGGGACTAATGATACGTGACTGCTCTACGTTTCCGTTTTTGGATTCTTCTTATGTGAGATTTTGTGTTATGAGTCCTGAGAAAAATGATGCGCTGATAGAGGCGTTTGGAGAATTGCTGGGGTAAAAGACAGATGGCGGGAGGGGGATAAAAAAATGAACGGGTTGTGGGGGCTGTGCTCCCGCCCCCTCCACACACACCCCTGGTTTTCTCTGCCACTGCGTTTTTGAGAAATAGAGGTGGAATGGCCCGTCCATCCGCTTTCGCTTATTTGAGTTCAGCCTCCAGCTCTTTTATGGTTTTCAGAAGCACCGGATGCCTTTTCCATGGCGCGATCTGCGCCAGCGGCTTCAGCACAAAATCCCGCAGATGCATTTCCACATGAGGCACGATCAGTTCCTCTGTATCTATGATCTCATCGTCAAATAACAGCAGATCCAGATCCAGCGTTCTGGGCCCCCAGTGTACCAGGCGTTCTCTTTTGGCGGCCTGCTCGATCTCGTGCATGCGATCCAGAAGCTCGTGAGGATTGTACAGAGTCCGCATACTGAGGCAGGCGTTCAGGAAGTCATCCTGTTCCACACCGCCGTAGGGCGCTGTCACCAGGTAATCTGAGACTTTTAAGACCTTGCAGCCTGTCGTCTTGTCAAGCTCCTCCACTGCCATGTCCAGGTATGCCTTCTTGTCTCCCAGATTGGAGCCGAGAGCGATGTAAGCGGTATGCCATCCCCTTGTTATCTTTACGGATACGGTTTTCAGCGGGAGGCCTACCGGCGCCCAGGGTTTCTTGATCTCCAGGGTGACTGCTTCCAGATGGGCAATGCTGCAAAGCATTTCCTCTGCCAGATGCTCCGCAGCAGCCTCCAGAAGCTTGAAGGTGTGCTTCTGCATATAAGAAGTTATGAAATGACTCACAGCCCCGTAGTCTATGGACGCTGCCAGCTCATCGGTCCTGCCGGCGTGTACGGTATCTGTGTACAGTGTGGCTGATACCATGAACTTCTGACCCAGTTTGTTTTCCTCCGGAAATACGCCGTGGTTTGCGAATATTTCCAGATCTTCTATGTTTATCTTATCGTATTTTTCCAGATTCATATGCTATTATCCCTTTCTCTCGCAAAGAATGGCCTGTGTCATGCGGATGGCACGGAGGTTTTCTTTTACGTCGTGGACTCTCACAAATGCCGCTCCCTTTTCTACACCCATGACTGTGGTTACAAGTGTTCCCTCCACTCTCTGGTCAGCGGGCAAATCCAGGGTATTGCCGATCACGGATTTCCTGGAAGTTGCAAGAAGAACAGGGTATCCAATCTCCTTCAGCATTTCCAGGTGGTTTATGGCAGTCAGGTTTTGTTCATAGGTCTTTCCGAAGCCCACACCCGGATCCAGGATAATTTTGTCGTCTGCAACGCCTGCTTCTTTTGCGATGGCGGCACATTCTCTTAAATCCTCACACATTTCCTGCATGAAATCTGTGTACTCTGCCTTGTCTCTGTTATGCATAAGACAGCAGGGTACCTGATAGCGGGCAGTGAGTTCTGCTGTTTTTTTGTCGTATTTGAAACCCCAGATATCATTTACCATGTCAGCGCCTGCCTTCAGGGCGGCTTCCACTACCTGGCTTTTGTAGCTGTCTATGGATACGGGGATATCAAAGTTCTGTTTCAGCATTTCGATGACAGGCACTACCCGGTCGATTTCCTCCTGTACGGTGATCTGCTGATGTCCCGGGCGGGTGGATTCTCCTCCCACGTCAATGATGGCTGCCCCTTCGGCGATCATTTGGGCTGCATGCTGTTTTGCACGCTCCACGTCGTTCCATTTTCCGCCGTCTGAAAAGGAGTCCGGGGTTACATTTAAAATAGCCATTATGTAACAGTCATGTTCTGTGTCAAAAATTCTGTTTCCGATTTTCATTTCCTGTTGTCTCCTTTTTCCTGTATTTTTGTCTGCCGCTGCGGTCTGTATGCCGGTTCATACGGTCAGATACATATTTTTCTTCTCTGCACTCCAGCTGCACTGCGCCTGGGCAGGGCAGGAAAAGCAGCAGCGGGAACCTTTATCAGCCCGGTAAAGGATGCCTGCCAGGTTCCTTTTCCCTTTGGCCGACGTGTCGCGGTGGCCGCCGATGGCATCCAGGATCTCCTCTGACTCCGCATCTGTAAAGCCGCAGTCCTTCAGTATGGGAGCGGCAAGTTTTACTCCGCCCTCGTGATGGGGAATGCCCTCAGTGTACTGCAGGCCCCTGCCGATGTCGTGCAGAAGAGCTGCCGCATAGATCATTTCTTTGGAAATTCCCAGATTCCGCTCCAGGTTCTCAATATAAGCCAGTCTGGCGGTATCCAGCAGATGCTGTGCATTATGGCCGCAGAAGATGCGCTCCTGCTCCAGCTTTTCTATATTATGTAAACTTTCCCGGTAAAGCGGATGGTTCCGGATCCGGTTTACCCTTGTCATATCCTGCCTGTTGTCTTCCACTCTTCTTGTCCTCTTTTATCAGCCGCCGCGGCAATTTTGTCAGGCAAATTCCTATACATGATCAGTACGGGAAATGCGCAGGCGCGGCGGAACCCTTGTCAGCACTCCAGCATTCTGTAGAAAGAATTCTGCAGGCTCTCATTGTCGTCAAAGATACCTCTGGTCACTACAGATACGGTTCTGGTTCCCGGTTTTTTGATGCCGCGCATGGTCATGCACATATGCTCTGCCTGGACCAGCACCATCACGCCCTTTGGCTTCAGCTCCTCCATAAAGGCATCCGCGATCTGGGCGGTCAGTCTCTCCTGAAGCTGGAACCGTTTTGCGAACACCTCCACAGTCCTGGCAATCTTGCTCAGGCCCACCACTTCCCCGTTGGGAATGTAGGCGATAGCCGCGTTTCCGTAGAAAGGGAGCATGTGATGCTCGCAGAAGGAATAGAAATGAATATCCTTTTCCATCACCATATCATTATTATCCACATGAAAACGTTTCTTCAGATGTACTGCCGCATCGTCGGTATAACCGGCAGCCAGCTCCTCATACATACGGGCAATCCTGTCCGGTGTCTCCAAAAGCCCCTCTCTGTTTATATCCTCCCCGATTCCTTCCAGAATCAGGCGTACTCCCTCTTTTATCTTATCCTGGTTCATGTATTACTCTCCCTCCATGGCCTGTACTTCCCGGTCCAGCTCCCCTAAAAAGGACAGAGAGCCAAACGCTACGATCACGTCATCCTTCTGTGCATTTTCCATACTCTTCCTCACAGCTTCCCGTATGCTTCCCGCTGCCTCTACGCTGGGATTCACCTTTGCCACAGCGTCTCTTAACTGTTCTGCCGGAAGTGCTCTTTGGTTGTCCGGTGTCTGTATGGTGATGATGTGTTTTGCCAGAGGCGCTGTCATGCTGATCACGCTCTGATAATCCTTGTCCGCAAACACACCGAAAATAAAATGCAGGTCTTTGCCCTGAAAATATGTCTCAAGTGAATCCTTCAGCACCTTAGCCGCCGCCGGATTATGGGCACCGTCTATGACTACCACAGGATTTTTGTGGATAACAGAAAAACGCCCTCTCCAGAAAGCCTCCTTCATTCCTTTTCTCACCTGTTCCTCTGTCAGGGAATATCCCAAATTTCGCAGGGCCTCCACAGCCTCCAGTGCCAGTGCCGCGTTGGTGACCTGGTAAGTGCCTGCCAGGGTGATCTCCACGTCCTTCCAGTCCTTGTAAGAAAAAGTCTGCCTATCATACCCGTAATGCACATCCTGAAAAGCATCCGGGTCCACCACTGAAAGCCTGCACTCCTTCTCACGGCAGACGCGCCTGATCACCGCTGCCGCCTGGGGGTCCTGCTCCGCGCTTACCACCCATGTGCGGGGTTTGATGATACCTGCTTTATTTTCCGCGATCTCCTGAAGGGTACCGCCCAGAAACTCCATGTGGTCCATGCCTATGGAAGATATCATTTCCATCACTGTCGTCTTCACAACATTGGTGGCGTCTAATGTTCCTCCGAGTCCTGTCTCTAATACCACGATGTCGCATTTCTTCTCTTTAAAATACAAAAAGGACAGGGCGGTCTCCACTTCAAATACTGTGGGACTCCCCTTCTTCTCCGCCTCCATGGCATCCACTGCCTCTTTGACAACCGTCACCAGGGCAGCCAGGGATTCCCTGTCTATCATTTCCCCGTCCACCTGAATCCGTTCCCGGTAGGCATATAGGGTTGGAGATATGTACCGGCCTGTCCGCAAGCCCGCACCGGAAAGGATTGTGGACATATATGAGAGTGCTGACCCCTTTCCATTGGTACCGGAAATATGGATAAACTTCAAATCATCCTGGGGATTTCCAAGCCGCTCAAGCAGCTCTCTCATGTTATCCAGACCAAGTACACTTCCGTATTTGGACACTTCGTCCAAATATACTCTTGCTTCTTTGTAATTCATGTTTCTCCTATCCGAGGCGGCCCTCTTTTTTGTCCGTCTCTATATCGTTCCCATTATATTACTTTTCCCCTGTGTGTTCAAGAAATATATCTATTGTATGGAATATTATGCCAGATGCAAAAGTACCGCACTCACTGTTTGCCAAACAGTGCTGCGGTACTTCCAAACTCCTGAACCATATTCATACACACGTTAATATTTTTTCAGGTCGTCCTCATCTTCATGGTCAATCTCCTTCAGTCTGATAAAGAGCACTGCCACCAGGACGCCCACGCCCCCGATCCCCGCCAGCAAAAACAGCAATCCGGCTGAGGAAAATCCATCCAGGCCTGCCGTCTCCCGCAGCCCCGTACAGGCCCACAGAATGATCAGCAGGCTTACTACAATTGTTATGATCACAGGTGCTATCTTTTTCTTCATGGCATACCCCTCCCGGCTTTGCTTTTACTGAAAGTCAAACAGTGACATCTGGTTGGAATCCGGCAGATCCCCGAACAGACCCAGATCATCCATCAGATCGATCACTGTCTTGCTGACCTTGGTTCTGTTTCGGAAATCGTCTTTTGACAGGAACTCCCCTTCCTCCGCGGCCAGCACCACAGCGTCGGCTGCCCTGTCCCCCAGTCCCTCTATGGTATCCAGGGCGGGCATCAGCTTATCCTCCATGATCTGGAAGGTATGGGCATTGGCTTTATACAGGTCAATGGGTACAAACTCAAATCCTCTCGCGTACATCTCCTGCACGATTTTCATGTCTCTGTAGGTATCCTGCTCCTTCTTGCTCAGTGTATCCTTGCGCTTTTCATAGTCATCCATGAAATATTCCAGCTTCTCTTTTCCCTGGCACATCAGCTCATAGGAAAAAGCCGTTGCGCGGATACTGAAAAACGCCGCGTAATATGCCAGCGGATAATAAATCTTACAGTAGGCGATTCTCCATCCCATCATTACATAAGCCGCCGCATGGGCCTTTGGGAACATGTACTTGATCTTCTTACAGGAATCAATATACCAGTCCGGCACATCGTGTGCCTTCATATCGTCAATCCACTCCGGTTTCAGGCCCTTTCCCTTACGCACGCTCTCCATGATGGTGAACGCCTGCCCGTGTTCCAGGCCCTTGTTGATCAGGTAGATCATAATATCATCACGGGTACAGATACATGTAGTAATGGTTGCCGTCCCTGATTTGATCAGATCCTGCGCGTTTCCAAGCCACACGTCTGTACCATGGGACAGGCCGGAAATACGCACCAGGTCAGAAAAAGATGTGGGATTGGCGTCAATCAACATCTGCATGGCAAAATCCGTTCCGAACTCCGGTACCCCCAGGCAGCCTAACGGACAGCCCCTGATATCATCCGGTGTGACACCCAATGCATCCGTATTTTTGAAAAGAGACATAACCTCTTTGCTGTCCAGAGGGATCTCCCTGGCATTGATGCCGGTCAAATCCTCCAGCATACGGATCATTGTGGGATCATCGTGTCCCAGAATATCCAGCTTTAACAGGTTGGAGTCAATGGAATGGTAATCAAAGTGTGTGGTGATAATATCGCTGCTCATATCATTGGCCGGATGCTGCACCGGGGTAAATTCCTCGATATCCCAGCCGATGGGAAGAACGATGATACCTCCGGGATGCTGTCCCGTGGTTCTGCGGACGCCTGTGCAGCCCTGCACGATTCTGTTTATCTCGCAGTAACGCTTGCGGCTTCCCCGCTCTTCAAAGTAATTCTTCACGTATCCGAACGCCGTCTTCTCCGCAAGCGTACCGATCGTGCCTGCCTTGAAAGTCTGCCCGGCGCCGAATATAACCTCCACATACCGGTGTGCCTTTCCCTGGTAATCACCGGAAAAGTTAAGGTCAATATCAGGCTCCTTGTCCCCCTTGAATCCCAGGAAGGTTTCAAAGGGAATGTCAAATCCTTCTTTTGTCAACGGCTTTCCGCACACCGGACAGTTCTTATCCGGCATATCACAGCCTGCCCTGCCGGAGTACGCCCGCACTTCATCGGAGTCAAAATCACAGTAGTGGCAGGAGGGACAGTAATAATGGGGACTTAAAGGGTTTACCTCCGTGATACCCGACATAGTGGCCGCAAAGGAGGAACCTACCGAACCTCGTGACCCTACCAGGTAACCGTCACTGTTGCTCTTCCATACCAGTTTCTGGGCAATCATGTACATAACCGCATAACCGTTGGAGATAATGGAATTCAGCTCCCTCTCCAGGCGCTCCTCAACCACTTTCGGCAGCTTCTCTCCGTATATCTCATGGGCCTTGCTGTAGCAGATCTCCCTCAGCATTTCATCTGAATTTTCAATGACAGGGGGACATTTCCCCTTGTGGATGGGAGATATCTTCTCAACCATATCCGCGATCCTGTTGGGGTTGGTGATGACCACCTCCTCGGCCTTCTCGCTGCCCAGATAGGAAAATTCCTCCAGCATTTCCTCCGTTGTGTGGAGGAACAGGGGCGGCTGCAGATCCGCGTCGTCAAAGCCTTTTCCCGCCATGATGATCCTTCGGTAGACCTCGTCCGGCGGGTCCAGAAAATGCACATCGCAGGTGGCAACCACCGGCTTATTGAACATTTCCCCCAGCTTCACGATCTTCCGGTTGACTTCCCGCAGATCGTCCTCTGTCTGAATATCCGTCCTGTCCTCATCCCGCAGCATAAAGGCATTGTTGCCGATCGGCTGAATTTCCAGATAGTCATAGAAGTTCACCAGTCTGGCGATCTCCGGCTCGGGCCTGCCGTTTAAAACAGCCTGGTACAGCTCTCCGGCCTCACAGGCGGAACCGATCATAAGACCCTCCTGATATTTCAGATACAGGCTCTTTGGTATTCTCGGCCTTCTGTGATAATAGATCAGATGGGAATCTGACACCAGATGATAGAGATTAACCCTGCCCGTATCGTTTTTAGCCAGAATAATGGCATGGTAAGTGGGCATCTTCTGCACTGCGTTTACAGAGACAGCACCCTTCTCATTCAGCTCATCCAGGGTGCTGATCTCCCTCTCCTCACACATGGTAATGAACTTCTGGAAAATCTGAGCCGTACACTCCGCGTCATCCACAGCCCTGTGGTGATGCTCCAGGGAAACGCCCACCGCCTTTGCGACGGTATCCAGCTTAAAACGGTTTAGCTGAGGAAGCAGAAAACGGGCCATTCCCACAGTGTCCACAGATGTGTAATCTGTCTCGATTCCCAGATCCCCGCAGTTTTTCTCGATAAAGCTCATATCAAATTCCGCGTTGTGGGCAACCATGACTGCCCCTCTGCAGAACTCCACAAACCGCGGCAGGATCACATCTATACTATCAGCGCCTGCCACCATACTGTCATTGATGCTGGTAAGCTTTTCAATCCTGAAGGGAATGGGTATCCTGGGGTTTACGAACTCGGAGAAACGCCCTACGATCTTACCGTCCTCCACCCGGACCGCTCCGATCTCGATGATCTTATCCCTAAGAGCGGAAAATCCTGTTGTCTCAATATCAAATACCACAAAGGTTCCGCGCATGGACTGCCCTTTGCTGTTCTGCACGATTCCTTTCATGTCATCCACCAGATAAGCTTCCACACCGTAGATCACCTTAAAATCCGCATCCGGCGGTACAACACCGCCCCAGGAATCAAAGCAGTGGTTGGCCTCCGGGAAAGCCTGCACCACACCGTGGTCTGTAATGGCAATGGCTCTGTGTCCCCACTCATAGGCCCGTTTAATGATGGCCTTCGCATCAGACACACCGTCCATGTCACTCATCTTAGTATGGCAGTGAAGCTCCACCCTCTTCTCCGGGCTGGTGTCTGCCCTGGAACTGGTAAAGGGGGCAATCTTCTTGATTCCCACCACACTTCCGATGGTCAGCTCACTGTCATACCGGTCAATGGTGGTCACACCCTTCAGTTTCAGAAAGGCTTTCTCCTTCACGCCCTCCAGGATCTCACTCACCTGGTCATTTCTGGCGAACATCTTCACTGTGATGGAATCCGTAAAATCCGTGATGGCAAAAATGATGATGGTCTTCTCATTTCTGATCTCCCTGGTCTCCAGTGTCATGATCTGACCGCGTATGCAGACCTCGCCCATCTCCGTCTGGATGCTTTCCAGGGGAATGGTCTCATCTTCAAAATCTCTGCCGTAGATCACATCCGGATTGTCGGAGCGCTTGATGCTGCGCTTATAATCGCCGAAACCGCGGTCTCCTTTTCCGAAATTCTTTCTGCCCTTTCCGTCCTTCCCTTTGTCTTCCTTCCGGTCTTTTGGGGCTTTCTTCTCCTCCCCGGATGTCTTTCCTGCAGGAGCGTCTGCCTTTTTCTCTTCCTTTGAAGTCTCCCCGGCAGAAGCGGCTTCCTCCTCCGGAACTTCTCCGCCCTCCTCCTGCTGCCCGAAAGAAGACTGCTCAATTACGTGAGCAGCCTCCTGCATAATACGGATCTCACTGTTTTTACGGACTTTACTCTCACTGGCCTCCACATATTCCGGCTCCACGATCAGGGAGAAGGGACAGCGCTCGCAGAATACCTTCTCGATATAGGAGACCAACTCCTCCTCCCGGCTCTTTGCCAGCACGGAGGACTGCATCTTAAGCTCCATCTTCTGCTCCTCCGGGAAGGTTATCTGGGCTGTGCGGAACATGTTATACACCAGAATGCTGTAGTTTTTCAGTTCCATGGACATGGAAGTGCGGTATGCGTCAAAAAACAGTTTTGGAGTGTACTGCCCGGTCAGAGTGAACTTCTCAATGATCTTCACCGACATGGGCACACCGGGAAAGAACTGGTTTCGTATGGTCTCCTCCAGGGAATAGATGTATTTCTTATGGATCCACTGCCTGCTCCGGATATAGATTCTGATATGGTCTTTTTCCGGATTGACGGCAACTTTTGTCACCACCACCTCTTCCAGCAGGGCGGCAAGTTCCTGCCCCATTTCCAGATTGGGGAAGACATCCAGAAAATTCTTTTCCATCTTTAAGCTTCCTTTCCGTAAAACACTATTTCTCCCAGTTTTCCAGTTCCAGCCGAAGGACATCTAAAAGCTCCGCCTCCGGAACTTTTCTGATGATCTCGCCTTTTTTGATCAGCAGACCCACACCCTTGCCGCCCGCAATGCCGATATCCGCCTCTTTGGCCTCTCCCGGACCGTTGACCACACAGCCCATGACAGCTACCTTGATGTCCAGCGGGAACTTCTGCACCATGGTCTCCACCTGGTTTGCCAGTCCGATCAGATCGATCTGCGTCCTTCCGCAGGTCGGACAGGAAACCACCTCGATACCGCCTTTTCTCAGATTCAGTGTCTTTAAGATCCTCTTAGCGGACTTGATCTCCTCCACCGGGTCTCCGGTGAGGGATACACGGATGGTATCGCCGATTCCCTGGTATAAGATAATGCCTAGGCCCACAGCGGATTTGATATTGCCGGAATACAGGGTGCCTGCCTCTGTGATGCCCACATGAAGGGGATATGCTGTCTTCTCTGCCAGAAGTTCATGGGCTTTGACGCACATGAGGACATCTGAGGATTTTATGCTGATGACCAGGTTGTCATAGTCAAAGTCCTCTATGATTTTCACCTTGTCAAGCGCGCTCTCCACAAGTCCCTCCGCGGTCACGCCGTGATACTTTTCCACCAGCTCTTTTTCCAGGGAGCCAGAGTTGACGCCCACACGGATGGGGATATTCCTCTCCTTCGCTGTGTCCACCACTGCTTTTATCTTCTCAGGACCACCGATGTTTCCGGGATTGATACGAATTTTATCTGCCCCGTTCTCCATGGCCGCCACAGCCATTCTGTAGTCAAAATGAATGTCCGCTACCAGAGGGATATGAATCTGTTTCTTGATCTCCCCCAGCGCCTCTGCCGCCTCTTTCGTGGGAACCGTACAGCGAATGATCTCACACCCTGCCTCCTCAAGAGCATGGATCTGTGCCACTGTGGCTTTCACATCCTCTGTTTTCGTGTTAGTCATGGACTGGATTAGGATCGGATTGCCCCCGCCTATTTTTTTATCACCTATCTGTACCACTTTTGTATGGTCACGATACATTTCACTGCCTCCTGTATAAAAAGCGTGTTCAGGCTTTTCTGACCTAAACACGCCCGTTCTGCATTTACCGGTTAATCTCTAAAAGCTTATTCTTCAGTTCACTTTCCAGACGGTTCATCTCCACCTCAGCTTCCATACGCTTCTGATGGCCCTCTTTCTGGATGTTCATGATCTCATCAAAAGTGCTGATCAGAGACTCGTTTGTCTTCTTCAGCGTTTCAATATCCACAATGCCCCGCTCGGATTCCTTCGCGGCCTCGATGGTGGCCATCTTAAGTGTCTCCGCATTTTTCTGGAGAAGAGCGTTTGTCATATCGGTCACCTGTCTCTGTGCCCTTGCCGCCTCAGAGGAATGGGCAACGCCCAGTGCCAGAACCATCTGGCTCTTCCAAAGAGGAATGGTATTGACCAAAGTGGACTGGATCTTCTCTGCCATCAGGGTGTCATTGCCCTGTACCAGACGGATCTGGGGTGCTGTCTGGATGGAGATCATGCGGGTCAGTTCCAGGTCATGGATCTTCTTCTCAAATCTCTGGCACATGGAATCCAGGTCCTTGGCTGCCTGGGCATCCTCCGGAAGACCGCTTCTCTGGGCTTTCTCCATAAGCTGGGGAAGGTCTGTGCTGCGCACTTCCTGGAGTTTCTTTTTTCCGGCAAGAATGTACATGGAAAGCTCTTTAAAATAATTCAGGTTCAGGGCATACATCTTGTCCATGGTGGCAGCGTCCTTCATAAGCTGGATCTGGTGCTGCTCCAGGGTCTGTACGATCTTCGCAATATTTGTCTCCGCCTTGGCATATTTTGTCTTCATAGCTTCTATTTTATTGGAGCCGCGTTTGAACAGGCCGCGCAGTCCCTTTTCCTCCTCGGCTGCATCGAAGCTTTTGAGCTGTGTCACCACATCGCCCAGAAGATCTCCCACTTCACCCAGGTCCTTTGTCTTTACCTTTTCCAGAGCCTCCTCGGAAAAATCCGCCATCTTTTTCTGGGTTCCTGCCCCGTACTGCAGAATGGCTGCGGAATTGCGGATATCAATCTGTTTTGAAAAATCATCCACCATTTTCCGCTCCGCATCGGAGAGCACACTCTCGTCAAGCTGCGGTTCCACCGGCTCTTCCTTTTTTATTTCCACAACCGGCGCCGCCTCCTGGGGCGCGTCAAATGTCAGTGTGGGTGTTACCGTGAAATCTTTGAATTCGTCACTCATCTCTTACTCCTTCTTCGGTTCATTTCCATTCACAGCCCGGATCTCACTTATCCTGCTGAAAATCCTTGCCGCCTGTGAGGCCTTCCTGTGCCAGCATGGTCTTCAGGACCGAAATATCTGTGGCTACATCCCACGCCGTATCCCTGAAAAAGCTGTCCAGAAGATTCTCAAATGCTTCATTAATAGTGTCCAGTGTATTTTCAATTTCTTTCTTTGCCATTATGATGTTGTCGCCTTCCACATCCTGTTTGTCCAGCTCTTCATAGGCCTGCAGAAGCTTCACTGTGGTGGGCAGGTAATAATCCATGAATTTGTGCAGGTCATCGATCAGTTCCGGATGCTGTTCCACACGCTTGAAGATACGCTTGATCACATTTTCCAGATGATACATCTTGTTGGATATCTCCACGCCCGGGATGGCGTCATTGCTTTTTCTTATCTGCTCAATGTAGGCATTGCCCTCCTCTATGACCTGACGGGCCTCCTTGGACAAATTCTCATCGCTGTCTGTTTCTTTTTCCTGCCGGATTTCCTGCTCTTTTTCTTTCTGCTGGATCTCCGCCTGTCTCTTTGTCTCCAGATATTGTTTATAAGACTCATCACTGGTGATCAGGCAGGTGCCCGACTCATCCAGATGTCCCTCCAGAAACATATATTTCTTGATCATCCGCTTCAAATCCCTGCGGACAAATTTCTCCGGCTTTCTCACACCCTTTGCCAGCTCCGAGATCTCCGCATACGTCCTGCCGTTCAGGGTGTGTATGTAGGAACGGAAACGGTTTATTTTCTTTCTGAGCTTATTCCCGCAGATTCCCATAATTCCGCTGATGCCGATAGCCGGACCGAACACGGACAGAAAGATTCCCATCTTATCCGCCAGGGAACCGATGAACAGCGAACAGATTCCCAGCACCGTCAGCGTGACGCCGAACATGGCGAACAGCGCAAAACCCAGGGTGGTAAAGAGTATGCCCATGGCTCTCGGCCCGCTGGTATTAATATAGAGGGCAAATTTTTCCCTTGCCTCTTTTACCCGCTTTGTCTCGGGGTACCGGTATCTTGGTCTTGACTGAAACCCATCCGGGGAATAGGTCCTGTCATTCCACGAAGAGCTGCCTGTGTAAGTCCTGCGGGAGCCTGCCCCGCTGTTTGGTCTTCGGATCCTGTCCCGCCCGCCGCAGCACGAACCCTGGTTCATACTGTTTTTTGCCTGGTCCATGCCGCTTTTTGCCGCGTCTTTCACACTGTTGGCCACATTGCCCAGCGCATCCTCCAGCGTGGCTCCCAGGTCTCGGTTCAACCGGTTAAAATTTCCTGTATCCAGGGCATCCTGTACGATATCTTTAATATCCCTACCCAGATTATTCCAATCATTATTTGCCATCTTTTATCTCTCCAGTTTTGAATAAAACTATTAGCTATCAGACATACTTGTCCGTTTGATTACGATTATATATGAAATAAGAGAAAAAAGCAATGCGGCATCTCTTGCAATTCATACGTTAAAGTTTTATAATGATAAAAAATTATGATTACATACCGTATCTATCGGCAGAATGGAGGAACTACTATGGAAAAGAAGAACATTGACTGGTCTAATCTCGGATTTTCATACCTGAAAACCGACTACCGCTATGTTTCTAATTATAAGGACGGAGCCTGGGACGAGGGCGCAATGATCACAGATGACACAGTGACCATCAGCGAGTGCGCAGGTGTCCTGCAGTACGCACAGACGGTTTTTGAGGGACTGAAGGCCTACACAACGGAAGACGGACGCATCGTCACCTTCCGCCCTGACTTAAACGGTGAGCGCATGGAGAATTCTGCCCGCCGCCTGGAAATGCCTGTGTTCTCAAAAGAGCGCTTCATACAGGCAGTGAAGGAAACTGTAAAGGCAAATGCTGCCTATGTACCGCCCTACGGCTCAGGAGCCACACTGTATATCCGTCCCTATATGTTCGGAAGCAACCCGGTTATCGGCGTAAAACCAGCCGATGAATACCAGTTCCGTGTATTCACCACTCCTGTTGGCCCTTACTTCAAAGGCGGCGTAAAGCCTCTGACCATCCGCGTCAGCGATTTTGACCGTGCAGCACCAAACGGCACGGGCCATATCAAAGCAGGCCTGAATTACGCCATGAGCCTTCACGCCATCGTGGATGCCCACAACCAGGGCTTTGATGAAAATATGTATCTGGACCCGGGCACAAGAACCAAGGTGGAGGAGACAGGCGGCGCCAACTTCCTTTTTGTCACCAAAGACAACACCGTGGTAACACCAAAATCCAGCAGTATTCTGCCGTCCATCACCAGACGTTCCCTGATCTATGTTGCGGAACATTATCTGGGCCTGAAGGTTGAGGAGAGGGAGGTTCTCTTCGAGGAAGTAAAAGATTTCGCCGAGTGCGGTCTCTGCGGCACAGCTGCAGTTATCTCCCCGGTAGGAAAGATCGTTGACCACGGCAAAGAGATCATACTGCCGGCAGGCATGGAACAGATGGGCCCTGTAACCCAGAAACTGTATGACACACTCACAGGCATCCAGATGGGTAGACTGGAAGCTCCTGAGGGATGGATTCAGGTTATTGAATAATTATTGAATAAATCAGAGGCCTCCGGCGGGAATTTTTCCTCCGGAGGCCTGTTTTGTGTCCGCGGCAGAGCCGCAGGTATTATTTGCCGTTTTTCTTATATTTTACGAACTGGTATTCCAGGTCAAAATAGGTCTGCTCCTCGCTGGCCTCAGCTGCTGACCAGTCCTTTCTCTCATCCAGATTGGGGAACCAGGTATCTGCCTCATAGGCGAAGTCGATCTTCGTTACATAAGCGGTATCACAGTAGTCCAGCAGGGCGCTGTATACGCTGTCACCGCCGATGACATAAATCTCTTCGCTGTCATATTGTTTCAGTTCTTCCATAAGCGCATCCACACTGTGCACGATCACAGCGTCTTTTACCTTGTAATTTTCATCCCTTGTGAGCACAATGTTCGTGCGGTTTTTCAAGGGCTGTCCGCCCGGAAAGCTCTCCAGAGTCTTTCTTCCCATAACAACCACTTTGCCGGTGGTTGTGGTGCGGAAAAATTTCATGTCAGCCGGAATGCTCACAAGCAGACGGTTGTCTTTGCCGATTCCCCAGTTCTTATCTACAGCTACGATTATATTCATCTTGTCTCTCTCCTTTGTCATGCAGATTCTTGGACTGCCGCCTCAAACTGCTATGGGTATATTCCTGATCTGCGGCCCCGCCTGGTAATCCTCCACGATCAGATCCTTTGTGGTAAAGTCATAAAAATCCTTTATCTCCGGATTCAGGGTTACCTTTGGCGCCGCATAAGGTGTCCTGGAAATCAGTTCCCTGACAGCCGGCACGTGGCGGTCATAGATATGGGCATCCGCGATCACATGCACCAGTTCCCCGGGGATCATGTCATTTACCTGGGCCACCATCATAAGAAGGATGGAATACTGGCACACATTCCAGTTGTTTGCCGCCAGAACATCCTGGGAGCGCTGGTTCAAAACACCGTTCAGTACCAGCCTGTCCTCTGCCGCGTCCTTTGTCACATTATAAGTCATGCTGTAACAGCAGGGGTCCAGCGCACCGCTGTGCAGATATTCAAACTGGTACAGATTGGTCATGATCCTGCGGCTGTACGGGTTTTCTTTTAGCTGCCGCAGTACATAATCCATCTGGTCTGTCTCCTCCCCCTTGTAGATGAACTTCCTCCCCACCACATCGCCGTAACAGGTTCCGATGGAGCCGTCCGCATCCGCCCAGGCATCCCAGATATGGGAATTCAGGTCGTGGATGTTGTTGGACTTTTTCTGGTATATCCAGAGGATCTCATCCATGCAGCTTTTAAGAGCTGTCTTCCGCAGTGTCAGCGCGGGAAACTCTTTTCTCAAATCATAGCGGTTCACAACTCCGAAACGTTTGATCGTGTACGCGCTCTCCCCGGTATCCTCCCATTTTGGGCGGACCTTTTCGCCTTTTGTGTCCGTGCCGTTCTCCAGAATATCGCGGCACATATCCATAAAAATATGATCTGCCAGACTCATGCCTTGTCCTCGCTTTTCTATAATAGGTTTCTAATCATCTTTTGTCCTATACAGAATATCATTAATTATTGAAATTGACAATAGAAGAAAAACCGCCCGGATGCGGCTCTGCTGCCATGCATCCGGACGGTTCCTGTCCCGTTATTACTTAAACAGATTGCCAAACAGATCTTCAAACAATTTTTTTATCCATTGGTTGGAGGTTACAAAGATAATAAAGATCACAACCGGCAGTACAAACTTCACCAGCACTGACCAGGCGGAAACCAGTTTAAAGCTGATCTTTCCGTCATTCGTAACTTCCTTCTCTGCATTTTTCCTCTTCCATACCCATCCGATAAAGATACAGGCCAGAATCCCGCCAATCGGCAGAGATACATTGGACACCAGATAATCTCCCAGGTCAAAGAAGGTTCTTCCGGCAATCTTAATATCGCTCCAGATACCGAAGCTGAGCGCGCAGGGGATTCCCAGACAGGTGATGAGTGCCGCGGAAATGACGGATGCCTTTGCACGGCTTACCTTGAATGTGTTCACAGCAAAGGAGACCACTACCTCTAAAAACGCAATACTTGTGGAAACTGCGGCAAACAGCACCAGCACAAAGAACACCACCCCGAAAATCTTTCCGCCTGCCATCTCATCAAACACTGCAGGCAGTGTCTGGAACATAAGACTCGGTCCGCTCTCCGGTGAAAATCCAAATGCGAACACAGCAGGAAGAATGGCAAATCCCGCGATCATGGCCACCATGGTATCGAAAAACGCAATGCTTGCGGCACTCTTGGGAATATTCTGATTTTTCCCCAGATAGGCCCCGTATGTGATCGTGGCCCCTGTACCCAGTGACAGGGAGAAAAATACCTGTCCAAGTGCTGACAGGAAGGCTCCCGGCGTCAATTTTGAGAAATCCGGTTTCAGAAAGAATTTGATTCCCTCCCCGGCACCCGGAAGTGTACAGGAACGAATGACAATGACGATCAGGCAGACGATCAGAAGCGGCATCATGATCTTGCATGACTTCTCAATCCCCTTCTGGATTCCCATTACAACAATAGCCACTGTGATGACCATAAACACCAGATAATAGATGATCTGGCTGCCCGTATTGCTTGTAAACGATGTAAAAAAGGCTTCACTGCTCTTTGGCAGCCCTGTCACGGAGACAAAAATATACCGGATCACCCAGCCGCCCAGCACGGCGTAGTAAGAAAGGCCGATGAAGCTTGTGATCACCGCCAGAATACCCACACCGCCCCATTTGGAATTCAGGGCCTTATAGCTTCCGAAGGCGTCTTTTCCTCCGGCGCGGCCAATACTGATCTCGGCAATGATCAGCGGAATCCCCACCAGAAAGATGCAGATGAGGTACACAAGAACAAAGGCTCCGCCTCCGCTCTCCCCCACAAGCATGGGGAAACGCCATAAGTTTCCCATTCCCACAGCAGAACCCGCTGCTGCCATAATAAATCCGAAGCTGCCCGACCATTTGGGCGCTCCTCCTGTTTCCTGTGTCTGTTTACTCATAATCTCCTCCTTTTCCGGCAAAAAAAATCTCCCGTCCATAATTGACATACAATCAGGACGAGAGCATTATGCTTCGTGGTACCACCTTGATTCATCCGCGCCTCACGGCACAGACCTTTGCAAGTACGGGAAATCCAAACCACTCCATGGATATCCTTATACTCCGGCGCTGTAATGGGCGCTCCCATCGTAGCCTATACTTCTGTAGTCGGTACGCGGCTCCAAGACCATCTTCCATCCAGCCTGCTGCACTTCTTCCCACCGATCGAAGCTCTCTTTGCCAGTCTGCAGAATGTACTCTTCTTTTCTTTGCCTTTTTCTTTATATTTTAATAATAGTATAAAGCGGTTCTTTTTCCTTGTCAAACGGTTTTTGGGTAATCCAAGGGGGTTTTCTCTCCCGGTCCGCCTGTCCCCGGCACTTTACACATTTCCTGAAACGTGATATAGTCACCAGGAAGCAACCTATAACCTGATAAGACGAAAGAGGAACCCAACTTGAAGAAATTTTTCATATTGCTGCTGAAGCCCTTTTCTTTTCTGCCGGCACTTCTGGTGATGTACTTGATATTCTCCTTTTCCAGCCAGACGGGAACCGAATCGGGAAATCTCAGCTATAAAATAAGCCATAAGATCATAGTGACCGCAGATACTGTACTGGATAAAAATATGAGCGAAGAACAGATCGCCTATTACACGGACAAGATCCACACACCTGTCAGGAAGCTGGCGCACATGAGTGAATACTTTGTGCTGGCTGTCTGTGTCTCCTTCCCCCTGTACGTATACGGCCTGCGCGGGATTCTGCTGATCCTCTTTGCAGGATTCATCAGTGTGGGTTTTGCCTGTACAGATGAGTTCCACCAGTCCTTTGTGGCGGGCAGAGGCCCTTCCAAACGCGATGTGATGATAGACAGCATCGGCGCTTTTGCCGGCATCCTGCTGGTCCAGTTTGTCTGCTGGAATACCCTGCGCAGAAGCCGAAAGAAAAATCGTTAATGCAGATTCAGGGACACATCGCCGCAGGGGAGGATTTCCTCCTCTCCCTGCTCATTTTTAACAAGCAGCCTGCCGTCCGGCAGGATTTTTTCTGCCTCCACACTTCTGACCCGGGTCCCGTATGCCACCCGCACACGTCTGCCCGGCACGATATTCCTGGAAATATAAGCTTCCGGGATTCCCTCCTTCTCCGCCTCTTCGAGGAGATAATTGATAATACCTGCAGTCAGCAGGTTCCTGTCCACATACACATCATCCCCCAGTATGGCTCCGGCAACCTCTGAAAGCTCCCCGGGAAAACCGCCGGCCGGCATACGGAGATTCAGTCCTATTCCCACCACCACCAGCTCAATATCTCCTGTCTCAAAGTCTGTCACAGCCTCCGTAAGGATTCCGCATACCTTCCGCTCCCCCAGATACAGATCGTTGACCCACTTGATTCCCAGAGATACCCCGCAGACTTCCTCCACAGCGCGGCAGACAGCCACCGCAGCGGCGGCTGTCAGGGTCAGACTCTCCTGCGCTGTCCTTTTCGGCCGCATGAGTACGCTCAAATAAAGACCGCTGCCCGCCGGTGAGTAAAAGGTACGCCCCCGCCTGCCCTTTCCCTCAGTCTGAGCCTCCGCTGCCACAAAGGAGCCATGGGGCAGATTTTCCTCAATCCCCTTCTTTTTCAGATACTGGTTCGTGGAAGAGATTTCCTTTTCCACCTGCATAAACACATTCCGATGTTCCAGATGCATTTTCACTGCCTCCACGGACAGAATATCATTATCCGTCTCCAGGGCATACCCTCTGTTATTCACAGCCAGAATCCGGTATCCCTCCTGGCGCAGGTTTTTCATGGCTTTCCACACCGCTGTCCTGGAATATCCAAGCCTTGATGCCAGTTCCTCCCCTGAAAGGTATTCCCCTCTGTGACTCTCAAGCAGCTTCAAAAGCTCTGATTTTGTTGACATTTTCCCGCCTCCTATCCACTGATTTTGCACATTGGCGAAAAGCCAGACTCCCATCCGGGAATCTGGCTTTTCTTTCGTATCTTGTAACGATTCTATCTCTCCTCACGGAAATAGTTCACACCGCAGGACTGCGGCTGGGAATTCTCCTTTGAGGAACGGATGGAAGTGATGATCAGCACAAGTATTGTCATGAAGAACGGCACCATATCGAAAATGGAATCCGGTATCCTGATGACTGACTTCGGTACATAGTATTTCAACACGCTGAACGCACCGAAAACCAGTGCCGCGAAAATAGCCTTATTGGGATTCCAGGTGGCGAATATTACCAGCGCCACAGCGATCCATCCAAGACCGTTTACACAATTGCTGATCCATACACCGTTACAGATGATCATGGAACAGTACGCACCGCCAATCCCGCAGATGCCTCCGCCAAGCATCAGATTGATATATTTCAGCCTTGTGACGGGAAGGCCCGCGGCATCCGCAGCCGCCGGATTCTCCCCCACTGCCCGGATATTCAGTCCTGCCTTGGTCCTGTGCAGATAAATGCCGCACAGAATGGCAGCCACGATTCCGAGATACACAAAAATATTATAATTAAAGAACAGTTTTCCCAGTACCGGAATATCGGACAGCAGCGGAATCTCCACTTTGCCAAGGCTGTCTAAAATGCCGGACGGCAGTTTCAGAGAGGTGGCCCCTGACTTCTCCCGTACAAAATCACCGAAGAAGTTGCTCAGGCCGATACCGAAAATAGTAAGTGTCAATCCGGTAACATTCTGGTCTGCCATAAAGGTAACGGTGAGCACAGCGTAGATGAGTGCGCCCAGCATACCTGCCGCAAATGCGGCGATCAGTGCCAGAAGCAGATTATCTGTCTTATATCCCATCATGAAGCCTGCGCATGCACCGATGGACATCATGCCCTCCACGCCCAGATTCAGATGTCCTGACTTTTCATTGATGATCTCACCTAAGATCCCGAACAAAAGCGGAGTACCGGCAAGAACTGCCGCCACAAAAAAGTTAGTAAAAAAATTCATTACGCCTTTCCTCCCTTCTTACGGGTCACAAAACGGTATCTGACGAAAAATTCACATCCCAGCACGAAAAACAGGATGATCCCCTGCAGCACATCTGCCGAGTAGGCGGACAGCCCATAGGAGGACTGCATAACCGTACTTCCCTTTTCCAGCACACTGAACAGCAGGGAAACCACCAGGATTCCCACCGGATTAAGCTGGGCCAGCCATGCCACGATGATAGCTGTAAATCCCACGCCGCCTGCCACTGAAGTGGTAAGGGTCAGGTCCGAACCGCTGGCCTGTACCATGCCTGCGATACCACAGATGGCACCTGAAAATGCCATGGTGCGCAGCACGATCTTCTTATAGTTCATGCCCGCATACTGGGCTGTGGCGCGGCTCTCGCCTACCACGCTGATCTCGTAACCCTGTTTTGTGTATTTCAGATAGATATACACAATGACTACCAGAACAAGCCCGATCAGCCATCCCACATGCACGCCGAACAGCTTGTCAAGCTGCGCATTCTCCCCAAACCTGGCGATTTTAGGAAATCCCGAAGAGTTGGGGTCCTGCCACGGACCATCCCTTAAGAAGGAAATCAGATACAGCGCGATATAGTTCAGCATCAATGTGAAAAGTGTCTCATTGGTACCGAATTTTGCCTTGAAAAACGCGGGAATGATACCCCACAGAGCGCCTCCCAGCATACCTGCCAAAAACATGCAGATCATGAGAAGCCAATGAGGGAAATCCCAGCAGAACAGGGCAAAAAATGTGGCAAACACAGCGCCCATGATGATCTGCCCCTCAGCTCCGATATTCCAGAAACGCATCTTAAATGCCAGGGTAAGTCCCAGCGCCGGTATGAGCAGCGGCACCATAAGTTTGATTGTCGCCTGGAATGCCATGCTGCTTCTGAATGCACCTGATACAATGGTAGCATACACAGAAAACGGATTATATCCGATACAGAGGATAAAGAGGCCGCCGGCAACAATGGCAAGCAGTACTGAGGCCAGACGCAGCAGCCGAACCTGTTTTGCGGGGCGCTCTTTTCTCTTCTCAACACGAATCAGAGGCTCTTTCTTTCTTGTCTCATCCATCAGCCTTCACCCCTTCCCTTTTTGATCCTGTCATCATCAGTCCCAGTTCTTCCTTTGTAGTAACGGCAGCATCCACGATTCCGGTCACCTCTCCATGGCAGAGCACCATGATCCTGTCAGAGATTTCCAGAAGCACGTCCAGATCCTCACCGATAAACATAACGGCAACACCCTTTTTCTTCTGCTCATTCAGCAGGTCATAGATCGTGTAGGAAGAGTTAATATCCAGACCTCTGACCGGGTAAGCGGTGATCAGCACTGACGGCTCTGATTCGATTTCCCGCCCAAGCAGAACCTTCTGCACATTACCGCCCGAGAGCAGGCGCACAGGCGTCTCCACATTGGGGGTCATGATCTCCAGGCGTTCTACCAGCTCCTCAGCCAGTTTTTTGGCGGGCTTTCTGTCCACAAAGATGCCCTTTGCCTTGTCATAGGATTTCAGCAGCATGTTGTCCACCATACCCATGGACGCCACAAGCCCCATGCCCAGCCTGTCCTCAGGCACAAAGCCCAGGCTGATTCCCAGGTTGTTGATCTGCTTCGGCGTCTTGCCGATGATATTTTCTTTATTGTGCAGGACTGCACCTGTCTCCACAGGCACAAGACCCGCAATGGCCTCGCACAGCTCCTTCTGTCCGCTGCCGGCGATCCCTGCAACGCCCAGGATCTCTCCCGCCTTAATCTCAAAGGACAGATCCTTAAGTGCCATGGTCCCGTCCGCTTTCTTCACAGACAGATCCACCACTTTTAATCTGGTGTGCACATTCTCACATTTCGGCCGGTCTATCTCCAGGGTGACCGGACGGCCCACCATCAGCTCGGTGAGCTGCTTTTCATTGGTCTCGGCTGTGTTTACCGTGTCTATGCTTTTTCCTTTTCTGAGGATTGTCACCCGGTCGCTGATCTCCATAACCTCGTTCAGCTTGTGGGTGATAATGATAATGGCGCTTCCCTGCTCTTTCATTCTGCGCAGAATGGCAAAGAGCTTCTGGGTCTCCTGGGGCGTGAGCACTGCTGTAGGCTCGTCTAAGATTAAAATATCCGCATTTCTGTACAGTACCTTCAGAATTTCCACGGTCTGCTTCTCACTGACGGACATATTGTATATCTTCTTCTCCGGGTCAACCTCAAGACCGAATTTTTTGGTCAGCTCCAGGATTTTCTCTTTCAGCTCCCTGGGCTTGATCCTTTTTCCCTCTGCACCAATCACCACATTATCCATGGCTGAAAATACATCCACCAGCTTAAAATGCTGATGGATCATGCCGATTCCCAGCTTCTTGGCATCCATGGGGGAATTGATCACCACTTCCCTGCCATTTACATGGATGCTGCCCTCATCGGGGTGGTAAATGCCTGAAATCATATTCATCAATGTGGTTTTTCCGGACCCGTTCTCACCAAGAAGCGCTAAGATCTCTCCCCTTCTCACATCCAGGTCAATATGGTCGTTCGCCACAACACTGCCAAATGTCTTTGTGATACCTCTCAGCTCAATGGCATTCTCTACCTTGTCTAAAGCCAACTGTGTCACCTCTCGTTTCTTTCTGTTTTGGTAACGCATACACCATCCGTTACAATTTTAGACACAAACATACAGGATAATTGTATCATAAGAAAAGAGGGAATACAAAATGATTTTTCACATTTTGTATTCCCTCTTTGTATTTTTCACTAAACAAGAAATATGGATCAATCTACGATTACATTCTTATAATACCAGTTGATTCCTCCGGTAATGGTCGCATCATCCAGTGTGCCGCCTTCTGTTCCCACAGCTTTGCCGTCGTTGGTCTCCAGAACTCCGTCAAATACATTGAAGCCTTCTTCCATGATCTTTCTTCTGGCTTCTTCCACTTTCTCTTTTGTTCCCGGTGCGCACAGCTCCTCATTGATAGGAGTGATATCTACCAGACCGTCATCCATTCCGCCGAAGTAGATCTCCGGTGTCCAGGTTCCGTCAATGACTTTCTGCACTGCCTGTGTATAATATACGCCCCAGTTCCAGATAACAGAGGTAAGTGTAGCATCCGGAGCATCCTTGCTCATATCAGAATTGTATCCTACGCCCCATACGCCTGCGGATTCTGCCTCAGTCTGCGGGTTGGGTGTATCACAGTGCTGTCCGATCACGTCACAGCCCTCTGCGATCAGAGCTTTTGCCGCGTTGGTCTCCTCTGTGGGTGAGAACCAGCTGTTCGTTACTTTTACGTGGATCTCCGCGTCCGGGTTCACCTCTGCAACACCGATGGCAAATGCGTCGATACCGCCGGTAACCTCTGAGTTCTCAGAACCCATGGCTGCCACATAGCCAATCTTGTTGCTCTCTGTCTTCATACCTGCAACGATACCGGATAAATATCTTGCCTGGTAAATTCTTCCGAAGTAGTTGTTAAAGTTTGTATCATTGGACTTATATCCTGTGCCGTGAGAGAAGATCACATCCGGGAATTCCTGCGCAAGCTGCTCACAGGTGTCCATGTAGTTAAAGCTGGTGGCGAAAATGATCTGGCATCCGTCCTCGATACATTCCCTGATCGCCTGTTCTGTCATGGTTGGGTCTGTATCCGGGATATTGTTCTTACGGATGATCTGGCTGTCTTCCAGTCCCAGTTCCTTCTGCATCTCAACGATGCCCTGGTCATGTGTGTAAGTGTATCCGGAACCCTCTGCCGGATCGGAAATATGGATAACGCCCACCTTCAGGTCTTCTTTTGCAACCGGAGCGAATTTACCGCCGGCTTCCGTCTTGCTGTCGTCAGCAGCATCTTCTTTTTTGTCCGTATCATCCGCTTTTTCGGCGTCGTCCGCATTGGTATCTTCTTTGCTCGTATCTTCTGTCTTGGTTTCTTCCTTCTTGTCCTCAGCTCCCTGCTGCTGTCCGCAGCCTGCCAGCATGGCACCGACCATTGTCAGAGATAACACGATACCTAAAATTTTCTTCTTCATGCTCGTCCTCCTTTTATAACACCTGTACTTTCTTTTTATTTATGAGTACAAATTAACTATAACATTATATTTTTTGTTTTTCAACCGGCATATTGGAGATAATTTCAAAATAATCGCCTTATTTTTCCAGATATTGATAAATATTCCGATATACTGTCAGTTTATCTTTTTCATTTAAAATCTCATGGCGCATGCCCGGATAGAGCTTTCCCGTCACGTGGCGGTAGCCCACCTGCCTCATGTACTGAAGCTCTTTCACAAACTTTCTGCCGTTTCCGATACAGGGGTCCTCTTCGCCCCCCAGAAACAGAATGGGCAGCTGGGGATTCTGCAGCCTCCAGCCCTCTTTCCTGTAGGTTTCCTTCAGGAGCATCAAAAGCCCCTCAAACCCATCCGCCGTAAAAGTGAAACCGCACAGGGGTGATTCCTCATACGCCTTCACCACTTCCTCATCGGAACAGATCCAGGCAAACCGGCTCTTCTCCCCTGCAAAACGGCTGGCAAAGGTACCAAAGGACATGGTCTCTAAAAGTTTGCTGCGATAGCGGCCTCCTCTGTGCCTTTTCTGTGTTCTGGCTATGAGCAGGCCCAGATCCACTGCCGGATTCTCACATGGCGGCCCGGTAAGGATCAGTTTTTCCAGCTCATTGTCAAAATATTTCAGGTAATTCCTGGCTACCAGTGTGCCCATGCTGTGCCCCAGAAGATACACCGGAAGATCCGGAAATATCTCTTTGATCCATATGGTGATCTGATGAAGATCCTCCACCATGGCTTTATTTTTACCGCCGTAAAGATATCCCAGCTCCTCCCGGTTATGTACACTGCCGCCATGCCCGCGATGGTCATGGATCACACAGATGTATCCCCGTTCGGCCAGGTATTCCATAAACGGCAGATACCGCTCCTTGTTCTCGCTCATGCCGTGGGATATCTGTACCACACCTTTTGTCCCCTCATTTGGCACGACCCATAAGACGGACAGCCCCAGGCCGTCATATTCTGATTTCAGTACCGCTGTACCGTGTACCATGCAAAAACCCCCTTTTCTTCCAATATCTCCCGGTATCCAAAAACACAAAAGGCCGCCGCATGATTCCCGCGGCAGCCCCGTTACATATGCTTAGCTCTCTACAACTTCCAGTACGTCCATCGGACATGCTTTCGCACAGATACCGCAAGCGATACATTTGCTGCTTGTCGGTGAATCCTCTGCCTTCACCATTACATGGAAAGGACATGCCTCAACACATTTGCCGCATCCGGTACATTTTTTCTTGTTGATCATGTAAACGCCCTTTGCATTCTGTGTGATCGCACCTTCTGGACAGGCCTCTGCGCACTTTCCGCACTGTACGCAGACCATCGGTTTTGCATCGCCCTTTTTGTCAATGATCTGGATACAGGATTTGTCCGGGTCAAACTCCTTGTAAAAGCTTGTTGAACAGGCTCTTACACATTCCAGACATGCCATACACTTTGCGCCTTTTGTCACTTTCAGTTTTTTCATCTTGAATTCCTCCGCTTTTTTCCTGAAATTTTCGTATGCCCAAGAAGCATACACAAGCATATGCTTATGTGACAATTTTAACATTATATATTATGTTTCACAAGTGCATTTTACAAAAAAGGACATTCCCGCCCATGCGAAAACGTCCTTTTTGTCAGATTTCGTCAGAGGCTTTTCTCCTCCGCAAAATCTGTCCTGTCTATTTTGCTGCTTCGTTGTAAATGAGAGCCATCATTTCAAAATCTTCGTCTGTATTATTCTCCATGCTATGGCTCTGTCCCGGCTCAATGACACATACATCTCCGGGATGCACTTCTGTACGGCTGCCGTCATTGTCCACGAAAACTCCTGTTCCCTTCAGCACAAAATACGGCTCTGTGTTGCCCACATGCTGATGCATACCGATGGAGCTGTGCGGCTTTAACACTACTTTGGCATATAACTTGCCGTGTCCGTAAAGCTCTTCCTCCTTCAGGATATGATGGAATTCCACGGTGCCTTCTCCGCCCCGCACATTCTGCTGTTCCACTACATTTGTCTTTCTGACCACGATGTTGATCCCCTTTCTTCTGTCGTATAGCATCCATCCCTTATGACCGGGGGTGGATTTTCTGTTTATAAAAATGATTTGACGATAAAGAACACTGCGGGAACCAGAAATGCGGGAAGCATATTCATGGTTCTGAAATTCTTGATTCCCAGGATGCTGAGGCCTGAGCTGAAGATCAGGATACCTCCGATAATGGAAATCTCCGCCATGATCGCCGGACTCATGACACCGGCCAGCAGCAGTGCCAGGCAGTAGAAAAATCCCTGCCAGAAAAACAAGACAATGGCTGCCAGTGCGATACCGAATCCAAAGGTGGATGCCAGCACAGAGGATGTGACAAAATCCAGCATGGCATTGGTGAACAGGTAAGTATTGTCCCCTCTCAATGCGCTCTCCATGGGCCCCAGAATGGACAGGGTTCCCACGCAGAACAGTAATATCGCCGTGGATAAGCCCTGAGCCAGATTCCCATTGGAAAACCCGGTGACAAACTTCTTAAACTTGTCCTCCAGATGTATCTTCTCTCCGAGAAGCCCGCCAAGTGCCAGACTCACAATAAACAGAACCGGGTATTCACTCTGGGGCATGTACTTGACTATGGCATTGATTCCCAGCGCTGTGGCTGCCAGCCCCATGGCCTGCATCATGATCTCCTGATGCTCCTCCCGTATTCCTTTTTTCAATCTGCTGCCGATAAAGCTCCCTGTCAAAATCGTAGCGCAGTTTACCAGTGTTCCTATCATCTCTCGTATCCGCCTTTACAGTTTCAGGTATTGTTCCACATTCACAATAAATACTGTAGCGCCGCCCACATCAATGGTGACCGGCGGTGCGGAATATCCCAGCACCGGACCTTTTGTCCCGGCGGAATAAGTTGGATTGATGAGCATCTCTTTTCTTCTGGAACACTCTTCCTTGATGACCTGGAGCACCATTTCCACCTTGTCGTCCTCAGTTCCTATCATCAGCGTGGCATTTCCTTTTCTCAAAAATCCGCCTGTACTGGCAAGTTTTGTCACACTGATGCGTTCCTTATTCAGACGTTCTACCACGAATCCTTCATCTTCCTTGTGCACGATCGCAAAAATCATTTTCATAATGAAGCACCTCCTAATGCAGTGCTGCTCTCTGCCCCCGTCCGGTCTTATCACAGACCCCAGGCGCCGGTGGGCGTCTGACCAGCTTTTCGTCTATTATAGCATAAATTGAGCATAATGGAAAATTATTTTCTCCTTTCACAAAACATTCAAATTCCATTCACAATTCTTTTAATATTTCACCACAGTTTCATCACATTTGTGCTTTATTATTAGATACATAGAAAGGCAATCACCTTTATATAAAAATTTTCTTTTTCATACGCCGGGCTTTATAAAAAGCCCGGCCCTCCTTTTTTTACAGGGTAAATACCCCAGAAATATTTTTTAATTTTTTTCAAAAAACGTGTTGACATTTGACGAAAGATATAGTATATTATGTTTTGTCGTTAAGACATGCGCGAGTGGCTCAGTTGGTGGAGCGCGACCTTGCCAAGGTCGAGGCCGCGGGTTCGAGTCCCGTCTCGCGCTCTTTTTATTTCTTGAAAAGGACGGACATCTCAAAAAGATGTCCGTCCTTTTGCGTTCTGCATTTATCTATGCATAAACACTCCCCGCTTTTCTCACAAGTTCCTCCAGCAGCTCCTGCATCTTCCCAACCACCGGATGACTGCCCAGTCCATATTCTCCTGCCAGCCGTTCCATTCTTGGAAATGCCAGCCAGGTACTGCCCGTCTCATCCTCCCAGAGGGCAATCCTGAGCGGAAGTTCCAGGGAAATGCTCTGATCCTCCTGCATCAGCCCGGTTCCCACTTTTGGAGCACCAAAGACGACCACTGTGGTCGGCCGCAGGGACAGACCTGCCTCCTCTGCATTTTTCGCATGGTCAAATTCTGCAAATACCGGAATTTTCTTTTCTTCCAGAACGTTTTTCAATCGTCTGACCATATCCTTTACCGGAAACTGCCCTTCAAAGAGATACAATTTATTATCATCATAATTGGTGGACAGCAGATCTCCGAACGCCCCCGCAATTCTTCTTCCCAGATTCGTAAAGTCAATACCTTCCTTATTTGCCAGCAGCGTAACGCACACCAGTTCATCCGGATGGGTAAACCTGCTCAGGAAAGAAGAATACCCGGGAACAGAACCTTTGATATCCATCAGTCCTCTGTGCTTATAAAACTGCCAGCCTGCCACTCCCGGCACCTCTCTGCCGTCCGGCAGGTTCCACGGGGCGTAGACAAGCTTTCTGTGCTCAGGCTCATGGATCAGCACTCCTCCTGCCAGCCCGATATCCCAGAAGGAAATATCCTGCGCGGACGCCCAGACATCCCCCACGCCCCTGAGGGCTGAAGACGCTGCCCGCCCTGTCCTTCTGCCGAGTTCGTCATAACTTGCGGCCGGTTCTGTGGGGTCAATGTATGTCCCGTCTTTTTTAAACAACTGATGGATGTTCTCTGTCAGGGATACATCCTCATGCCTGAAGTTTTCCAGGTCCTCCGCAAATCCTGTCCTCTTCAGTCCAAGGAAATGGATCTGCCTTTCTGTCACAAAATCATGATATGTCTCACCGCTTACACGTTCCACGATCTCTGTCAGCATCAGGAAATTTGACGCACTCCATTCCACCTCTGTACCCGGAGTAAAATGCAGGGCTTCTTTGCTTATTAAATCAAGAACCTCTTTAAACTCCCATTCTCTGTAAATGTCAAATCCATCCGTCTGGCAGTCAGGCAGACCCGACGCATGGCGGAGCATCTGCAGAATCTCAATATCATACCATTCCTCCGGTACCTCCGGTATATGATCACCCAGTTTATCTTCCAGCCCCAGTTTTCCATCCTCAAAAAGCTGCATGACTGCCACAGCCGCAAACGCCTGGGAAATGGGGCCTGCCGGCCACATTGTATTGGCTGAAGCCAGCCTTCTCTCACCTGTATCTGACAACCCATACCCCACTACTCTCGGAATATAGGGGGCCTGAACAATTGCCAGGGTAAGTCCCGGAATCCCCTTTTCCTTCATAAACTCCCATATCATGGAATCTACGCTCTGCCCAAGATATGATACATCTGCACTACCTCTCATTTTCATAACTTCGTGTTCTTTCGTATTCATAACTGCTCCTTTCTGAGCCCATGACTCAGAATATAAATCCTCATCACGCTACTGTAATTTTTTTTGTTACTCTTATACTGTAACTATATCAGTTACACTTTCACTTGTCAAGAAACATTTACCGATTGACCGGAACTTTTCACCATTTTATGATAAAAGAAAATACTTTCGCTCAAAAAGGAACAAGTGCCCTCCAATCAAAGTATAAAAAACAGGAGGAGAAAACCTGATATACAGATTTTCTCCCCCGTATGGTTTAAAGCTTATTCCTTGTAAATAATTACTTTGTGATACTTTCGGCCTTGCAGGTGGAGATAAAGGTCGGATCACTGTTATTGGCGCCGACAAGAACCACTACGCCATATTCGTTTCTCAGCACACTGCCCTGTCCGACGGTCTGACCGCCTGCCTTGACAGCGGCTCCTGTTGTACCCACCGGCAGATAAGAACGGACAGCAGCCTCACAGTTTGCGCAGCAGCCTGTAGGTGCCGGAGCAGGTGCCGGAAGATACGTGATTCCGTTATTATAGGCAGCACTGGTGATTCTGACGGCTGCGATTCTGCAGATTGATACCGCCTCCTGTGCTGCGCCCTGGCTGTTTACTATCTGGAAAAGACCGGCATTTGGATTTGTGTTCGGGGCAGGAAGAAGGCTTCCCGGACGGCCGCTCACATTGTTGCCGCTTTCCATGGATATCACAAGATTTTCTGTTGGATAAAGCGTGATGATCTGCTGAAGGAGGTTTCTCATCTGCGCAACACATGCACAACATGCCGTATCTCCTGCAGGACCTGTCGCGCCTGTAGCTCCGGTATTCCCTGTGGCTCCGGTGGCCCCGGTAGCGCCGGTTGCTCCTGTAGCTCCCATTACCCCATTGGCTCCGGTCGGGCCGGTTGCTCCTGTCGGACCCGTAGCTCCGTTGGCCCCGGTAGCTCCTGTGGCTCCCATAGGTCCTGGTGCTCCGGTGGCTCCTGTATTTCCGGTGGCTCCGGTGGCTCCCGCTGCTCCATTCATACCTGTAGGCCCTGTGGCTCCGGTCGGACCGGTTGGGCCTGCAGCTCCGGTAGCTCCGACGGCTCCATTGGCTCCGGTGGGACCCGTAGGGCCTGCGGCACCTGTCGGGCCGGTTGCTCCATTGGCTCCTGTATCACCTTTTGCTCCCATTGGCCCAGTGGGGCCTGTGGCCCCGGCTGCCCCTGTGGCTCCGGTTGGGCCGGTTGCTCCGTTGGCTCCTGTATTTCCCGTAGCTCCGGTGGCTCCCGCGACTCCATTGGCTCCGGTGGGACCCGTAGGGCCTATGAGCCCGGTCGGCCCCGTTGGACCGGCAGCTCCGGTCGGACCCGTAGCTCCGGTGGGACCTGTCGGACCTGTGGGACCTGTGGGACCGGCAGCGCCTTCCGAACCTGTTGCACCTGTAGCCCCGGTAACTCCTGCCGCTCCTGCTGCTCCGGTCGGACCTGTGGGACCAGCCGGAATCGTATAGAACAACTCAGCGCCATCCGGTGTAAACGTTTCATCAACAGACGCCTCTGTGCCGGGTTCTCCCGTCACTGTACCTGCCACGGTAATCACAGGCGTCTTTCCTGCAGGCCCTGTGGCCCCCGTTACACCTGCAATTCCAGGGGCTCCGGTTGGGCCTGTGGCACCACGCATTCCGTTAGCGCCTGTAGCTCCGCTTGGCCCTGTAGGTCCTGTGGCTCCCCGCATTCCCGGAACTCCCGCAGCACCGGTAGCACCTCTTGGGCCGATAGGCCCTCTCGGACCTATAGGCCCCATGGGTCCCATGGGACCTGTAGGCCCCGGGCAGCAGCATCTTCTCTCATGACAAACCGGACAACATCTTGTGTCCTGGCATCCTGCTGCATGCACATCATTATTTCTCTCTGCCGCAGCACTCTCTTCTTTTCCATATCTACAATTATCTTTCATATTATCACATCCATTTCTATTAGCAGTTCAAGACTGCTAATACATTGTATGTTGCTGTCCAATGGATGTTAAGAATTTTGGGAATTTATGTTTTTTCCACGAAAGTATTCCCTATTGTATAAGTAAGCCGCGGAATCCGGTTTATATTTCCCGCCCCTCTCGTTATATGCCTCCGCCTCCGCGTATCTTCCCAGTTTATCACAGCAGACACAGAGCTGCATTGCCGGAATATACCCATAGCAGTCTGGGAGGACAAAACCCCCTCTTTCGATATCCGGCCTGCATTCAAGAGCTGTTTTATACCAGAAGACAGCCGTTTCGTACTGATCCTCTTCCATAAAATGCTTCCCGATGTCACAGCAGATCTCTGCTCTCGGCACATCATATTCCAGGCTCCTTAAGAGCGCCTGCAGAGATGCTGCCCTGTTTCCTTCTTTTTCATAACACTGCGCCATGACCTGGCATGCCTCTATCTTATTTTCCAGCCAGGCATCCGGCTGCCTTAAAAAGCTGCCGAATGCCTCGACAGCTTCCCCGTAAGCCCCATGGTAATATAGTTCCCGGGCATAATAATAGAGTTCTCTTGCATTCAGGACCTTCCCCTGTGCCAGCATCTTCTTATATATATTGAGGTTCCTGTCCGGGTCCCCTGCACCGATCTTTTTATGTGAAACAGCAGCCTCTGAGTATACAATATTTCCGCCGGGCGTTATGACCTCATGTACTGCGCCCTGCCATAAAAATCCACGTCCGTTCCGAATCAGACGCTCTCTGTAATACCAGAATACTGCATTTCCTTTCTCATCAAATGCCGTATGATACCGCATCATCACAATATCCGTGTCCAAAGACAATTCACGTTTCATTGTCAAAAAAGCCATTCTGTCCTTCTCGAGCAGCACATCATCCGCGTCCATCCACATACAGTATTCCATAGATGCTTTGGAAAAAGAAAAGTTCCTGGCAGCCGAAAAATCATCTGTCCATTCAAATGTAAATACTTTGTCAGTATACCGTCCTGCAATCTCCTTTGTCCTGTCCTTTGATCCTGTATCCACAATGATCATTTCATCCACCAGGTCTTTCATCCCTGAAAGACAGCGATCCAGAACCTCCTCCTCATCCTTAACGATCATACATAAACTCACAGTTATCATGCATTCCCTCTTCCTTCACACGCATGTCTCATTACACAATATGCCGCGGCGCGCATAATTGTACGTGAATTCAGAAAAAAAGGACGTGACTCTTCATCACGTCCTTAAAATAGCACTCAATATATACTGGCTGTTGGGGAAATTCTTATGTGTGATATCCTCCAGGCGTATCAAATCCACGTCCAGCCACAATTCTTCTGCAACGATCATAAGATGAGAAAACATGATACCAAAATTAAACTCCTCATACCTGCCCAGGTGATTCATATTATGCTTCTTGGCAAATACGTGAATTCTGTTATCGTAAACCACAAACCGCCATGGCTGGCTGTTCATACTGGACGGCGCCAGGCGTGCGGAATCCAGAAGCTGCTTCATCCACTGTCTCGGAACCTCCTTGTACACACAAAGCTCCTGCAGATCCATGCGCTTTGCTTCCACAGCCTTTCTTGTATGGCTGCCCCGGCTGTATCCGAAAGCCATGAGAATCACAAATTTCAGATTCCCCTTGTGAGGGTTTCCTGCCTTTGGCTTCACACCGCTTAAAAAACATGTCCCCAGCCCTTTTGCACACATAAAGAGCGCAAGCTGCTCCATAATATATCCCGCGTTCATCATAGCGCGGTCTTTATCCTCTGAGTAAAAGGCAATGTAATAAGGTGCCTTCGCTCCCAGCAGATGTATTCTTTTATTTTGTCCCTTAGTATTATCTATAATAGAAATCTCCGTATGGATACCCGGATTCAACCCTTCAATCTGGCTGTAATACTCTCTGATCTCACTCAGCAGAGCCGCCTTTACCGGTTCCATCTCATAGCTTCGGACAGATTTTCTTGAAAATATCGCTTCGTATAAGTTCATACTCTCACCTTTTAATTTTTCCGTAACAATATTGTAACATATAATCGGGGAATTGCAATGCCTAAATGGATGGTTTTTCAAATTCTTTTGTATTTTTTTAAAAACCTATTGACAAAGTACCTGTAAATGCGTATTATTGTATTAAGCAATTAGTACAGTAATACAGGAGGTGTTACATTATATGTCGTGGAAACTGAATCCTGATCGGCCTGTCTATGTACAGCTGATCGAGCGTATCACAACAGATATCATCGCTGGCATCTATCCGCCGGGAAGCAAACTTCCATCTGTGCGGGATTTGGCGCAGACAGCAGGCGTCAATCCCAACACTATGCAGAAAGCCCTGTCAGAGATGGAGCGTACCAATCTGGTGTACAGCCAGAGAACCAGCGGAAGATTCATTACGGAGGACCTTAGTATGATAGATGATCTGAAAACAGAACTTGCATCTGAACAAATCAAGGAGTTTCTTGAAAAAATGGAAAAAATAGACCTGTCTAAAGAGGACATCATAGGGCTGATCAATAAAGTGAGCGAGGAGGAGAAAAAATGAGTACGATTCTGGACTGCCGGGGCCTGACAAAACGTTATGGCAATAAACTGGCACTTGACCACATCGACTTATCACTGGACCGTGGTAAGATCATCGGTCTGCTGGGCCCAAACGGCAGCGGCAAGACCACATTAATCAAACTGCTGAACGGCCTTTTGGTTCCCACTGAGGGAGAGATCTTTGTTGACGGCAAGGCACCCGGTGTGGAGACAAAGAGGATTGTATCCTATCTGCCGGAACGCACCTATCTGAACCGCTGGATGCGGGTTTCAGATCTTATATCCTATTTCTGTGACTTTTATGAAGACTTCGACAGGTCACGGGCCTATGACATGCTGCAGAAGCTGAATATCAACCCCAACGACCGTCTAAGCACCATGTCAAAGGGTACAAAGGAAAAAGTACAGCTCATTCTGGTCATGAGCCGCAGAGCCAGTCTGTACTGCCTGGATGAACCGATTGCAGGTGTTGACCCTGCTGCCAGGGATTATATCCTTTCCACGATCATCAACAACTATGATGAAAATGCTACCATCCTCATTTCCACCCATTTGATCTCAGATGTGGAAAACATTCTGGATGATGTGATTTTTATTCAGAACGGGCATATCCGCATGCAGGACAGCGTGGACAATATCCGCATGGCCAAAGGAGTATCTGTGGACAGTCTGTTCCGGGAGGTGTTCAAATGTTAAAGAAACTATTCAAATATGAGTGGAAATCTGTTTCCACACTACTATTAATTGTACACGGAGCGCTTTTAGTTTATGCACTCATCGGGCGCATTGGATATCAAATTTATTTTTCAAAATTTCTTTCTGACTCATCCAATACCGTTATGGGCATGACAACCATGTTTTATGTGGTCGTCTACGTATTCGGGATCATGGCAGTCCTGCTTATGACCATGCTGTATCTGGCAATACACATACAGAAAAGTTTCTTTTCAGATGAAGGCTACCTGACGCACACGCTTCCGGTATCTCCCACACAGCTTTTGTTGTCCAAAATATTTATTTACTGGGTATGGACAATACTTGACCTGATCTTTGTTGCTGCATCCATTGCCATCCTTCTGGTGAACAAAGAGACCTGGCCCGCCATCGTTTACGGATTCCGGGAGATGTGGCACACACTGACCTCCCTGAGCGGACTGTCGGATATCCTGAACAATATTGTATATCTGCTGTCCCTCTGTATAGAATTTTTCATCTTCTCCACAGGGCTTTTGATCTTCGCTGTCTGCCTCGGAAGCCAGTTCAAGACCCACAAAGTTATGGGGTCCGTGTTATCTTTCTTTGGTATTATAATTTTATGCAATATCGTAGACCTTATTATTACAAGTATTACCCTTCCGGGCGGAGTCGGAACCGTAATGATGATCACACGTGCCGGTGAAAGAGTCACTAATTATTCCTATATCATAGAAACCCTCTGGTATCTGGCAGCCGGTATTTTCTTCTTCTTTGGAAGCAGATATATCTTGTCAAAAAGACTGAACCTGGAGTAGAATAAAGACATATGATCACACTTTTATAATCAAAAGGGGGAAATGCTTATGCTGATAGTCACAACAGATCACATAACCGGAAAAAATGTTGAAATGCTTGGCCTGGTAAAAGGCAGCACCATCCAGACCGTGCACATGGGCAAAGATATCATGAACGGATTCAAGACTCTGGTGGGCGGCGAACTGACCTCATATAATGAGATGATGAATGAGGCCAGAGCCCTGGCAACCAAACGCATGGCGGAGGAAGCCCAGTCCATGGGAGCAGATGCCATTGTATGCGTACGCTACTCATCTGCCTCTGTTGCCCAGGCCGCAGCTGAGATCATGGCTTACGGCACTGCAGTAAAATTTGTTTAAAGAAATGGCGCAGGAACCGTTTTTTCCGGTACTGCGCCATCTTTTTATTTTCTTTTATACTTTCTTATACCATTTTAAACTTCTGTCCGCCAAGGCTCTTTACCGTATAATTATCGTTTCCGCCTTCAATATGTACAAGAATCTCTCCGTCCCTGCATTCTGCATGGGCTTTCATCACAATTTTGCCTCTGCAGTCCGGTATCTCCACATCTGCTTCTTTTCCATCGGCAAATACAGACAACAGAAGTGTCACACCGTCCGCAAAGTCATATTCCGCTTCCCGGTCATTCTTTCCGACAGGCAGAATCGTATTTTCCTTCACCATAAGCGGCATGGAATGGTAATCGTAAACTTCCCTGTACCAGGTTCCGCCCTCTCTTGTCTCCCCGGTGATCAGATTCACCCAGGTTCCCTTCGGCAGATAATAATCCACCTCACCGGATTCTTTAAATACAGGCGCCGCGAGCAGGGAAGAACCGAACATATACTGACGGTCCAGGGTATCACAGGCTCTGTCCTCAGGGAAATCCAGGAACATGGGCCGCAGAACCGGTGTGCCGTATTCATGGGCACGGACAGCCTGTCCGTACAGATACGGCATCAGGCGGCATTTCAGATTCACAAACTCTTTCAGCACTACACAGGCTTCCTCATCAAATAGCCACGGCACGCGGTAGGAAGAAGACCCATGCAGACGGCTGTGTGAGCTCAAAAGCCCGAACTGGCACCAGCGTTTGTAAATATCTGCCGGAGCTGTCTGTTCAAATCCGCTGATGTCATGGCTCCAGAATCCAAATCCACTGAGGGAAAGAGACAATCCGCCCCGCAGCGTCTCAGCCATGGAAACATACGTAGCGGAGCAGTCGCCGCCCCAGTGAGCCGGGAACTTCTGCCCGCCAACCGTTGCGGAACGTGCAAAGAGTACGGCATCCCCCTCACCTCTGACTTCCTCCAAAAGCCGGAATACGGTCTGATTATATAAATAGGTATAATAATTATGCATTTTAACCGGATCTGAGCCGTCAAAATAAGCGATATCCTTCACAGGAACCCTCTCACCGAAGTCTGTCTTAAAACAGTCCACACCCATGTCCAGAAGTGTCCTTAATTTGCTCTGGTACCAGGCGCAGGCATCAGGATTCGTAAAGTCCACAAGTCCCATCCCCGGCTGCCACAGATCTGTCTGCCATACGCTTCCGTCCGTGCGTTTCAGCAGATAGCCTTTCTCGCTGCCCTCCTCAAACAGGCAGGATTTCTGACCGATATAAGGGTTGATCCATACACAGATCTTCAGGCCCTTGTCGTGGTATCTCTGCAGCATGGATTTGGGATCTGTAGTTACATTTGGGTCCCATTTAAAGTTACACCACTCAAAAGCCTCCATCCAGTAACAATCAAAATGGAACACATGCAGCGGGATATCCCTGTCTGCCATTCCCTGTATAAAACCGGACGTAGTATTCTCATCATAATCCGTCGTAAAGGATGTGGTGAGCCAGAGGCCGAAGGACCATGCAGGAGGCAGCGCAGGCTTCCCTGTCAGTTCTGTGTATTTCTCCACGGTTCCCATTGGGCTTTGACCGCTGATGAAATAATAGTCCAGACGCTCCCCTTCCACGGAGAACTGGATTCTCTCCACTTTCTCACTGGCGATCTCATAGGCCACGTCGCCCTCATTATCCACCAGGACACCGTACCCCTTGTTGGTAATATAAAACGGAATGTTTTTGTAGGCAATCTCACTGGCTGTGCCGCCGTCTTCATTCCACATTTCCACAGTCTGTCCGTTTTTCACGAAAGGTGTAAACCGTTCGCCAAGACCGTAAACATACTCATCCACATCAATGAGAAGCTGTTCCACCATATAGTTCTTTCCGGTTTCCCTGTTGTGCATATGTGCCAGGTTGCGGAAGCTGGACTCTGTCAGGAACTTATCCCCCTCATAAAAAGCCAGCTTATACGCATTCGGCGTCTTGTCAATCACTGCCCTTAAACTTCCGCTGGCGAAGGTCAGGCATTCCTCTGTCTCTGTGATCTGAGCATGGGGATGATCATTTGTGATCTCCGCAAAAGGCCCTTTATAAAGTGCTCCTGCGTGGTGGACGGCTGACACCTTGATCACGCCCTCCATAGGTGTGGAAAGTTTGACCGTCAGCATGGGAATGTTCAAGGCATCCCCTCTGCCTGCAATATGTTTTCCGGGCAGATAAACAGTCAGTTCATCTCCCTTTACGGTATGACCGCCGTACTCTACAGCATAGGCGGGGGTCATTTCGTCTTTTAACAGCCAATATCCATTGGTAAATTTCATAGCTGTGGTTCCTCCAGTTCTTCTATTTTTGGTTCATGCTTCTTCAATACCCGTTCCATAAATTCAGAGCAGAGCAGGGATGCAGCTCCGGGCACAACTATCATGGTATAGGGTATCCATGCCACTATCGCAGCAGAGGACACTAAAATAAACAGCAGCATAACAGTTGTCAGGAAATAACGTCCTGTCATGAACATGGACAGCTTTAAAATCCATCCCATAGGCATTTCAAATCTGGAAAGCGCAGGGAATACATAGCAGAGCATTCCTGCCGCGTAGATACTGACTCCATAGTAAAGGCAGATAAAAAATAATCCCACGTTTCCTGAAGTCTTCGCCTGTAATATCCCCACGTTTAACTGCAGGATAAACAAAACCACGGCGAAGAGTATTTCAAGAAGAATGCCGTCTTTCAAGTTTCTCCGGTATGATTTCAGAAACTGCTCCAGCACATATCCCTCTTCATTTTTAATAACCTTCACTGCAGTATAGTACATAGCAGTTGTAGATACACCAATCGTTATGATGGGGAGGCATCCAATCAGCCAAAATAAACTCAATACTATTGTATTGAATATCTTATCAATCACCTTTACATACTTACCGTCATAACCAAATATTGTACCATTGCCCATATGTCATCCCTGCTTTCCTTTTCAATCACTGTTTAAAAAATCTCTTCCAGTTCCCCTGCTTTTACAAATACAGGAATACTCTCATACGGCGCGTCACATACATATTCTGCACCGCCTTCATATAACCTGTTGTCGTTGATATTTTTCCATTTTCCTTCCGGCAAATATACCTTACGTTCCCGAACACCTTCATACAATACCGGGCAGACAAGTACCTTGCTGCCGAACATGTACTGATCTTCAATTTCCCAGGCTTTTTTGTCTTCCGGAAAATCATAGAACAGGGGACGCATGATCGGTGTTCCTTTTTCGTGGGCATCCTGCATCAGAGTCTTCACATAAGGACGCATCTTTTCGCGAAGCTCCATATACTTCCTGCAGATCTCATATACTTCTTCACCGTAGCTCCATACCTCGTTTTCTGCTCCGCTTATGTGTTTCCCTCCACCTGTAGTGCCGAGAGGTTCTTTGAATGGTTCACGGAATCCATGCAGCCTCATAACCGGACAGAATGCACCGAAAGCAAACCATCTGACAAAACATTCTTTAAATGCATCATCATGGATATTACCGCCGTGGAAACCGCCGATATCGGTTGTCCACCACGGAATACCGGAAATGCCCATATTCAATCCTGCTGCCAACTGGTTTCTCAGGGCACGGAAAGAAGAGTCAATATCACCGGACCATACCAACACACCGTATTTCTGGCTGCCTGCCCATGCACAGCGAAGAAGATTGACAATATTTTTCTGTCCCTCTGCTTCCATTCCCTCATATGCCATACGGGCATAATATTTCGGATATAAATTTCCCACTTCCATATCAGCTCCCAGGAAATAGCGGTAATGTTCAAATTCGTATCCGGTAAACTCAGGCTCCGCCTCATCTAACCAGAAAATCTTAATGCCCAGGTCATAATAATTTTTCTTTATCTTCTCCCACACATAATTTCTTCCGTCAGGATTGGTCACATCTATAATGCAGGCATCTCCAAGCTGTCCGATCCGTTTCCCGTACTCAGAACGGGTCAGGTATCCCAGCTCTGTCATCTCCTCATAATTCTCACTCTCCGCGTCAACGGTAGGCCAGATGGATACCATCAGTTCAATGCCCATCTCCTTTAATTCCCTCACCATTGCTGCAGGGTCCGGCCAATAATCTTTATCGAACTTCCAGTCGCCTTGATGGGGCCAGTGGAAGAAATCCACTACAATGACATCAATGGGAAGACCTCTTCTCTTATACTCCCTGGCAACTTCCAGAATCTCATCCTGTGTCTGGTAACGCAGCTTACACTGCCAGAATCCCATTCCGTAATCCGGCATCATGGGAACCTTACCCGTGGCATCTGCATAGGCTTCTTCGATCTCAGCCGGGGTATCTCCCGCTGTGATCCAGTAATCCATCTGTTTTGTTGACTCAGCGATCCACTCTGTAACGTTCTTTCCAAATGTCACCTGACCGATTGCCGGATTATTCCACAGAATACCGTACCCTCTGTCTGACAAGGCAAACGGAACACTTGCCTGGGAATTTCTATGGGCCAGCTCAATGATACAGCCTTTCACATCCAGATACGGCTGCTGATACTGTCCCATACCGAAAATCTTCTCATCTTTATATGCCTCAAACCGGACTGTCAATTTGAAATTATCAGAGCACTGCCGTGGGTTAAAGGTACGCGGCACGATCTCCAATGCGCTTGCGAACTTATCACTTCCCTCATACATATCTCTGGTGCGGTCATACTCCTCCAAAAGAAGCTTTCCATTCTGATTATAATATTGGAGTACCCCGTTGTCCATGATTTTACAGGTTAATTTCCCATTGGTGATAACTGCTTTTTTCCCTTCAATGGTGATCTGTACCTCTGTATCTTCCGGTTCTAAAAGCGCGCTGTCCGTATCCGGGATAAACTCACTGCGCTGTGTTGCGCGCACACGCAGACTGTTTTTCCCCCATGGTTCGATGAGGAGCAGTTCCTTGTCCTGTCTCCTGTATAACTTGTTGCCCACTTGTTTCAGCATTCAAATACCTCCTCCTGATTGACTTTCTTATTTTATGAAAGGGCTGCCCCAGTTTTACGTGCAGCAACCCTTTTCGTTTAGAAGTTCAGTTCAAATTCATTTTTTGTAAACAGTGGAATCTGTTCGATAGGTGCAGCCGCAGTTACTGTCTGTCCGCCTTTAAAGCACTCGCCCGTCCATACATTTTTCCATTCCGCTCCTGCGGGAAGATAGACCTCTCTTTCCTCCTGTCCTTTTTCCATAACAGGAGCGACTAAAATTTCAGGTCCGAACATGTACTGTGTCTCATTCTCCCAGCATGCCTTATCCTCCGGAAAATCATAAAACAGAGGTCTCATGACCGGTGTACCTTTTTCATGCGCTTCTTCCATCAGTCTGCGCACATAGGGACGCATGGCCTCACGCATTTCAATGTATTTCTTACAGATTTCATAAACCTTATCTCCGTAAGACCAGATTTCATTCGGCGCTCCGGATACGCACTCCGCGCCTCCGGTTGTTCCGTATTGAGGCTGATACGGCATGCGATAGCCATGCAGTCTCATAACAGGACAGAACGTACCGTATTCAAACCATCTGATCAGAACCTCATGGAAATCCTCATCGTAGATATCAGCCCCGAAAAATCCTCCGATATCTGTTGTCCACCAGGGAATCCCTGCGATTCCCATATTGAGGCCTGCCGCAAACTGGTTCTGAAGACTTTCAAAGGAAGAATGGATATCACCTGACCACACAAGTGCCCCGTATCTCTGGCTTCCGGCCCATGCACAGCGCAGCAGATTCACGATGTTTTCCTGTCCTTCTTTTTTCATGCCTTCAAAGAAGGTCTGTGCATACATTACCGGATAGACATTTCCGATCTGGACATTCGGTCCCAGATGATAACGATAATTTTCAAAATCATACACCGTATATTCCGGTTCCGCTTCATCCAGCCAGAAAATCTTCACACCCTTGTCATAATAATTCTGTTTTGCCTTGTTCCACACATACTCTCTGGCTTCCGGATTCGTCGGGTCATACTGGATGGTATTGCCCATATAAGTGTTGTCAATACGGACACCTTTTTCCACCCGTGTCAGGAGACCTTTTGCCTTCATCTCCTCAAAATTCTCACTCTTATAATCCACCATAGGCCAGATGGATACCATAAGTTCAATACCCATCTCCTTCAGTTCCGCGATCATGGCATCCGGGTCCGGCCAGTATGTCTCGTCAAATCGCCAGTCACCCTGCTTCGGCCAGTGGAAGAAATCTACTACAATGACATCAATAGGAATCTGACGGCGTTTGTATTCTCTTGCCACCTCCAGAAGCTCTTCCTGTGTCTGATATCTGAGTTTACACTGCCAGAATCCCATTCCGTATTCCGGCATCATGGGAACTTTTCCCGCTGCATCTGCGTAAGCTTCCTCAATTTCAGCCGGTGTATCGCCTGCAGTGATCCAATAATCCAATTTCTTTGTGGATTTTGCTTCCCATGTGGTAATATTTTTATTGAAGCTGACACGCCCGATTGCAGGATTGTTCCACAAAAATCCATATCCAAGGGAAGACAATGCAAAAGGAACACTTGCCTGGGAATTTCTGTGTGCCAGTTCCAGTTCTGCACCTTTGACATTTAGGAACTTCTGCTGATACTGGCCCATACCGTAAATCTTCTCGTTTGGATTGGATTCAAAACGCATGGTGAGCTGATAATCGCCCCCGATGATCGGTTTGAATTCCCTTGCTTCAACCTCCAGGGAGCTGCAGGTATCCGCAAACATATCCTCTCTGTTGCGGACATATTCCTCAAGCAGTACTTCCCCCTTTTGGTTGTAAAAAGTAAGCTTACCGATATTGTTCACTACTGCCCTGATCTTTCCGTTTGTAATTTCTGCGGAAAAATCATGTATTGCAATACTTGCCTCTTCGCGTCCCTCCGGTTTTCCATCTAATGCCCAGAGCTCATCCGGCATCTCGGGCATCTTGGAGGCGCGGACCCGGAGACTGTTCTTTCCCCAGGGTTCCACGATCACGCGCTCCGCATCATAACGGTAATACAATGCATGATCCTTTTCCTCAAAATATCCCAGTAAAAAATGATTGTCCGAACGGAAATCTCCGGTGGATGCACCTTCTTTTTTTATAATATCCGTCATTTTTTGTCCTCACTGTCCTATACTTCTTATTCTTTTACTGCACCTGCCGTCAGGCCGCCTACAATGTATTTCTGCAGGAATACAAACAACAGGATAACAGGCAGTACCAAAATTGCTCCGTATGCCATAATACAGTTCCACTTGGTTCCGTATTTACTCTGGAATTTATAGATATTTGCTGTCAATGGACGCATATCCGGTTTTACGTTAAATGTCATGGAATATGCCAGGTCATTCCAGCCGCCCAGGAAGGAGATAACTACTACTGTGATAACACCTGTCTTGATCGCCGGAATCATGATCTTGAAGAAGGAACGGAACACGCCGCAGCCGTCAATTCTGGCAGCATCATCCAGGGATGTGGGCACGCTCTTAAAATAAGGTCTCAAAGTTACGACGATAAACGGAACAGATCCTGAAGCAATTGCCAGGGATGGACCTAAATATGTTCCTAATAAATGCAGCTTGTTAAAAATCAGATACATAGGAGTCAGCATCAGGGATGCAGGAAGCATCTGGGTTACCAGGAAGGTAAGCAGGAATACTTTTCTGCCCGGTACTTTATAACGTCCCATGCCGTAAGCTGCCGGAATACCAAATACCAGTGAGATCACCATGGATAAGAAAGCGATACAGATACTGTTCTTCAGGGAAGACAGGAATTCAGCATCCTGGAAGTTCTTGATCCAGGGCTCTAAGGTAAAATTGTGCGGATAATATGTCACAAGTTTGCCGAATGATTCCGCATCTGATTTAAAGGACATTGCAAGAATCCAGTAAATCGGAAACAGGAACAGAATGGCAACGATAACCGCGATAACACAATTGATCAAATTTCTTCTTTTTTCTTTGGAGCTTGTTATTTTCACTTTTCCTGCCATTCTAATCATCCTCCTTTGATATGAGACGCAAGTAGAATAGTCCGACAATGAACAGGCATGCGAACAAGATGATCGCCGCTGTAGAACCTAAGGAGAATTCATACTGTTTGAAGGACAATGTATAAGCGTAAGTACCAAGAACATCAGTAGAGTTCAGAGGACCGCCGCTTGTCATAACAAACATCAAATCGAATGCTTTGAAGGTATAAATAAAACCTAACATAAGCACAGATAAAATAGCCGGTTTCATAAGCGGAAGTGTGATATAGAGGAATCTCTGGAACGGATTAGCGCCGTCAACCTCCGCACTCTCATAAATCTCCGTGGAAATTCCTGTCAGGCCGGAAGTCAGCAGCAGCATATTGAACGGGATTCCAACCCAGCAGTTCACTGCAATGATCGCGATCATGGCTGTACTTCCGTTCAGCAACCATTCCACCGGAGCGTTGATCAGCCCAATCTTCATAAACAGGTCATTGATCACACCACTGGATACATCGAACATATTCTTGCCCAGCAAAGCCGTAACAGACATGGGCATCATATAACCTACCAAGATCATACCACGGATGGGTCCGGCAAGCGTAAACTTCTTTGAGAAAAACAGTGCAAATATAAATCCTATAGTAAACTGTACAACCAAACATCCAATGGTAAATATAAATGTATTTTTAAATACCATCAAAAATGTTTCATTGTGGAATAACTCTATGTAGTTGGACAAACCTACAAAGACATCGGTTCCGCCTTTGAACGTTTTAACATTTACATTCCTGAAACTGAGCACAAAGTTATAAATCAGCGGATACCCAAGAACCACCAGCATATAAATGAATCCTGGAAGGATAAAGGTATAGCCTTCTCTTCTTTTTTTTGCCGCCATCGACATTTTCATGGATTTCACCCCTCTTCCAAATTCCTATCTGTTTCTTTTAAAAAGGTTTAAGATGTATCGCCGGGATACACCTTAAACCTTGTTTTACAGTCAGCATCCAGACTTATTCTGTATTACTTCTGTACTGCAATAGGTGTTTCTTCCAAAATAGGTGAAATCGTTGCCTGGGCTTCTTTCAAAGCTTCTGCCGGGTCTTTGTCACCCAGTAAAGCTGCCTGCTCTGCTTTGTACAGGGCTTCGGAAATGGTCGGCCATGACTCGTGAGGTCCCCTTGCTACTGCAAATTCCATGGAATCGTTGAATACTTTGTATCTTTCATCTGCTGTCCAGAAGTCTTTCAGTTCAACTGCATCTGCACGAACCGGTAATTTTCCTGCGATTTCACACCAGTCTGCCGTGTTCTGTGCGGACTGCATATATTTCAGGAATTCTGCACACTCTTCTACATTTTCAGAACCGCTGCATACACCGAAGTTTTCGCCGCCGATAACGGTTGCCTGCTGCTCGCCTTTTGGCATTGGAGTATATTTGTATTCCCATGTTACATCGTCTTTATTATCGGTATCTAATGTAGCAATCTGCCATGTACCGGATTCCAGCATTGCCGCTTTACCTGCGATCCAGGCATTGTAAGCATCGCCCTGTCCCCAGTTTACAGCTTCTTTACTCATATATCCGTCTTTTACCAGATCACTTAAGAATGTCAGCGCATTTACTGCCTTGTCACTGGAAACATCTGTGATGTCTGCTCCTGCTCCATACAGCCACGGAATGAACTGGAAGGTTCCCTCTTCATTGGCGATAGCTGACATGGCAAATCCATAGACACCATTTGCCTCATCTGTGGTCTTCTCGCATGCTTCTTTGAATTCATCCCATGTTGTCGGCGGATTTTCAATTCCTGCAGCTTTTAAAAGGTCCATGTTGCAGAGTAATGCCAGACAGTTTGAGTTGTTCGGCAGTCCGTAGTATTTGCCGTCAGCATCCATACAACTGCTCAGAGGTCCTTCATAGAACTGGTCCAGATCAGACCATCCCTCCAGATATTCGGTGATGTCCGCAAATACTCCCAAGGAAATGTAGGAAGCCATATCCGGTGAATCTACCATACCGATGTCAGGAAGCTCTCCTGATACAGCACCGATCGTATACTGTTTCATCAATTCATCACGTGATACAAAAGTAGGTACAATGTAGATATCACTTTGCTCTTCGTTGTATTTTTTTACAACTGCATTTAATGCGTCAGCCTCATGCTCAAAATAATGCCAGAGGGTAACTTCTTTTCCGCCATTGGGCTCACCTATGTCTGCTGCAGTAGCTTTTGTTCCTGTTTCAGTCTCTGTGGAACCGGTGTCCGCATCATCTGCGGTATCCTCTGTACCGGTATCCGTACTGTCAGTCTTAGTGTCGCTGCCTCCCGAACTGCCGCAGCCTGCTGTCATGGTCAATACCATTGCAGATGTCATGGTCAGTGCCAATGTCTTAACAACTTTCCTCTTCATTTTGTTTCCTCCTTTTGTTTTTTTGTTTCTTAGGATGTCCTTATTATAGCGTTTAAATGATATTTCAAAAACCGCCGCTTTTAAGATTCGGATTAATTTTTTAGGGTATTTTTTTAATATTGGAGTAAAAAATTAATATTTTTTATTTTTCATTGTATATATTGTACATTTACAGCATATATTGACAGCATTTTACACACAAAAAAGCGAGACACTAACGTCTCGCCTTTATAAACTCCGTCACATTGACTCCAGTCTCTTCTTTGAAGCATTTGTTAAAATACTTGGGATCTGAAAATCCCACACTATACAGTACCTCGTCCTTAGAAATTTCCCCTTCCAGCAAAAGTTCCTGGGCTTTCTCAATCCGGTATCTCCGAAGGAACCTGGAAAAATTCTCTCCCACATCTCTGCTGAACAGATAACTGAAATATTCCGCACTGACACCCAGGTCTGCAGCCAGATCTTTCTGTGAAATTTTAGATGCATAAGAGCATTCTATAATATGCATTGCCTTTAAAATAAGCGGATGCGCATTGGGATATCTGCTTTTTAAATCCCTGTTCTCTTTATCCCAGACCACACTGTTGTGCTCCTCCAGTCTGTGTATAATATCCTCAATGTCCTCAGGGACCAGAGGCTTCACCAGATAATCCGTGACCCCAAGAGAGATGGCCTGCCTGGCCAGTTCAAATTCCTCATACGCGCTGATGATCACAAACTTAGTCTTCATATCCTGAGCTCTTGCTGCTCTAATCAGAGAGATTCCATCCATATAGGGCATTTTAATATCAGTAAAGACCACATCAGGCTCTAATAGCTTCATGAGTTCAAATGCCTCTTTTCCGTCCGCCGCCTCACCCACGACCTCATGCTTATCCGAAGCCATCATGATCAGATTTCTGAGTCCTCTGCTGGCCCTCTTCTCATCTTCTGCTATAAGTATTCTCACACTAATTCCTCCTCCTGGCATATCTCACTCTGTTTTTTCAACTCTGATTCCGGGATTGGAATCCAGAATATAAAGGAGGTTCCTGAATCCAGATTTGTCTGCATTTGGATATCCAGATTTTCTCCATAATACATACGCATTCTTGTAACAACATTTAATATTCCTATCCCTACCTTCTGACGCTGCAGCACAGGTGCCATTCCTTTTGACTCCAGGATATTTTTTATTACCTTTTCAGTTTCAGAATCTATTCCGCTTCCATTATCTTTTATCTCTATTCTTAAGCGGCCTTTTTCCTCTGAAACAGTGATCTTCACCATTCCCCCCTCATGTCTTCCCTCAAACCCATGGAGGATGGAATTTTCTACAAATGGCTGGAACATCAGCTTACAGCATGGCCAATAACCGTATTCCTCTTCAAAATCAATAGAATAATCAAATACATTCTCAAATCTTGTCTTCTGCAGATAAAGATACTGGTCAATCCAGGCTATCTCCTGATACAGATATACATCCTGGCATTTCTGGTCAAAGGTATAGCGTAGTATGTTGGAAAGCTTTTTGATCAGCACAGATACCTGACGATTTCCCGCCTCTATAGCTTCATAGTTGATCGTACCCAGTGTATTACATATGAAATGTGCATTGATCTGGGATTCCAGGGCCTCCCGCTCTGCCTGATGCTGGCGCTCAATGGACGCCAGTGTCTCCTCATGCTGTCGTTTCATGGCAAGATTTTTCTCTTCCAGTGCTTCGATCATTCTATTGTACTCATCCGCAAGCTGCCAGATTTCATGTTTTCCTTCTATGGAAATCTTACTGTGGAAATTTCCTTTTTTCACTGTCTTAATAGACTCTGAAATCTTTGTCACAGGCTTGAGAAGATAACGCATGAAAAAAACAGTCAGAAATATGTAGGCCGCCAGAATCAGAATATAGATGATGACACCCCTGTTGTAAATCTGGTCCACATGCTCCTGCATTTTATGCTCATCCATCAAAATATTCATAGTCCAGCCAAAATAGCCCAGCTCACGGCTGATCACCTGTATCTCATCATCACGCACCAAGCTGTCCTCTGCGGTACCGATATATTTATCCATATTATGGTAGAGAATCTGTCCGTTCTCATCTGCGATGTAGCCCTGCGCATATTTAACTTTTGGTATCTCCACTGTGTTTAAAAATTCTTTAAAGACATCCATATTATAGCTGACGATCAGAACATTTTTCACTTTTTTAAGCCCGGTCCTGTTGCCGATCAAAGGATATGCCACGTGAAAAAGGCGCAGGTCAGAATCCTGCGGATGCACACTTGGCTCTGTGGATGCCATGTACAGGGGAATATAGTAGTTATTCGTATTGTTCATGACCTCCTGAAACATTTCACGCAGATACTTATCGTTGTCATCATCCCACATAGCCCCGTCGGAACGCTTATAACGGTCATACTGGCACATCAGGCCATCCTCACCCACAATGGCTACGGCAACTGTATTCTTAATATAATCATAGTCTGACAGGGTATTATATAATGCACTATATCCATTGCTGTCATAAAAAGATTGGACTTTATTATATATATCCGCAGATACCACCATCTCACTGCCAAAATTTATATGCTCTTTAATAGAATAATTCACATTTTTCTGAACAGATACCAATACTGCATTCTCTGTTTCAAAGCTTTGTTCCACAAGATAGTTCAGGTACTCATTTTTCAGATATCCCTGAAAAACCAGTGCCATCACCAGAACCGCCAGCGTGAACACAAGAACAAAAGAAGAAACGATATGCTCTTCAAAATATGTCTTTATCTTTCTGTATATACGCATCGAATCCCCCCTTTTCTTTTTACAGCCATACCGTTAGTGCGTTCACACCCTGGTGGCTCCTTAAGACCAAACGATGTTACCCTTCTGCCGCCTTCACTTCCTCAGCCACCACCTGGATCTGCCCGTCCACATCCTTTTTAAACTGTTCCCAGGCATCGGGGTGGTCCACGAAGTATTTGGGGCAGATTTTCTCTGTCACATCGTAGTGGCGGATCACATCACTGCTCTTTAAATCAAAACGGTAGCAGAGCCATCCAACCAGCTTCACAAGGGAGTCATAGGTTGCCTGGGTAAATTCGCCGGTCTCATCCTTGTGGCAGCACTCGATGGACAAGGTGTCGTCATTGCGGGAATTGGAGGCATAGGCGATCTCTGAACTGGGAATGCACTGGACGATCTCGCCCTCGATCCCTATGACGAAATGGCTGCTCACTTTTGTCTCGTGGCTGTCCTTCAGGCCCTCAAAATAGTTTCTGTTTTCCGCTGCCGTGCTTCCCGGATTGGCGGTATAATGCACCACAACGCCTTTTATTTTCTTCAGAGGGATACCTGGCCTGGAATACTCGTTTACATCCAGCAGGTTCACGTCAAAAGGCGGCGCGCCGATAAAACTGCCGTTCTCCTGGGTGACCTGGGCCTGCAGTTTTTCCAGTTTGGCCTCCTGTATCTTTCCTGTCATTATTTTTATAACCCCTATTGCGAAAATGATTCCCAGCAGGACCAGGCCGAAAAGCATGAGCCTTCTGTTTCTCTGTTTCCTTCTGTTTATCCTTCTGTAATCCCTTCTGGTATTTCCTCTCCTTTGTCCCATAAGCGTTTCTCCCCATTTATGTACATTTCCTGTATCACAGGCTTCCCCTTTATAAGACAAAAGGCTGTTGCCACTTTAGCAACAGCCTCTGTTCTTGTATCGATAGGAGATACACAATGCCTGTGCTTCCTATTATTCGTCTACACTGTAATTCGGTGCTTCTTTTGTAATGTGAATGTCGTGCGGATGAGATTCTTTCAGAGACGCAGCTGTGATTTTTACAAACTGACCGGTCTGCTTCAGAGTCTCGATATCTTTTGCACCGCAGTAACCCATTCCGGAGCGGAGACCACCCACTAACTGGAATACGGTATCCTCCACATGGCCTTTGTAAGCAACTCGTCCTTCCACGCCTTCCGGAACCAGTTTCTTGGCATCCTGCTGGAAGTAACGGTCCTTGCTGCCGTTCTCCATTGCCGCAATGGAACCCATGCCGCGGTAAACTTTGTATTTTCTTCCCTGGTATAATTCAAAATCTCCGGGGCTTTCGTCACATCCTGCGAAGATACTGCCCATCATGCAGACATTGGCTCCTGCCGCAATGGCTTTTGTCATATCTCCTGAATACTTGATACCGCCGTCTGCGATGATCGGGATGCCTGCCTCTTTTGCAGCAGCATAGCATTCCATAATTGCAGTGATCTGCGGTACACCGATACCTGCAACCACACGTGTGGTACAGATGGAACCGGGTCCGATACCAACCTTGACAGCATCCACACCAGCCTCGATCAGGGCTTTTGTAGCTGCTCCGGTTGCCACATTACCTGCAACTACCTGCAGATTCGGATGTTTTGTTTTGATCTCTCTGACTGCTTTGAGAATGTTGGCGGAATGTCCATGGGCTGAGTCCACAACAACAACATCGACCTGTGCCTCCACTAACGCGTCAACACGTGCCATGACATTGGCTGTGATACCCACTGCGGCACCGCACAGCAGTCTTCCCTGCTCGTCCTTTGCGGATAACGGATATTTTATCTGTTTCTCAATATCTTTAATGGTAATAAGACCTTTTAAGTTGAAGTTTTCATCGACAATCGGAAGTTTTTCTTTTCTTGATTTTGCCAGGATTTTTTTTGCTTCCTCTAAAGTCACTCCTTCTCTGGCTGTGACCAGATTCTCTGATGTCATGCTCTCTTTGATCTTCTTACTGAAATCCTCTTCAAATTTCAGATCACGGTTGGTGATGATACCTACCAGCTTCCTGCCCTCAGTAATGGGAACACCAGAAATACGGAATTTTGCCATCAGATTGTTGGCATCCTCCAGAGTATGTTCAGGTGAGAGATAGAAAGGATCTGTGATAACACCGTTCTCGGAACGTTTTACCTTGTCCACCTCATCTGCCTGTGCTTCTATAGACATATTTTTATGAATGATACCGATACCTCCCTGTCTCGCCATGGCGATCGCCATACGATATTCGGTAACTGTATCCATTCCTGCACTCATCATCGGAATATTTAACTTCACTTTTTTTGTCAGATTCGTCGACAAATCAACCTGATTGGGGATTACTTCGGAATATGCCGGAACCAGCAGCACATCGTCAAAAGTAATGCCTTCACCAATAATCTTACCCATTTTCGTTCTCCCTTCGTTTGTTTATAGTAAAATAATATAACAAATTACGACAAACCTGTCAATCCGTAAAAACTTTTCTCGGACAGCTTTTTTCAATATTTTTGATCAATTCCATGTCCGGCTCGATCAGCACTTTACAAACCTCTTTGTCGTCCGGGATGATCATAGCATAAATATTATGAGATGGATTTCCGGATGAAAAATCAAAAACCTTCATATTTTTATTATGATTCTGGTAGTCCAGACGATGTGACTTGAGGGGTGCCATAATTTCCATCTTGGAAAGGTCCAGGCTCTTTATTCTCTTTCTCTTTGCCTTGGAAGCGATCCTGTCAATGTCCAGTTCTCCATTCACATAGAGATATTCAAATTCCAGATCCAGGTTCGGCAGCAGAAAATAGGCAGCCACTCCCAGAACCACAGCTACAACCAAGGCAATCGGTGTAAATAAAATACCGGCAACTGCAGCCAGTACGATCAATGCGATAACCAGTACCTTGATTGCCTTCTCCTTCATCGTCTGCTCCTTTTTCACGAGCAGCTCTGAGTACGCGTCGTTCATGTTTTCCTCCTTTAGTATCAGCTTTTGCTTATAAGTCTATCACAAAGAAATGCCGGTGTCCATATGACACCGGCATAAGAAATGTGAAATTTCTATTATATATTACATCATTCCCATTCCAGGAGCACCGCCTGCCGGCATAGCCGGTGTTTCTTCTTTGATGTTGGAAACAACAGCTTCTGTTGTCAGCAGAGTACCTGCAACGCTTGTTGCGTTCTGCAGTGCGCTTCTTGTAACTTTTGTAGGATCCAGGATACCTTCTTTGACCATATCCACGTATTTCTCGTTTAATGCGTCAAATCCTACACCTGTCTCGGATTCTTTTACTTTGTTGATGATAACAGAACCTTCCAGACCGGCATTTGCTGCAATGTGGTACAGCGGGGATTCCAGAGCTTTCAGAACAACCTTAGCACCTGTCTTCTCGTCTCCGTCCAGTCCTGCGATCAGTTTCTCAACTTCTTTGGATGCGTGGATGTAAGCAGATCCGCCGCCTGCGATGATACCTTCCTCAACTGCTGCTCTTGTAGCGTTCAGGGCATCTTCCATACGCAGTTTTGCTTCTTTCATCTCTGTCTCGGTAGCAGCACCTACACGGATAACAGCAACGCCGCCGGCCAGTTTTGCAAGTCTTTCCTGTAATTTTTCTTTATCAAATTCAGATGTTGTCTCAGTGATCTGATGTTTGATCTGAGCGATTCTTGCATTGATATCTTCTTTGTTGCCTTCGCCGTCAACGATAACTGTGCTTTCTTTCTGTACTTTAACAGATTTTGCACGTCCTAACTGATCCATGGTAACGTCTTTTAATTCCAGACCCAGTTCGTCGGAGATCACAGTACCGTTTGTCAGGATCGCGATATCCTGCAGCATCTCTTTTCTTCTGTCACCATATCCCGGAGCTTTCACTGCTGCCACGGAGAAGGTTCCTCTTAATTTATTTACGATCAGGGTTGTCAGAGCTTCGCCTTCAATGTCTTCAGCGATGATCAGCAGTTTTGCGCCTGATTTTACAATCTGCTCTAAAATAGGAAGTAAATCCTGGATGTTGGAGATCTTCTTGTCAGTGATCAGAATATAAGGATCATCCAGAACAGCTTCCATCTTATCCATATCTGTAGCCATGTATGCGGAGATATAACCTCTGTCAAACTGCATACCTTCTACCAGATCCAGCTCTGTCTTCATGGTCTTGGATTCTTCAATTGTGATAACACCGTCATTGCTTACTTTTTCCATAGCATCTGCTACCATTTCGCCCACTTCATCATCGCCGGCGGAGATAGCTGCTACTCTTGCGATCTGGTCTTTTCTTTCGATCTTGCCGCTCATCTTCTGAATAGCGTCAACTGCAACATCTGTTGCTTTCTTCATACCTTTTCTCAGGATGATCGGGTTAGCGCCTGCTGCCAGGTTCTTCATACCTTCGTTTACCATTGCCTGTGCCAGAACAGTTGCTGTGGTGGTACCATCACCTGCTACATCGTTTGTCTTGGATGCAACTTCTTTGATCAGCTGAGCACCCTGGTTTTCAAATCCATCTGCCAGCTCGATCTCTTTTGCGATTGTAACACCGTCGTTTGTGATAAGCGGAGCGCCGAAAGATTTGTCAAGAACAACGTTTCTTCCTTTCGGTCCTAAAGTTACACGAACGGTATCAGCTAACTGGTTTACACCACTTTCAAGGGCAGCTCTTGCTTCTGCGCCGTATTTGATTTCTTTTGCCATGATTCGATTCCTCCTGAAATTAAAATAATGTCTATTTCTGTTTTCTGGTTTTATTCATGTTAATAGAGTTTCCGTAAAATCAGCTTCTGCTGCTGTCTCTTCGCCGACAGCTTCCTGTTATTTTACTACTGCAAGGATATCGCTCTGCTTAACGATGATGTACTCTTCGCCGTCAAGCTTCACTTCTGTACCAGCATATTTGGAGTAGATCACCTGGTCACCTTCGGCAACTTCCATTTTGATCTCTTTGCCGTCAATCACTCCGCCCGGTCCTACTGCTACAACTTCTGCCTGCTGTGGCTTTTCCTGTGCCTGGCCCGGTAACACGATTCCGGATTTTGTGGTCTCTTCTGCAACCAACTGTTTTAATACAACTCTGTCTCCTAATGGTACTAATTTCATATCTATTGCCTCCTTTTAGAATTCTCTGCTTGTTATTAGCACTCATTTGATTCGAGTGCTAACCGTTAGTCATATATTAGTGAATCTGCCGCATTTCTGCAACTTCTTTCATCTCCAATTAATTGAGTTAATACTAATTATTTCTCATTTTTTCTCTTGTATTCTCGTTTTATCTCATCTTTTTAATTTTCATTGAATTTTATATTTATTTTAGAATCTTTATATTTCCGCATGAAAACCGGGTTCCGGGCCATCCCATAGCAAAAGTTTAGCCCAAATCTGCTGACCGCATACAGTATTTTCCGTAAAAATATAAAAACCCAAAGAAAACCGGAGGTTATTTCCTACTATATGAATAACCTCCGGTTTTCTTTCCATGCATTTACTGTTTTTTCACCAGTTTGCGTTTCTTGATCTCTTCCAATTCATCAAAGATCACTTCATTGAGCACTTTGATATAGGTTCCTTTCATGCCTGAGGACCTGGACTCAATAACGCCGGCACTCTCGAATTTTCTCAGCGCATTGACGATCACGGAACGTGTGATTCCCACTCTGTCTGCAATCTTACTGGCAACCAGAATTCCTTCGTCCCCGTCCAGCTCATCAAAAATATGGATGATCGCTTCCAATTCTGAGAAAGAAAGCGTATTGAACGCAGATTTCACAACCTGGATCTTCCGGTTCTCCTCTGCATTCTCCTCATGTACAGAACGCATCATTTCCAGCCCAACCACTGTTGTTCCATATTCACTTACAATAATATCCTCAATATCATACCCTTTCTGATCCCTGTACATAAAAAGGGTACCCAGTCTCTCGCCGGCAATATCAATGGGGCTGATGATCGCCATATACTTACTGATGTTCTCGCCTTCAAATCCCAGTGTCTGGAGATTCACGTTCTCCTTTGTTGACAGCACGCCCAGCAGACGTTCATTGAGCAGTTTATCAATATATCCTCCCACTTCACTGTCAATCAATTCCGTAATCTCCTCCACGCCCGGACAGGTACCTACACCAAGCACCTTTCCTTTCCGGCTGATAACCAGGATATTAGAATCCAAAGTCTCCACCATCACCTCACAAATGTCGTTGAACAGCACCTTAGAAGAATTGTTGTTATGAAGCAGTTTGTTAATCTTTCTGGTTTTATCCAATAACTGTACGCTCATAGCGACCTCCTTTCACTCTATTCCTACAGAATATAACCGCTAATTTCTATTCTCTATATCCTTTTTTATTTTAACACACAATTATTCTGAAATCAATGCATGATTTTTTTATTTTCTGTCTATTTATCTCTTTCCCACAAACTTAACTTTCAAAACAATTGAAATTTCCCAGACTTCCCTTACTTTCCCCGTCTGTCAGATACTTTCCCCCATTCTCCAACTCTTCCCTCCCCCCATCCCCCAATGTCAGATACCACCCCCTTTTCCCCCAACCTTACCCCCAACTCTTCTTTCCCCACACATCCCTTTTCTCACTGCCAAATACCTGTGTGAACACCCATCCAGCACCTTCCGCATACACTGCCTTTCCCACTTCCAGATACCTGTATTAACACCTATCCAGCACTTTCCGCATGCACTGTTTTTCTCACTGCCAGATACCTGTAGACCATCTATCCAGCACCTCCCGCATACATCTCTTTTCTCTCTACCAAATACCTGTGTAAACACCCATCCAGCACTTTCCGCATGCACTGTTTTTCCCACTGCCAGATACCTGCTGCACAAAGTCCCTGGGGGCCATTGGAGGCAGATGGCTGGATGGACTTATGGGAAAAAGCGGGAAGAATGGGTGATAGAATTTGCTTCACAAAAGCAAATTCTAAGGATAGCTGAGCAGACAAAACATCAGTTTTGTCTGCGGTTCTATCCGGTTCACCCATTCTTCCCGCTTTTTTCCATTAGTCCATCCCCATCTGCCGACTGGCCCCCAGGGACTTTGTGCGGCAGGTATCGTCCGCCTTAGACAACCTCCGCTCCTGCCACCCTCTCACTTACACAGATCAGGCCTCCTGCTCCACCTCATCCTTCTTCCGTATCATCACAAACCCACAATGCTCATCCGCACAAACAATCTTATTCCCCTTCTCCAGCATATACCCACCGCAATTCGGGCATTTCTCCTTAGAAGGCTTCTGCCATGACATAAACTCGCATTCCGGATTATTCTCACATCCATAATACCGGCGCCCCTTCTTACTCCTGCGCAGCACCACATCTTTCCCGCAGACAGGACAGGGAACACCGATTTTTTCAAGATAAGGCTTCGTATTCCTGCAGTCCGGAAATCCCGGACAAGCCAGGAACTTCCCGTGCGGTCCATATTTGATCACCATATTCCGCCCGCACAGATCGCAGATAACATCTGTCACCTCATCCTCGATCTTCACTTCCTCCAGCTCTTTCTCCGCAGTCTGCACTGCATCCTCCAGATCCGGATAGAAATTCCGTATCACAGTCTTCCACTGCACAAGTCCTTCCCCCACACTGTCCAGCAGTTCCTCCATTGTGGCCGTAAAATACACATCCACAATACTGGGGAATGACTTCTTCATAATATTATTAACGACTTCGCCCAGCTCCGTCATATACAGATTCTTATTCTCCTTCGCCACATACCGCCTTGCAATGATCGTGGTGATCGTAGGGGCATAGGTACTTGGACGTCCGATTCCCAGTTCCTCCAGCGCCTTTACCAGTGTAGCCTCCGTATAATGTGCCGGCGGCTGTGTAAAATGCTGCTGCTCATGGAATCCCTGGAAGGAAAGCTCTGTGCTCTCGTCCAGTCCTTTTGCAAGGAAAGAATTCTCTGTCTTCTCCTCATCCTCCTGCACATAGACAGCCATAAAGCCGTCGAATTTCAGCTTAGAGGCAGCCATGGTAAAATAATACTCTCCGCCCTTGATTTTCACGGATGTAGTCTCATATTTTGCATTCTGCATCCTGCTGGCAGTAAAGCGTTTCCAGATGAGCTGATACAGCCTGAACTGATCTCTGCTCAGAGATTCCTTCAGAGAAGCAGGTGTCCTTGAAATATCTGTTGGACGGATGGCTTCATGGGCATCCTGTATCTTTTTCTTCTTATCATCCTTTTTCTCCTGGGTCAGAGTGTATTCCGGCCCATACTGGGAAGTGATGTATTCATGAGCGGCAGATTCAGCCTCCTCAGAAATCCTGGTGGAGTCTGTACGCAGATAGGTGATAACACCCACTGTGCCGTTCCCTTTAATATCAATTCCCTCATAGAGCTGCTGCGCCAGACGCATGGTCTTCTGTGTGGAAAAATTCAGCACTTTCGATGCTTCCTGCTGTAAGGTACTGGTAGTAAACGGAAGCGGCGGCTTTTTCGTTCTCTCGCTCTTCTTCACCTCAGCCACTTCATAGCTGGCGCCCTCCAGCCCGGCAAGGATCTTATCCAGTTCTTCCCTTGAGCCGATGCTCATTTTTTTGTTTTTATTTCCATAGAACTTGGCAATCAGCGGCTTCTTTTCGCCTTTGACAGCAAATTCCGCATCCAGTGTCCAGTATTCCTCAGGGATAAATGCATTGATCTCATCCTCACGGTCCCCGATGATGCGCAGGGCCACTGACTGTACACGGCCCGCACTGAGCCCTCTTTTCACCTTAGCCCAGAGTACCGGACTGATCCTGTAACCAACCATGCGGTCCAGCATTCTTCTGGTCTGCTGCGCATCCACCAGATTCATGTCAATGTCGCGCGCCTCTTTAATAGAAGCTTTCACTGCAGTTTTCGTGATCTCATTGAATGTAATTCTGCGCATCTTCTTCTCGTCCAGTTTCAGCGCTTTGGACAGGTGCCAGGAAATGGCTTCTCCTTCACGGTCGGGGTCAGTTGCAAGATATACCTTGTCCGCTTTTTTCGCGGCCTTGCGAAGCCCCGCCAGGATATCCCCCTTTCCCCTGATAGTTATATATTTAGGTTCGTAATCATTCTCCACGTCGATTCCAAGCTGGCTTTTGGGAAGATCCCTTACATGTCCGTTGGACGCCATGACCTCATAATTTGAACCGAGAAATTTCTTGATTGTCTTCACTTTTGCCGGTGATTCCACAATCACTAAATATTTCGCCATCTCAACCTCCCGTTCTGGCATAATAATTTTTGACTGGCTCTGCTACAAGCCCCTTCAATTCCAGTTTCAATAATATTTCCTGAATTTCCCCAGGATTTAGTTCTACCTGAAGGAAAATCTCTTCCAGATATTTTGGCCTCAAATCCAGACAACTATACACCATTTCTTCCCGGCTTGCAAGCCTAAAGTTTGATTTTGCCTCCAAATCTGTTTTTAATTTTTCCGAAATCTGAAGTTCATCCAGAATAATATCCACGGAGTTTGCAATGCCTGCGCCTTCAAAAATCAAGTTGTTGCATCCCTCACTGAGTGTATCCCCCAAGCGCCCCGGAAGGGCATAAACAGTCTTTCCCTGCTCCAGTGCAAAGTTCACAGTAATCAGGGAACCGCTCTTTTTCCCTGCCTCTATGACCAGTACCAGATCCGCCAGTGCACTGATGAGCCGGTTCCTCCTTGGGAAATGGTAGGGAAGGGCCGGTGTCTGCGGCTCATACTCTGAAAGTACGCCTCCCCGGAACGGAATCCTTCTATATATATCCATATTCTGCCTGGGGTAACAGATATCCACACCGTTGCCCAGAACCGCAAAGGTCTCTCCTCCGCCGTCCAGCGCTCCCCTGTGCGCCCAGCCGTCCACACCTCTGGCCATTCCGCTTATGATCTGGATCCCGAACCGGGACAGCTCTTTTGCAAAGTAATACGCCTGTGAGCTGCCGTAACTGCTGCACCTTCTGGCCCCCACAATAGCCACACTCTTTTTACGGCTGTCCGGAAGTTTTCCCTTCACATACAAATATTCCGGCATGTCCTCAAAACATCTGAGCTTGTCCGGATAGGCTTTTCCTGTCTTGGAACAGCAGAAAATCTTCTCTTTTTCCATGTATTTCATACCTTCTTTCTCTCCAGTCCTCTGTAGCACACAGCCTCACTGATCTGTGCTTCCTTGATCTCTTCTTCCCCATCCAGGTCTGCGATCGTACGTGCTGTCTTTAAAATCTTATGATAGGCCCTGGCACTTAAATTCATCTTTTCGTAAGCTTTTTCCAAAAGGCGCTGTCCTTCACGGCTGACACTGCAGTATTTTTCCACCTGTTTTCCGGACAGTTCCGAATTATAGCATACCTTCAGCCCCTGATACCTGTCCTGCTGTGCCAAAAATGCCTTTTCTACCCTTTTCATAAGCTCTGCCGAACTCTGTCCCGCCTTCCCGCCGGAAATCTCCTGATACGTCATGCAGGCCGCTTCTGCGCAGATGTCTATCCGGTCCAGTATGGGGCCGCTGATTTTCCCGGCATACCTGCTGATATCCCTGTCCGTACAGGTACAGCGCTTCAGATCCGGATATCTGCCGCAGGGACAGTGGTTCATTGCTGCCACCAGCATACAGTGTGCCGGAAATTCATAAGAACCCCCGGTTCTGGCGATCATTACCTTATGCTCCTCCAGGGGCTGTCTCAGTATTTCTATGGAATTGTGGGAAAATTCAGGAATTTCGTCCAGAAAAAGAACGCCTCTGTGTGAAAGTGTGATTTCCCCGGGCCTTGGAATTCTGCCGCCTCCGGCCAGCGCCTGGGGAGAAATGGTGTGATGCGGTGCCCGAAATGGCCTTGCTGACATAAATGGCTGTTCCTCTGTCAAAAGCCCTGCGACACTGTATATTCTGGATACTTCCAGACTCTCCTCTCTGGAAAGCCGCGGCATGATGGTGGGAATCCTGCGGGCGATCATCGTCTTCCCCGCACCCTGAGGCCCTGTCATGAGAAAGTTATGGAACCCGGCAGCCGCGATCACGGCAGCCCGTTTCACAGTCTCCTGTCCCTGGATCTCCCTGAAATCCACATTATAAACAGGTTCTTTAAGATTCTCCCGGTCATATATCCTCTGGTCTTCCACACCCCATTTTTCCCTGCCAGACGCGTCCAGAAACTCCTGCAGGGACTCCACTCCCAGAACCTTTATCTTTCCTGTTGCCAATGCCTCCCTGCAGTTGCCCACAGGAACGATACAGAGCCAGCACCCGTTTTGCGCCGCGGTCTCTGCCAGAGGCAGGATACCTCTGACGCTGTTTATCCTGCCGTCCAGCCCCAGTTCACCGGCCAGCATCACACCGCTTAATTTCTCCTCTTCTATGTATCCGAACGCTGCCAGAAGTGCGGCTGCAATGGGCAGGTCAAACCGGTTCCCCTCCTTCCGCACATCTGCCGGCGCCAGATTAACCGTGATCCTTTTGGGCGGCAGGCTGATCTTCGTGTTTCTGATCGCCGTTTTCACCCGCTCCTGAGCCTCCCTCACCTGGGATGACAGGTATCCGACCATATTAAATACAGGCAGACCGCTGCTCACATCCGCCTCTACCCGTACAGGAACGCAGTTCACACCGCAGATAGCTGCTGACATAACACTGCTGAACATACAGATACTCCTTTCCCCCGCAGCAGGACAGAAATCCCCCTCCGGCGCGGGTGTACATATTCTCTTTTTACTTGCTTCATTTGTTTTGGAAACAACGGTGGAACCACCTGGAAAGAAATGCGGGAATCCGCTTTCTGACTTATTATTACTGTATCATATTTTTTTCTGCCACGCAATGGCTGACTGGATTTTTTATTATAAAACCCAATCACCCTGCTTACCTGCAAATCATATATTACTCTGAAAAATTATTGGTATTCCAGGACTAAATTTATGCCAATGCCTTCTCAATTACCTATAATTTCTCTACCCTTCTTAAGAATTATTGGTATTTCAAAACCAAAAAACGGCTATTTCTTCCTCGATTACCTATAATTTCTCTACCCTTCTTAAGAATTATTGGTATTTCAGAACCAAAAAACGGCTATTTCTTCCTCGATTACCTATAATTTCTGTACCCTTCTTAAGAATTATTGGTATTTCAGAACCAAATACCGGCTATTTCTTCCTCGATTACCTATAATACACATAATCTTCTTAAATATTATCCGTTTTCATGGGCCTGATTCTTCCTGTACTCCCTTGGCCCTATCCCACATTTTTCCTTAAAGATATGCGAAAATGCCAGCGCATCCCTGTATCCCACCCGGGCAGCGATCTCACCGATCGTATCCTGCGTATCACGCAGAAGTTCCTTTGCCCTCTCCATCCTCACCTGCAGGAGATACTGCTGGGGCGGGCATCCCATGACGGTTCGGAATTGTCTGGTCAGACCGCTCCTGTTCATTCCATGTTCCCGGGCGATCTGCTCGATTTTCAGGCTCTGCTCCATATGCGCCTTCATATATGCGGCAATCTCCTGTATTTCTCCGGCTCTGCCCCTGCTGTCCGGCACTTTATATCCTGTCTGCCCCAGGGATTTCCTGTAATCCTCGATCAGATCGATCCATATCTTCGTCACACGGCAGTTCTGTTCCAGCCGCTCCACATAATCCGCACTTCCCGCCTCAAGCATATCTCTGACTGTCCTTGTCAGTTCCGCCAGACAGTCTGCAGAACGAAGGGGCGTCTCCCCGGCAAGACCGGCCTCCCTGACACATTCCTCCACTTGGGCACCACAGGAACACAGACGGATATAATAGAAGAAATTCTGCGCGTTTCCCTGGATTTTCACTTCCGTCTCCGGGGTGACCGCCAGCACATTTCCCACGTTTACGCCATAATCTTTCCCGCCTGCTGTTATACTTCCGCTCCCTTTGGTTATGATAAATAAAGCATATTCCCCGCTCCCTGTCCGGTACTTAGCCATCCCCTGTCCCATACAGCTCCACTCCACAGACAGCAGGCTCATGCCGCCCTGCGTACAGTCACTTCCCTGCTGCTGACTATTGTAATTCCCGCCCATATAAACAGCCCTCTGCTCCTACTCTTTTTCATAAGATTATAGGTCAATTTCACCCTAGAGTCAATAGGTCACAACGCCATAATTGATTAACAATGGAGAGCTGTAGTAACCATTCAGACAAATCTTTGTATTTCCAGCGCTGACCGTACGGAACCCCAATGCCAATAGGCATCCGGCCTTATGAAGCGGCTTCCAGACGACCGGATGCATAAAGATGAACGGTTACAGGCTGTTTCAAAAAAGAAAAGAGGTATATGAATTGTCCAGATTAAAAGACTTAAGAATCAAAAGGGGATATACCCAGATCAAAATGCAGCACCTGACCGGCATTGATCAGAGCGATTACTCTAAAATCGAAAACGGAAAACGCTACTACACCTTTGAACAGTGCAAAAGGATTGCTCTTGCCCTGGATACCAGCATGGACTATCTTGCAGGTCTGACAGACGAGAAAAAACCTTATCCCAGAAGCATGAACTGAGTTTTTTTGCAGCCTACCCGTCCCTAAATGAGTGGGAAAAGCACAATTTGGCGGATTTGCTCATAGACTATAATTAAATCCCTTTGAGGTAAAGCTGCTTGAAAACATTTCTTAAGCCCTTGACTTCCGAAGAAGAGAAGTATTATCTTCAAGAATACAAAAGGGGCAGCCAGGAAGCTAAAAATATTCTCATAGAGCGCAATCTGCGCCTTGTTGCACATATTGTGAAAAAATATCAAGGGGTTGAGGAAGATTTAGATGATTTGATTTCCATCGGAACCATTGGGCTTATCAAGGCCATCCATACATTCAACGGAGAGAAATCCAACCGTCTCTCCACCTATGCTGCGCGATGTATTGACAATGAACTCCTTATGCTGCTGCGTTCCAAGAAAAAGACCAACAAGGAAGTTTCCCTCTACGAGCCTATCGGAACAGACAAGGAGGGCAATGAGATAAATCTTCTGGATGTGATTGAAAATGAACCGGTAGACGTGGTGGACCACTATTCGCTGAAGGAGGATATCAGAAAGCTCTACGGGCTTCTGGACCAGGTGCTCAGTGAACGGGAACTGGAGGTGCTCAAGCTGCGGTACGGCCTCTACGGAGAAAAGGAACTGACACAGAGGGAAATAGCAAAGCGGCTGAATATCAGCCGCTCTTATGTCTCCCGTATTGAAAAAAATGCTGTCTTAAAGCTCCGGAACTGCTTCCTTCCGTCTTAAAATATCGTACAGTTCAAGTCCTTCCCCCAAATCCACATACAGCACCTGCTGGGGATGCGGGGCACTTTCACAGGAATTCCCTTCCTCATCATATATGGCTTTCACAACCACCGGACGGTTCTCTCCGTCCGGTTTCATGGCCTCTATCGTCTCTCCCACGAGGAATTTATTCCTCTGGGTGATGCGGTACAGCCCTTCCGGCGTCCTGTCTTCCAGATATCCCAGATAAGTATAGTCCTTGGCATAAGTATTGCTGTCATATATCTGTGCAGTTTCATCCGGTTTCCCATAGAAAAATCCGGTGGTGAACTGTCTGTAGGTGCATCCCATAATCTGTTCCCTGTACCAGGGCATATTTTTCTGATAAAGTTCAGGGCTGTCAAAATAGTCATCTATGGCTTTTCTGTAGGTTCTGGCCACTGTTGCCACATACAGGGCGGTCTTCATGCGCCCTTCTATTTTCAGGCTGTCAATCCCTGCTGTCAGGATATCATCCATGTGCTCGATCATGCACAAATCCTTGGAATTGAAAATATAAGTCCCTCTCTCGTTCTCATAGACGGGCATATATTCCCCCGGCCTTGTCTCCTCCACAATGGAGTATTTCCAGCGGCAGGGATGGGTACAAGCCCCCTGGTTGGCGTCTCTTCCTGTGAAGAAATTGCTCAGCAGGCATCTTCCCGAATAGGAAATGCACATAGCCCCATGGATAAATGTCTCAATCTCCATATCCCTGGGAATATTGGCACGAATCTCCCTGATCTCCTCCAGGGAAAGCTCCCTTGCACACACCACGCGCTTAGCCCCCAGTTCATGCCAGAACCGGTAAGTGCCGTAATTGGTGTTGTTGGCCTGGGTGCTGATATGCCGCTCAATCTCCGGGCAGACTTCCTTTGCGATCATAAAAATACCGGGGTCTGATATGATCAGTGCATCCGGCTTGATCTCTTTTAACTCTTCAAAATATTCCCGCACACCCTCCAAATCCCTGTTGTGGGCCAGGATATTGGCTGTCACATACACTTTCACCCCGTATCTGTGGGCAAAGGCAATACCTTCCGCCATATCCTTCATGGAAAAATTCCGGGCTTTTGCCCTCAGTCCGAACACCTCGCCGCCGATGTATACGGCATCTGCGCCGTAGATCACAGCGATCTTCAGAACTTCCAGGCTGCTGGCGGGAATCAGTAATTCTGGTTTTTTTCTCATTTTATCCATCCTGTTTCTGTTTCTTTATACTCAGAGTCACTCCATCTCCCAGAGGCAGTATGGAGGTTTCCAGTTCTTCATGGTTCTTCAGCACATAGAGATACTCCCGCATTCTTTTGTAAATGGTGCGGTTCCTGCGCTCCACGGCAAAATGGGACTCGATCAGGTCCCCGTCCTGCAGCACATTGTCGGACACCAGGATTCCTCCCGGTCCGAGAAGCCTTAACACTTCCGGAAGAAAATGGATATACTGCGCCTTGGCAGCATCCATAAAAATCAGGTCATAAGGACCCTCCAGCGTTGTTAATACCCGGGCAGCATCCCCGCAAAGCAGGGTGATCCGGTCCTCTTTGCCCGCTTTTTTGAAATTTTCCTGCGCAATGGGTATCCGCTTCTCATAGTTCTCTATGGTGGTGATCCTGCACGTCTCCGGCGCGTATTCGCTCATCAGAAGCGTGGAGAACCCAACAGCAGTCCCCACCTCTAAAATGAGGCGGGGACGTTTTATCTGAAGCAATACTTTCAGGAAACTCTGCATCTCCCTGCGGATGACAGGCACCCTGTCCTCCCTGGCTTTTTTCTCCAGTTCATTGAGAAAGGGGGTGTTTCCTCTGTCCAGGGAATTGATATAGGTTACTATTCTCTCGTCAACTATCACTTTTATTTCCTCTGCTATTCTGTTCCCTGGTCTGTGCCTTCCCCGCCGGTCTCCGAGGTATCCTGTACAGCCGAATTGCCGTCTGTACCGCCACCCTGGGTGGGCTGGCCGTCCACATTCTCCCGGGCCAGAATTGCCATCATCTCTTCTGCTGTCATATTGGTATTCAGAATATAGGTACCTGCCTGAAGTTTATTCTTATAATTGGACAGTTTCTCCTGTACTACGAAGACCTTTGCGTCCTCGATCAGGCCCTTTTTCTTCAGGATCTTGCCTATCTGATAGACAGAGGAACCATCCTTGATCACAACCGTGATATCTGTTCCCTCTCCCTCAGCCATCGGAACCTCATTGAAGATCGCATACCCGAAATCATAGGCAGACTTGCCCACAAAAATGACCGCAAATATAATACAGGCATAAACTGCCAGCCTGAAAAATCCGCTTGCCATTATAGATGCCGCACCCTGTTTTCTGATTCCTTTTGCCATGTTGTTCTCCTTATAACCCGTTTCCGGCCCGGCAGGAAAAGCGCCGGCCGAAAACAGCCTGTTTTGTTAAAGATCCGGAATATCCAACTGTATTCCCTGATGAATGGAAGCGTCAATACTCTGAAGCTGTCTGCACAGCGTAAGCTCCGCTTCCAGGAAACGGTTTACCTCCGGAATCCTGCACAGTTCATCCATCTTGCTGTCTATATCATCAATCGCATCATAGAGATTGATATCGTCACCTTCTGCCTGAATCTGATAATTCAGCTTGCGCAGCTCATCTACCTGTTCCTTCAGCCCCGGGACCGCCTTGATCTCTTCCAGAGCCGTGCAGTACTGCTTGTAGACAACGCCGTTTTTGATTGCATGCACCAGCTTGTCCACGCAGACGTCGATTATACTCATCTTCTTAAGCCTCCATGATGATGGGCAGAATCATGGGATTTCTCTTGGTTCTCTTCCATAAAAATTCACCCAGGGAGTCCTTGATCACATTCTTGATTTTGCCCCAGTCTGTTATATGCTTGTCCAGGCACACATCAATGGCGTCCTCCACCACAATTCTGGCCTCATCCATCAAATCTTCCGATTCCCTTACATACACAAAACCACGGGAGACTATGTCCGGTCCTGCCAATAGACGGCTGGAACGCTTCTCCAGAGTCAGCACCACGATCATGATACCGTCCTCTGCCAGATGCTGGCGGTCACGAAGCACGATATTTCCCACATCGCCCACACCAAGTCCGTCAACCAGGATAGCGCCTGTGCGCACTTTGCCTGTAACTTTAGCAGGTTCCTCCTCATTCAGTTCCAGCACATCGCCGGACTGCAGGATAAACACATTTTCTTTCGGAATTCCCAAATCCAGGGCAAGACCTGCCTGGGCTTTCAGGTGGCGGTATTCACCGTGCACCGGAATGGCGTATTTGGGTTTTACCAGGGAATAGATCAGCTTGATCTCCTCCTGGCAGGCATGTCCGGATACGTGGGCATCCTGGAAAATAACGTCTGCGCCTTTCATGCTCAGTTCATTGATCACCTTGGATACTGCCTTTTCATTACCCGGAATGGGGTTGGAACTGAAAATGATCGTATCGTTGGGCTTGATCGTCACTTTCTTGTGAATGCTGGCTGCCATCCTGGACAGGGCTGCCATGGACTCGCCCTGGCTTCCCGTGGTGATCAGCACCACCTTCTCGTCCGGATAATTCCTAAGCTGGTCAATCTCAATAAGCGTCTTGTCCGGAATCCTCAGATATCCCAGTTCAGAAGCTGTTCCGATGACATTGACCATGCTTCGGCCCTCCACAGCCACTTTCCTGCCGTATTTGTAAGCAGAATTAATAATCTGCTGCACCCTGTCTACATTGGATGCAAAGGTGGCAATGATGATCCTGGTATTCTTATGCTCTGCAAATATATTGTCAAAGGTCCTTCCAACCGTGCGCTCGGACATGGTAAATCCCTTGCGCTCTGCATTGGTACTGTCGCACATAAGTGCCAGTACACCTTTCTTTCCGATTTCCGCAAACCGCTGCAGATCAATGGCGTCTCCGAACACAGGAGTATAGTCCACTTTGAAGTCACCGGTATGCACCACGATTCCCGCAGGTGAATAAATTGCCAGCGCGGAGGCATCCTGAATGCTGTGGTTTGTCTTGATAAATTCTATACGAAAGCAGCCCAGATTGATGGACTGTCCATGTTTGATCACTTTTCTCTTGGTACTTCTAAGCAGGTTATGCTCTTTGAATTTATTCTCGATTAATCCGATCGTAAGCTTTGTTGCATAGATGGGGATATTGATCTCCTTCATCACGTAAGGAAGCGCCCCAATATGATCCTCATGACCATGGGTGATAACGAAACCTTTGACTTTGTCAATATTGTCCTTCAGATATGTGATGTCCGGTATAACAAGGTCAATTCCCAGCATATCGTCCTCCGGAAATGACAGACCGCAGTCCACTACGACAATACTGTCCTCATATTCAAAGGCAGTAATATTCATTCCTATCTGTTCCAACCCGCCCAAAGGAATGATCTTCAATTTTGAGTTGTTGTTTTTTTTCAAGTTAATTCCTCCAATTTCTCCGTTCAATTTTCAAATTCAATGTCCTCTAACATGGCTTCAAAGACCTTAAAAACCGCATCGTATTCCGTATCGTCTTCCACGAACACGTAGCAGCCTTCTTCTTCGCCATCCTCTGAAATGTCCTTTAAAATATATGCTGCTGCCCCTTCATCGTCCGAATCGTCGGGATCCACTACCAGCAGATATACGCTTCCGTTCACTCTTGTCTGTTCCAGAATTCCTAACTCCAATTCTGTTCCGTCTTCTCCATCAAAAATAATTGTCTCCATACATTCTTCCTTTCTGTCGTTCTTTTTACGTGCATAAACGCCCAAACCCGGAAACGAGCCTTCTTTCCCTCAATAGTCCAAATACGGTATCAAGCTGAAATCAAACTGTACCCGGGTTTGCTTTTGCATCCAGATAGCCCTGCAAAATAAACACTGCAGCTATCATATCCACGTATTTACTTCTGTTCTCTCTGCGCACGCCGCTTTCCATGAGCGTACGGTTGGCCTCAACAGTAGTCAGCCTTTCATCCCACATGATCACAGGCAGTCCGCATCTTCTCTCCAGCATTTCCTTCAGCTCCAGAGACTTCTGCGCCCGTTCTCCTATGGTGTTATTCATGTTCTTGGGAAATCCAAGAACAATCTCTTCCACCTGATATTCGCTTACAAGCTCTTCAATCCGGCGAAGGGATTTTCTAAGTTTATTTTCATCTTCCCGACGGATAATTTCGATTCCCTGGGCAGTAAGACCCAGAGGGTCGCTGATCGCCACCCCTATTGTCTTAGAGCCATAGTCAAGTCCCATGATTCTCATCATCAGTCACGCTTCCAGGATTCGTTCTTGATATACTCCTTCAAAAGCTCCTCCACTAACTCATCACGCTCTACTTTCATAATGGTACTTCTGGCACCCTTGTAGCTGGTGATATAAGTCGGGTCGCCGGACATGATGTAACCAACGATCTGGTTTACCGGATTATATCCTTTCTCCGCCATAGCATTGTATACCAGGTCCAGAACTTCCTTTACCCGGACTTCCGGTTCTGTCTTCACTTTGAAATATTGAGTATTTCCTAAATTATTCTCCATAATCTCTCACGCCCTTATCTAAACTTGTAACTATTCGGGTTACCTATTCGGATCGCAACCGCCGGATAGTTCTCTAAACCATATCCTTATTCTAATATATCTTGGAGGGAAATTCAACCATTATATTGCGCAAATAAAAACGCCATCTTCGACAAATCCGCCAATTTTGCCAATTTTTATGCAATTCTCCAGGCTTTCTTTTGTCTCTGCTGCCACTTTCAAATACTCTCTGGTATGGCCGATCCAATATGTTTTACCATGGATCTGGGCCTGCTCCTCAAAGAGGATCTCCACTTCCCTGCCGAGATAATATTCCATAAATTTCTGTTTCTGCTGTTTTCCCAGCTCTATCAGCACATGACTTCTGGCTGTCTTTACCTGTTCCGGTATCTGTCCTTCCATGCGGTCAGCCCGGGTGCCCTCCCGTCTGGAATATTTGAAGATATGGGTCTCGTAAAAGCCCGTGCGCTCTATCATGTCTCTGGACTTTTCAAATTCTTCCTCTGACTCCTGGGGAAATCCCACGATCACATCCGTGGTGAGAGCCGGATGGTCAAAATATTTACGCAGAAGTGCACAGCCGTCCAGGTACTCTCCGGCAGTGTATCTCCTGTTCATACGTTTCAGGGTTTCATCGCAGCCGCTCTGCAGGGACAGATGGAAATGAGGACATATTTTAGATAAGCTGCTTATAGTTTTGACAAATTCTTCCGTAATAATACGGGGTTCTAAAGATCCCAGGCGAATTCTTTTCACTCCCTCGATCTCATGGACAGCCAGAATGAGCTGAAGAAGCGAATCACTGCAGTCCACACCGTAGGAACTCAGGTGGATGCCTGTGAGGACAAATTCCTGGTAGCCGTTCTTAACAAGCCGTTTCACCTCGTCTACGATCTCCTGCCTTTTCCGGCTTCTCACACGCCCCCTCACATAGGGGATAATACAGTAGCTGCAGAACTGATTGCATCCGTCCTGCACTTTCAGGTAAGCTCTGGTGTGCTCCCCTGTGGAGGAGAGCTTCAGTTCCTCATATGCCACCGGTTCTTTTAAGTCTATCAGTTCTTTTTCCTGGCCCTTTTCCCTGTCATACTGCTCTAATACAGCCAGCAGATCCTGTTTTTTGTTGTTTCCCAGCACAATATCAATGGCCTCATCTATCTGTGCCTCATCTTTTTTTGCCTGTACATAGCAGCCTGCTGCCACCACCACGGCATCCGGATTCATCTTCTTGGCCTTGTGGAGCATCTGCCTTGATTTCCTATCCGCAATGTTGGTGACCGTACAGGTATTGATGATATAAATGTCCGCCCCGGGCGCAAAAGGCACGATCTCATACCCTGCCTGTTCCAGCATCTGCTGCATGGCTTCTATCTCGTAAGCGTTGACTTTACAGCCCAAATTGTGCAATGCTACTTTTTTTTTCATTCTAAACCTCTTTATCGTGATAATTCGTTAAGCGTTTTGACGAATAGTTGTCATATTCTTTGTATTTTATTTCTCCCTTTTTTATATTGACTTTTTTTGCCATAAACGGTAACATAAGTCTTGTAAGAAGCAAAAAACGGAATAGGTAAGGGAGGATTTTTCCAATGAAAACAGTAAAAATTTCACTGAATTCTATCGACAAAGTAAAATCATTCGTGAATGAAATTACAAAATTTGATTATGATTTTGATTTAGTATCCGGAAGATACGTTATCGACGCTAAGTCCATCATGGGTATCTTCAGCTTAGATTTATCCAAAGCTATTGACTTGAACATCCATGCAGCTGATGGCGCTTTAGATGACATCTTAACTGTATTAAAACCATATTTAGTAGACTAATCGAGATTCATTCCGACAAAGCAACAGCCAGGACTGCCCGAGGGCAGTCCTTTTTTTCTGCTTATTTATTCACAGATGATCGTCTCTGCCGTTTGGATGGCTTCCTCCATCATCTCTTCTATCTTCTCCTGAAGTTTTTCCTCAGAACGCTTGATGACCTTCAGGCTCGGCTTTGTCACAGGATGTTTGGCCACGAAAATGGTACAGCAATCCTCATAGGGAAGGATGGAAGTCTCATATGTGTTGATCTTCAGAGCCACATCCACGATCTCCTGCTTGTCAAATCCGATCACCGGGCGGAATACAGGCATGATGCACACTTCATTTGTGGCTGCCAGGCTCTGCATGGTCTGACTTGCAACCTGTCCTATGCTCTCTCCGGTTATCAGTCCCAGACAGCCGTCCTTCTCCGCAAATGCCTCAGCGATCTTCATCATATAGCGGCGCATAATGATGGTCAGCTCCTCATGAGGGCACTTTTCATAAATATATAACTGAATATCCGTGAAATTGACCACATGCAGACGGATGGGGCCGCTGTAGCGTGCCACCAGTTTAGCCAGGTCCACAACCTTCTGTTTCGCGCGTTCGCTGGTGTACGGCGGCGCGTGGAAATACACAGCGTCAATCTTTACACCGCGTTTTGCGATCATATAGCCGGCCACCGGGCTGTCAATGCCGCCGGACAGAAGAAGCATGGCTCTGCCGCCGGTGCCCACAGGCATGCCGCCGGGTCCCGGGATCACCTGGGAATACAGATATATCTTATCCCTGATCTCCACATGGATAAACACATCCGGTTTGTGCACATCCACTTTCATATTGGGGCAGGCATCCAGGATCTCTCCGCCCAGCTCCGCATTCAGTTCCATGGAATTCATGGGATAACTCTTTTTCGTTCTCCTCACATCCATCTTAAAGGTCATGGTCTTATCACCGTAAACCTCCTGTGTGTAGGATACAACGGCCTTCGCCAGCTCCTCGTATCCCTGGTCCTGAAGCACAACAGCAGGACAGATGCCGAAGATACCGAACACCCGCTTCAGCGCCTCCACAGTCTCCTCATAATCATATTCTCCCCGGGCAAACACATAGATCCTGCCCCTCTCCTTCACCACGTCAAATTCTCCATCCACGCCCTTTAACACGTGGCGGATCTGGTCCACCAGAGCGTCCTCGAAGATATAGCGGTTCTTTCCCTTGATCGCTATCTCCGCGTATTTTATTAAAAATGCTTTATACATATTCTATTCCTTTCCTTTATCAGTGCCTTGCATACTTCCGGAGCACAGGCAGTACAGTTCTGATCTGCTCCAGTGTATAATCAAGCTCCTCTTTTGTGGTAAATTCACTGAGGCTGAAACGAATGGCCGATTCCCGCCGTTCCTGGTCGGCGGATATGGCTGTCATGGAGGCGCTTGCTGCCCGCTTGTGGCTGGAACAGGCACTTCCCGCAGATACATAGATTCCCTTGTCCTCCAGGGTGTGCAGCAGCACTTCGCTCCTCACGCCCAGAAAGCTGGCATTTATAATGTGAGGTGCCCCGTCCTTCGGCAGCGGCCCGTTGATAACCACCCGCTCCATTTCCGACAGGTTCTTTGCCAGATAAGTCTTAAGCGCTCTCAGCTTTTCCATTTTTTCCTCATGGTTCTCATAGACCATGCGTGCCGCAGTGCCAAGGCCCGCAATCCCCGGTACATTGTCTGTGCCGGAACGCATGCCCTTCTGCTGCCCGCCTCCCAGGATCATGGGATGGATCTTAACCTTTTCGCTGACATACAGGAATCCCACGCCCTTCGGCCCATGGATCTTATGGCTGCTCACAGAGAGCAGATCGATCCCCATACGCTTCGGATAGATCCTGTACTTTCCGTATCCCTGTATGGCATCCACATGGTATACGGTCTTCGGGTTCCTGTCATGTACCAGCTTAGCCACTGCCTCCACAGGCACAACCGCTCCCATCTCATTATTCACATACATGGTGGATACCAGGATCGTATCAGGGCGGATTGCTGCCTCCAGTTTTTCCAGGGACAGATTTCCTCTCTCATCCACCGGAATGACCGTGATCTCATACCCCTGTTCCTTCAGCCATTCCAGAGGGGCAGAGACTGCCGCGTGCTCAAAAGATGTGGTAATGATGTGCTTTCCCTGCCTGCAGTTGGCATACGCAGTACCCACAAGGGCCCAGTTGTCCGATTCTGTTCCACCGGAGGTGAAGAAAATCTCTTTTTCCTGTACTTTCAGGGTTTTGGCAATGGCGGAGGCTGCTTCCTTCACATACCGTTCCGCTTCCACGCCTTTTAAATGCATGGCTGATGGGTTGCCGTAATCCTCCATCATGGTTTTCACCACAATGTCCTTTACCTCTTCAAAACATTTTGTGGTGGCTGAGTTGTCCAGATACGCTTCCATTCTATTCCTCCAGTGCAAACATCAGGACAGAGAGGACGGTAAGCCCTGCTGTCTCTGTCCGCAGAATTCGTTTTCCCAGTGTGATGGCCCTGGCCCCCATGTCTGCCGCCATACGCACTTCTTCCTCGTCAAACCCGCCCTCCGGTCCGATAAAAATACCGATGGACTGGCCCGGTTCTATCTGATCAATGATCTTCTTTGTCTCTTTCATGTCTTTTGCCAGTTCGTAGGGCAGAAGCACCACGTCCAGCTCTTTCGCATGCTCTACGGCTTCGCTAAAACGCATCACATGTCTGACTTCCGGCACATACATACGTTTTGACTGCTTTGCCGCGCTCTCGGCAATGGCCTGCCAGCGGCGAATTTTATTTTCTTCTTTTTTTCCATCCAGCTTTACCACAGCGCGCCTGGTTGCCACGGGAATCACCTCATGGACTCCAAGCTCCACGGCCTTCTGGATGATCAGCTCCATCTTATCACCTTTTGGAAGCCCCTGAAACAGATAAATCCTGGAAGACAGCTCATATCCTGCCTCCTGCACATACATCACATGCGCCAGGACTTCCTTGTCACCCAGCTCCTCAATGTAGCAGGCATACTCCAGATCATCCCCTGAGCTTATGAGGATCTCCTCTCCTGTTTTCATGCGGAGCACATTTTTAATATGGTTTACATCACTGCCCAGGATGCGGATGGTGTGTTCCTCCACCTGGGACGGCTCTACGAAAAAACGGTACATGAAAACGCTCCTTATTTCTTTTGGGCAGTCACGGATACCCACTCGCCCTGGTGTGTCACCTCAAGGATCTCAAGGCCCGCATCCTTCACTGCCTTCACCACAGTTTCTTCCTTGTCATCAATGATACCCGATGTGATATAAATACCGCCCTTTTTCAGCTGGTTCAAAATGACCGGGGTGAGCGGCACCAGCACATCTGCCAGAATGTTGGCTGCCACAATATCGTATTTCTCATATCCCACCCTGTCCTGAATAGCTTTGTCATCAATGATGTTTCCGATCATCATGTCAAAGCTTGCAGCAGGGATACCATTTACTTCCTTATTCTCCTCCACAGCAGGTACTGCACATGGGTCCAGATCAGTTCCCACCGCGTGTTTGGCGCCCAGCTTTAAGGCCACAATGGACAGAATGCCGCTTCCCGTCCCCACATCCAGAAGCTCTGTCTCGGATGTCACATATTTCTTAAGCTGGCGGATGCAGAGCTGTGTCGTCTCATGCATGCCCGTTCCGAACGCGGTTCCCGGGTCAATATGGATGATCATGCGGTCCCTGTCCTCCTCCTTTACTTCCTCCCAGGAGGGAATGATCAGAATATCATCCACGTAAAACTGTTTGAAATACTGTTTCCAGTTGTTGATCCAGTCCTTGTCCTCTGTCTCGGATGTGGTGATGGTACCCTCACCGATATCCACGAAATTGCGGAGTTCTGACAGCTCGGCATTCACCTTCTCCAGCATTTCCTCTACATTTTCATCCTCATCCAGATAGAAATTCAGATATGCCACACCGTCATCCTCGGGCATATCCGGCAGGATGTCCACAAACATCTGCTTTTTATCCTCCTCTGTCAAAGGTTGTTTATCCTCTATCTCAGCACCCTGGATGCCGATATCCGCCAGTGTGGAGATAATGATGTCCTCCACGTCGGTCTTTGTTTTCAGTGTGAATTTATTCCATTTCATATATTATATTCTCCTTTCCTGCTGCCATCGCAGCCAGTGAAATCAATCTTGTCCTGCCTACACAAATAAAAATACCAGGGAGATCGTAACAGCCGAGAGCACAGTGGACAAAATGATCCCCTCGGATATGGCTGCGGTCTCTTTCCCGTACTGCTCGGCCATCATCATGGGCATATTAGCCACAGGCAGAGACATCATAAGTACAATGGATGCCCTCATAATATAATCCGGCAGCAGAGGTTTCAAAAGCAGGGCCAGGGCTATGGGCACTGCAAGAAAACGGATGGCTGTGAAAAGCAGAAGCCTCCTGTTCCTGAACACACTTCCCAGGTTCATTCCCACCAGGGACATACCGATCACCAGCAATGACAAAAGCGTACATGCATTGCCGCAGTAGTTTACCAGTGACTGCAGATCTGCCGGAATCCTGATATGGAACCAGTAGATAAAAAAGGCTGTGATGCAGGCAATAAAGCCGGGGCTGAAAATATCTGTCCAGGACTGTTCCACCCCTTCCACGCCTTTTTTCACCAGCATGATACCAAAGGTGAAGATCACCACATTGAACAGAAAGTTAAAGACGATCACATACACCATAGATTTAGGCCCCAGCACCGCGGAGGCCACAGGCAGCCCGATAAACCCAAGGTTGCCGAATACAGTCATCAGAATGTATGCCTCCTTCTGGGAGACAGGCACCCGCAGGATCTTCGTCAGAGCATATCCCAGTATGATGAGAAATGCAAAACAGAGAACGCCTATGAGGGCCACCAGGCCCACATCTTTTCTGGATATGGTGCTCAGGTCACTGAACATGCTGGATATGATCAAAGCCGGGGAGCAGAGGTTCAATACCAATGCTGACATGTCTTTGGATGCAGCGGAGGATATGATATGCTTTTTATACAGCAGAAACCCTGCCATAATCAACGCGAATATTATTATCATCTGCTTCATAACTACAAGACCGCTCATTTTTCCACACTCTCCGCTTTTGTTATCATTATAATTGTCTGTCGCTGTAATTGTCTGTTGTCCTGATAATTACATCCAATATTTCTATTATATATAAAAAATATGAGGAATGCAACGATAAAAGAAACGGAGAGCCAATATAAAAAAACAGAGACGCGGCCTCCGAAAAGGATCACATCTCTGTTTTTCTGATACAGCGAAGCAAAACTCCGCCTTTTTACTGACCTTTTTATGGGTCCTCTTATGCTTCCTCGTAGCTGACTTCCATATGGACTTTTCCGGATCTTTTGCGGAAAAACGCGTATGCAAGACCAAATACCAGTACCACTACATTGGCAACAAACTCCCACGGTTTCAGATCACTGAACAGAAGTGTTGTCTGCAGGATCAGGGAGATACCGCCTATTACAGCCCAGAACAGAAGCACACCGTTGCTTACATGGAACCTGGATTTGTTCCACACATCCGGAATCTTCTTGACCATATTGTAGGAGGTAAACGCCAGTATTGCGAAGAATACGTTGTTTAAGATAACTGCCATGTTGCCGATCGTGGAGATCGGAACATTGAACAGGATAACGATCACACACTCCAGGTAGAACATGGTGAGGATGACTGTAGGTGTTTTGTATTTCTTATGGATCGTAGCAACCTTAGGCGGGAACCATCCGTCAACTGCTGCCTGCAGGATCGGTTTTGTAACCCAGCCAAGTGCAGAGTTCAGGGTTGTGGACAGTGCGAACATGGCACCGCCGACAATAAAGAATACATGCAGCGGATACGGAAGCACTTCCGCGGATACCAGTGTCAGCGGCTGATTGGCAACTTCCGCTACCGGAAGAACGCCGGATGCAACCACTACCAGACCTGCATAGAATACAGCGATGATACAGGTAGCTACAATGATGACAAACGGAATATCCTTGGTGGGGTTCTTACACTCCGCGCCCAAATGGATGACAACGTTCGCTCCGCCTACGGCCCAGGTAAACAGGGCACCTGCGGACAACATGGATTTCACACCGTGGGTCATGAATTCCGGCTGTTCAAAATAAGTCGGAGTCACATGGGGCAGACCGAACACGATAAATGCTGTCAGGGCCAGAATCATGATCAGCATCATGGCGTTCTGCAGTTTGGCTGCTCCCTCAATTCCCATCAGGTTCGTGATATAGAAGACGGTCAGCACGATGAGTGCGATCAACTGGCGTACAAAGCCGTTGGAAGCCAGTGCCGGAATCAGGCCCAGCATATAATCCGCAAAGCTAAGCGCGTACATAGCCAGTGCCGTCCAGGACAGGATATGAACGATAACGAAAAATCCTGCGCTGACATCATTTCCGAGAAGTGCAAGCTGTGTGTAGAAACCGCCTCTCAGACGAACCGTACCTGCTACAAATATCAACGGAATATTGGTAAAAATAGTAAAAATAGCGGCGATCAGCATGGAAATGCTGGCTGACCTTCCTGTCATGGCAATACCGATACCTACCATGGCAAAAATACCGGAACCGATCGTCTGTCCGATACCAATGGACAGCAGTTCTTTTCTGCCTAATACCCTCTTTAGTTCTTTGGTTGAAGCAACTTCAGACATATATTCCCTCCTCTTTTATGCGCTAATATTGTATATAGACATAACTGCATCTGATTAAATCAAAAGATGCACAGACTCCCCCTGTACTGCCCGCCCCGGGGAATCTGCATTCCCCGGGAGACAGTGCATTAGAGAAGAGGTTATGTCTATGTCCTGCCGTTATGCGTATTTTCCTGCAAAATATCCGCCGCTTACTGCCTGCAGAATCTTGCCCGGTTTGATACAGTCACCTACTGTGATAAATTCCGCGTCGTTTGTACGGAGTTTCTCCACCTCATCGATCTTGGATCTCATGCCCACAGACAACAGAACCGTGTCTGCCGGATAGATGACCTCCTTGCCGTCTTTATCTTTTGCGTGTACACCGTCATCCTCAATGGAGGTAACTGTGACTTCTGTATACGGATGTAAATTCTCTGTGCGTTTTTCGTATTCCAGCATCATGGCTTTCAGATGCAGGATCGGTGCGTCCGGAGCCAGTTTATCCTGCATTTCCAGAACGGTCACATCCTTTCCTTCCATAGCCAGGGCCAGACCTTCCTCGCATCCCACAAGACCGCCGCCGATCACAACGACTTTCTCTCCGAATTTCAGGTCCGGGTCGCGAAGCTGTGTGACTTTTACTACATTTTCTCTGTCAACTCCCGGGATCCTTGGGATGATCGGTTCTGCGCCCACTGCGCAGACTACTGTATCCGGTGCGATCTCCCGGATCAACTCCGGTGTTGCAGTTGTATTCAGGCGTACCTGGATTGCTTTTCTCTCCACCATGCGAATCAGGTACTGCAGATAACTTCCAAGATCCTCTTTGAAGGAAACATCGTGGACAGCCACGTTGAGCATACCGCCGAGACGGTCCGCTTTCTCAACCAAAATAACTTCGTGTCCCTGCTCTTCCGCTTTCAGGGCTGCCTGCATACCGCCCGGGCCTCCGCCGATCACCAGCACTTTCTTAGGCTGCGGTTTTGGCTGGTACATACCTTCTTTTAAGTCACGTCCGACTTCCGGATTTACCACACACTGGGAAATGCCGGAGCACATATCTACATACGGAACGAAATCCAGAGACAGGCAGTGATTACATCTCACGCACGGGCGAACCTCATCGAAACGTCCTGCTTTTGCCTTGTTCGGGAATTCCGGATCTGCCAGGATCTGACGGCCTACATAGATCACGTCTGCCTTGCCGGATGCAATGATGTCTTCCATCTCTGCCGGATCAGACAGGGCACCTACCGTCGCGATGGGTGTCTTCACATGTTTCTTAATGGCCTCTGCCAGATATACATTGACACCGTGCGGCAAAAATGCGGACGGGAACATACGGCATCCGGAGTTCACGTCGCGGAAGGAAGTGGCGGATACATGGATCAGGTCCACTTTGCCGTCCAGCATTTTCGCAAATTCAATGGCATCCTCTATGCCGTAGCCGCCTTCCATGAATTCATCACCTGAGATACGGATCTCAATGGGGAAGTTCGGTCCCACGGCTTTGCGGATACGGTCAATGACCATAAGCGGGAATCTGGCGCGGTTTTCAATGGAACCGCCGTATTTGTCTGTTCTTGTATTGTACAGCGGGGATAAGAATTCACTGAGCAGCCAGCCATGGCCACCGTGGATCATGGCCATATCAAATCCGCCGAATTTTGCTACATAAGCGCCATGTGCAAAGGCATCTGCGATCTCATTCATGATGTCTTCGTCCATGGGTGTTACATCCACACCGTATACACCCGGCTGTGCACTTGGTCCGTAGATGATCCCGTTTGTGTACTGGGGATGGGCACGGGCACCGCTATGTAAAATTTCAATATTTGCCAGTGCGTTGTGCTGATGGATTCTGTCTGTCAGCTGCAGATGAGATGGCATAAATCCCTCGTTGTCCAGATTGCAGAGGTTTCCATGGGCACTTCCCGTGTGGGCGTGGACCAGAGTCTCACCTCTTGTAACAATGGCTGCACCGCCTTTTGCACGGTTTTCAAATGCGGCAAGGTTCTGCTCGGATAAGAAGCCGGATGTATTAGGCTCTGATCCCATGGGAGCAGTTGCGATACGGTTTTTCAGAGTTACGTTTCCGATTCGTAACGGGCTGAATAAATGTGGATAGTTAGTTGACATAATAGCACCTCATTCCTCTTTAATTGGTATATATTAATTGTTGTAATACCTTGTCAACCTTTCCGATTGGCTTATATTGATACTAGCACAATTTATAAGTATAATCAATATTTTTTTTATTATTTCAGCATTAAAGTTAATTTTACGCTCACTAATTTGTGCATTTTTCACAGTCACAATATATTTTAAATAAAATTAATATATTCCAATTATATTTTTAATATATTCCAATTCTCCATAAAGTCTTTAGTCTATACCAAATCTATTTTATAACCGCTTATATGTCCTACAACATGTATATTCCGTAATCTCCAAAAAAGAAGACATAGAAAAAGCAGCGCGCCATAATCCGGCACACTGCCCTTCTCTCTTGCTTTCTGTTCTGTTTTTTGTATATCCCTGTATCATGTCAAATATTCAGCTATTCTCCGCAGCCATTCCCTCTTCCAGCCATCTTCTGAACACCAGCTCCCGCAGATGGAACAGGGAACCCTGGTCAGCATACTGGTGGAAAGGAAAACTGCTGATACCCTTTTTTCCGCACAAAAGCTGTATCTCCCTTATAAGCCCGTCTTTGTAGGAGAGATTCTGCGGCAGAATGACTGCCTGGTACCGGTCGTTTTTGCGTTCCAGTTCGTAAATACCGCTTTTTACAGGTATGTAGGCATAAGGGCTGACCACACCGAATTCCTTCAGGAAGCATTCCACGCTGAAACGGTACCACTCACTTCCGTAAATAACGGCAATGGGCTTTTCCCCCTGCAGCTTGGCAATATTGCTGATGGTCTCATTGGATACGGACAAGACCACCTTCTCCACCGGTATCCTGTCTCCGCCTTCCACCACATGCTTCACGGTTGCCCAGACCTCATCATGATGGTTGATGGTGGTGGCGAACAGGTCATATTTTTCTCTGTTTAATATGCCGGGCTTTTCCCTGATTTCATCTATGAGATACGCGTCCGCATGGACATTGCAGAAGTCTGCAATCTCCCGGGCTGTATCCTGCAGAAATTCCTCGCTGCAGTCTATCCAGGCAAGCTTCAGCCTCTCTCTGTCCGGGACATGCCTCCAGGCGCTTTCCATGAACATACGCTCAATCTCTTTCTGGCTTTTGCCCATGGATGCCAGCTTTTCTATGGCATCATCAATCACCCCGCATACTTTTTCGTCCATATCAGCTCTTCGGCTGGTGTCCACATAAGTACCGCTGCCTTTTTTCGTGGATGCATAGCCTTCCCTGCACAATTCCTCATATGCCTGCTTCACCGTGTTGCGGGCCACATGCAGATTCTCGCTCAGCTTCCGCTCCGGCATAAGCCGCTCCCCCTCTTTCAAGGTACCGTTCTCTATCTCTGCCATTAACTTCTGCGCGATCTGAAGATATACAGGTATCTTTCCGTTCTCTTCTAATGTCCAGCTCATATTTCGCCATTTCCCTTCTGTCTGTCCATCTTGCCTACCACTTCCACCATGTGCATCCAGGAACCCTGGTCAATCTCATATTCCATGGGAATGATCCTGCTCCTGCTTTTCCTTGCCCTTGCCACCACCTGCAGTGTCCACGCACTTGCATACTCTATGTAATCGGGAGAAATGATCAGGGGCATTCCCTGCCGGCAGCAGTTGTCAATAGCCTCACTCATCTCTTCCTCACTGGCACAGATCTGTTCATTTGTCTTGCCCAGATGCTGCAGGGTCCTCCTTGCATTCTTCAAAAATGTAGCGCTCCTGTACAAAATGCAGATGGGCTGGTCTTCCGGTATGGTGGCCAGACGCGCTATGGTCTCTCTGCTCTCCACCAGCGCAAAGGTCTCAGTGGGGATCCCCAGGGCATCCGCATACCCTATGAACTCCTGGTAATGGCTCTGGGAGATAAAGGCCAGATCACACCTGGAACTGATCACTCTGCTCCCTGAGAGCAGTTCCTCCAGCACATAGGTTTCCACCGTCAGATTGGGGATGGATTCCACCACGGGTGCAATGGAATGCAGGATCTCAATATTGCACTCCACCAGTGCTGCACAGATTTTCTGTTTTTCCTGAAAATGGCTGACCAGTTCCTGCTGTGCCAGCAGAAACACACGGTTCATGGGCAGACCGCTGGACGACACTTTTGAAAACATTTCCTCCACGATATCCGAAGGACTTTTCCCCCTGCTCTGTCCGTTTTCTGACTGCTTTTTCTGCACATAGGCACCTCCGCCGCGGATCTTCTGCACAACGCCTCTGTCCTGCAGCCAGGTATATGCTTTTTTCACCGTACCCACAGACAAACCGGAAACCTCGGCCATTCTGACCTCTGAGAGAAGCCGTTCCCCCGGAACCAGGATGTCATCCGCTGCCTGCTGCTCCAACTGCCGGGCAAGCTGAAGATACAGCGGTGTTCCGCTGTTCTTATCTATCTCTATTTTCTCCATCGCAACAACCTTAAACTTTCTTATTCTCTGATAAATCCATTGTATCATATCCCCACATCTAAAAAAAGAGACTGCCGGAGGGAAAATTTGTACATTCTCCCCGACAATCTCCTGATATGGCTGATTTCAGGCGAATCAGTCCTCAAAGGTCTCTTTCAGTTTGTCCATAAAGCCCTTTTTCTTTTTCTCTGTGCTGCCGGACGGGCGGTTGCCGCAGGCCTCATCGAATTTTCTGAGAGCCTCCTTGGCATCCTCATTCAGTTTGGTAGGTACCTGAACCACCAGTGTCACATAGTGGTCGCCGCGCACGCTTTTATTTCTGAGAGACGGCACACCTTTGCCTTTCAGACGCACTTTTGTGTCTGTCTGGATACCCGGCTTCACATCATACATTACATCTCCGTCCACTGTGCTGATGCGCACCTCGCCGCCGAGGGCAGCCTGCGCAAATGTAATAGGCGCTGTTGAGAATATGTTCATATCCTGCCTCTGGAAAATGGGATGGCGGGCAACAACAACCTCAACCAGCAGGTCTCCTCTCGGCCCGCCGTTTGTTCCCGGTTCTCCCTTATCTCTGATACGGATACTCTGTCCATTGTCAATACCTGCCGGTACAGAAACCTGGATTTTCTTTCTCTGGTTCACGTATCCGGTTCCGCGGCAGTCTGTACATTTGTCCTTGATCACCTTACCGGTACCGTGACACTCCGGACAGGTCTGTACATTTCTCACCATACCGAACATGGACTGCTGGGTATATACCACCTGGCCTTCCCCGTGGCATTTCGGACAGGTTTCCGGGGAAGTTCCCGGCTTCGCACCCGTTCCGTGACAGGTATTACAGGTCTCCTTCAGGTTCAGATCCAGCTCTTTTTCACAGCCAAAGACTGCTTCTTCAAAGGTAATGCGGACGGACGCCCTTACATTGGCACCCTTCATAGGGCCGTTGTTGGCTCTTCTTCTTCCGCCGCCGCCAAATAGATCGCCGAAAATATCGCCGAAAATATCACCCATATCGGCGCCGTCAAAACCGCCGAAGCCTCCAAAGCCTCCTGCTCCGCCGGCACCTCCGTTTTCAAAGGCCGCATGGCCGAACTGGTCATACTGTCTTCTCTTATCCGGGTCACTCAAAACGCCGTAGGCCTCTGTAGCCTCCTTGAATTTCTTCTCCGCTTCTTTGTCTCCGGGGTTTACATCAGGATGGTACTTCTTTGCCAGCTTACGGTATGCGCTTTTGATAGTGGCGTCGTCAGCGCCTTTGTCCACGCCTAAGACTTCATAGTAATCTCTTTTATCTGCCATTGGTCTTATTCCTTTCTAAACATACAGTCAGGCATGGAGTGCTGTAAACACCCCATGCCATCCAAGTCATTTACTGACAAAGCTATTTTATACTTCTCTGTAGTCTCCGTCAACCACATCATCACCGTATGCTTCATTTCCTCCCTGAGTGCCTGCGTCCGGGCCCGGACCTGCCTGTGTTCCCTGGGAAGCCTGTGCCTGCTCATACATCTTGGCGAAGAGTTTCTGTGCGCTCTCCATCAGTTTGTCTTTGCCGGCCTTGATGTCAGCCACCTGAGCATCTGTGATCTCGTCTGTATTTGCACAGCTGTTTAACAGTTCTTTTAATGCGTTCAGATCTGCTTCTACGGCAGTCTTGTCATTGGCATCCAGCTTGTCGCCTGCCTCTTCCAGAGCTTTCTCTGTCTGGAATACCATAGCGTCAGCATCATTCTTGGTGTCTACAGCTTCTTTTCTCTTCTTATCCTGTGCTTCGTACTCAGCAGCTTCTCTTACTGCTTTATCAATATCATCATCGGACATGTTGGAGCCAGCTGTGATGGTGATGTGCTGTTCTTTGCCTGTTCCCAGGTCTTTTGCAGATACATTTACGATACCGTTGGCATCAATATCAAAGGTAACCTCGATCTGCGGAACACCTCTTCTTGCAGGCGGAATTCCGTCCAGACGGAACTGTCCGAGAGATTTGTTGTCTCTTGCAAACTGTCTCTCACCCTGTACCACGTTGATATCCACTGCTGTCTGGTTGTCGGCTGCTGTGGAGAAGATCTGGCTCTTCTTGGTAGGAATCGTTGTATTTCTTTCAATCAGCCTTGTTGCGATACCGCCCATGGTCTCAATGGACAGAGACAGCGGAGTAACATCCAGAAGAAGGATATCGCCTGCGCCTGCATCGCCTGCCAGCTTACCACCCTGTACGGAAGCACCCAGAGCTACACACTCATCCGGGTTCAGAGTCTTGCTCGGCTCTTTGCCTGTGAGCTGTTTTACTTTGTCCTGTACAGCCGGGATACGTGTGGAACCACCTACTAACAGTACCTGGCCCAGTTCGGAAGAGTTCAGTCCTGCGTCAGACAGTGCGCGGCGAACCGGCTCTGCTGTTCTCTCAACCAGGTCATGTGTCAGCTCATCGAATTTGGCTCTTGTCAGGTTCATATCAAAGTGCAGAGGTCCGTTGCTGTTCATGCTGATGAACGGCAGGTTAATGTTGGTTGTGGTTGCGGAAGAAAGTTCTTTTTTCGCTTTCTCGGCAGCCTCTTTGATTCTCTGCATTGCCATTTTGTCTGCGGAAAGGTCTACACCTTCGGCTTTTTTGAATTCAGCGATCATGTAATCTGCAACTTTCTGGTCAAAGTCATCGCCGCCCAGACGGTTGTCGCCTGCTGTGGATAATACTTCGATCACTCCGTCACCGATCTCAATGATGGAAACATCGAAAGTACCGCCGCCTAAGTCGTATACCATGATCTTCTGCTCTTTTTCATTGTCCAAGCCGTAAGCAAGTGCTGCTGCTGTAGGCTCGTTGATGATACGTTTTACTTCCAGGCCTGCGATCTTACCTGCGTCTTTTGTTGCCTGACGCTGAGCATCGTTGAAGTAAGCGGGAACTGTGATAACTGCCTCTGTTACTTTCTCGCCCAGGTAGTTCTCTGCATCACTTTTCAGTTTCTGAAGGATCATTGCAGAAATTTCCTGCGGAGAATATTTTTTGTCGTCAATTGCCACTCTGTAATCCGTTCCCATATGTCTCTTAATGGAAGAGATTGTTTTATCTGCATTGGTAACGGCCTGACGTTTTGCCGGCTCACCTACCAGTCTTTCTCCTGATTTTGTAAAAGCAACTACGGACGGTGTTGTTCTTGCGCCTTCTGCATTGGCGATAACTACCGGCTGACCGCCTTCCATAACACCTACACAACTGTTTGTTGTACCTAAGTCAATACCTATAATTTTACCCATGATAAATTCCTCCTGAATTTAAAATCAATTACTTTTCCTGTTCTAAGCGGTTTAACGCTCCGCCAGAGCGTTTCATCTATGAGATATAATCCGAGCGGGCTGTCCCGCCGGAGAATTTGGGTTGCGCCTCCGGCGCACCATCTAAAACTAATTGGCAACCTTCACCATGCTGTGTCTCACTACGTGGTCTTTGTAAAGGTAACCTTTCTGAAACTCTTCTACAACTATATTCTCACCGGCTTCTTCATCCTCCACATGCATCACTGCATTGTGGTAATCCGGATTAAATTCCTGCCCTACTGCTTCGATGGCCTTTACGCCAATCTCTTCAAAAACGGTCATCATCTGCTTGTATATCTTTGTCATGCCGTCCGCAAAAGGGCTTTCCTTTTCATTTTCGGGAACTGCAGCCAAACCTCTTTCAAAGTTGTCAACCACCGGAAGAATCTTATCGATCACTTCACGCGCACCGATCTCATACATGGAAGCTTTTTCCTTCTCCGTACGCTTTCTGAAGTTGTCGAACTCTGCCATCTGGCGCTTTACCATATCGGTGAGCTCTTCTATCTTCTCATCTTTTTTATCTTTTTTCTTTTTACCGAACAGGCCCTTTTTCTCGGCTGTCTTTCCTTTTGCCTGCTCTTCTGTCTGGCCTTCTGCTGCCTCAGCAGCCTGGTCATCTTCCTCAACGGCCTCTTCGCAGGTGGCCTCCTCTGCCAGAGCCTTGTCGTCTTCCTCTAAGATTTCTTCTGCCTTCTCTTCAGAAGCCGCATCCGGCTGCATCTCTTCATATAATTCTTTTTCTTCTGACACGAATCCGTACCGCCTTTCTAGGTTTTCTTAAATATATTGTCCAACTGCGTCTTCAGCGTCTTCAAATTGTTCACAACATTCTCGTAATCCATACGCTTTGGGCCTATAATACCGATGGTTCCCTGCATACCGTCTCCCAAATCGTATGTGGCTGTCACAACGCTGCAGTCTTTCATAGTTTTAACAGGGGTTTCATTTCCAATGTATACCTGAATGCCGGTATTCTCTTCGGAATTCATAGTATCCTTTACCAGATCCACCAGCTCCTGCTTTTCTTCAAAAGCGGAAATCAGTTCACTGGCCTTGGAGGTGTCTGCCAGCTCCGGATATTTGAAAATATTCGTTGTTCCGCTGGTGTATATCTCCACCTCATCATCATCCACCGCAATGGCATTGGCCACCGCGTCAATGACGCTTCCCACAACCGCGCTGTGAATACCTGCCTGTTCTTTCATCTTAGTGATCATACCCAGATTGATCTCCTCAATGGTAAGGCCGTTTAGCTGGGTATTAAGAAGCAGGTTCAGCTTCAGCACTGTGTCATCATCCATAGGCTCCTGAAGGGTTATCATGTGATTCTTCACTATATTTCCTTCAATCACCAGAACTGCCAGAAGCTGCATCTCAGCCACTTTGGAAAGCTGGATGAATTTTAATTTGTTCCTGTGATAGGTCGGGCCGGTAATCATGGTCGCATAGTTGGTGTTGGATGCAAGAACCTTCACCACCTGTTTGAGCACCTTCTCCATTTTGTCGGTCCTCTCGATCATCAGTTCCTTGATCTCCGAAACTTCCTGTTCCTTCTCCCGCATCAGCTCATCCACATAGAGACGATAGCCCGCGTCTGAGGGAATCCGTCCTGCTGAAGTGTGGGGCTGTAAAATGTACCCCAGTTCCTCCAGGTCTGACATTTCGTTCCGGATGGTTGCAGAGCTGAGATTCAGGTCAGTGTATTTTGAAATCGTTCTCGATCCAACCGGTTCGCCGGTTTCCAGATACGTCTGGATAATGGCTTTTAATATCTTTTTCTTACGCTCATCCAGTTCACTGTCCATTATAATCTCCTTTCTGCTTCCGCATTGATGGCCCCGGATGTTGTTTCCGGTGTTGTTAGCACTCGTTTGTGTGGAGTGCTAACATCTATGTTCTTAAGATAGCACCAGCGTGTTTATTTGTCAAGGGCTTTATATTTTTTTTAGAAAGTTTCAGAATCCGCAATAATAGGAAAGAAAAGGGACGCAAAAAAAACAGAGGGGAGCCGTTCAATATTAACAGCATTCCCTCTGTTTTATTATAATATCAGTAATTTCTTCCCGCTGTCTTTTCATTTGCAGGGACTATATAAAAGTTTTCCTCTGTCAGAGGTTCTTCGTCCTCCGGAATGGATTTGAGAAATAAAAAGCTCTCAATCTGGGCAGTATCCAGTATCCTGTTGAGTCCGAATGTGTGAATATATTCTTCTCCCTCATCTGAGGAAAATCCACAGCTGCCCGGCCCGCCGTATAAATAGGAATATGTGGTGCCGTCCTTCATCTTTACACCTATCAGCTCCGGTGGTTCTTCTGTTAACTCCACATCAATCTCTTCCCCGGAGTCATTATACCCCTTCTCTTTCGTCTTGGTTCTGGGAAACCGGTATGTCACCTGCGCAGAAATCGGTGATATCTCTATCTTTTCTACCACAGCACCGGTGTCACCCAGAGCAATGTCCGGGCTGCATGCTCTTACCATGTCAGACCTTTCCAGGTTCCAGTCAAAGCTCCAGGTTCCTTCGATATTCGGTCTGTAGCCTTCCAGATACAGACCACCGAGTCCTGTCAGCTCCAGATGGATGGGCTTTTCCATAAAATAATCTTCACTCTCTGCGTTAAAAAGAACGATATTGTATTCCATACTGCCGTCTTCCAGCACATAAGAAATCTCCTGGTCTTCCGTAAAGGGCGTTCCATCCAGATTCACTGCCTTCCCATCCTCAGGACTCTGTACAATGTTATCAAAAAAATAAGATGAGAGGTTTACATAATCCTCCTCATTTTCTGCATCATCTATATTTTTCCCATCAATGGTAATCAATGTCCGGCCGAAATCAGGCTGTTCTCCCTGCGGCGGTTCATACCCCTCCACCTTTAAAGAGATGCGCAGAAAATGCTGATCCACAATTGTCTGTACCATCGTAACCGTAACCCCCTGGTCCGTCACAGACTGATCAATGGGAGCTGCCATATGGGCATCTTCCAGTTCACGCTTCTGCTCCTCCTCCACTGCCATTCCGTCGGAAAGGCTTTTGCTCCACTTCATATAAGCTGCTGCGCCCGCGGTAACCGTACCGAAGGCAAGAATGGCTGCCGCAGCCAGAATCCAAAGCTTTTTCCCCGGCATTCTGCCCCCTGTTCTTCTTTCTGCTGCTCTTTCCTCTGCCGCTCCTGCCCCAGCGTCCTTTTTTATAGAAGCAAAGGCTTCATTGGCTTTCTGCCGGACTTTATCAGGAATCTCTACCTCTTTCCTGAGTTTCTCTATCATCTCCTCTTCTTTCATGCTCATATCAATTTCCTCCTCTCTGCCTTCGGATAATACTCCTCTGACATCTTCTTTCTGGCCCTGGCAATCCTGGTCCGGACAGTTGCCTCCGGTATCTCCAGGATCTCAGCGATCTCTGACATTTTAAAGCCTTCCACATAGTACAGGATGATCACAGTTCTGTACTTCCCATCCAGCATATCAAGCGCCTCATTCCATTCCAGATTGCCGTAGCCCTCCTCTTTTACTTCCACCTCAGGCATCTCGTCTGTGAAGAAGAGGTTCTCTTTTTTCTTCCTTATGTCATTGCATTTGTTGATCAGTATTCTGGTCATCCAGGTACGGAAATACCTATCTTCCCTGAGCCGGTCTATTTTCTCCCAGCAGGTGAGGATTGTTTCAGAGATGGCGTCTGCCGCGTCCTCCTCGTTGGAAAGCAGAGAACGCGCAGCTTTGTACATGTTCTGCATCTGAGACTGCATCAGCTCCGTGAATGCGTCCGCATCCCTCTCCTTTGCTTTTTTGATCAGATTATTCATATCAGGTTCCTTTCTTCCGTACGTACGTTTCCACATGTTTTTCATGTTTCTGCTTATTAGACCTAAGGATCGCCGGAAATGTTTCAACACATTCTTAATTTCTTCCAGACCTCATTTCCAAAGCACGGCCGCCTGCTGTTATTATCTTTTATATAAAAATGGCCGGCGTCCCGTAATATCCGGTGCGCCAGCCATTTTTTATGCTGCTGCTTTTTTATTAAATACTTTATTGATCACAAATACCACAACGATCAGAGCCACAACTGCAAATCCCAATGATACAGCGCTCTTGGTCGCCCCTGCAATAATAAACGCAATAAGAGCGATCACACCGTTCACAAGCGCATAGGGCAGCTGGGTCCTCACATGTTCGACCAGATCACATTCCGCACCTGTGGAGGACAGGATCGTGGTGTCAGAGATTGGCGAGCAGTGGTCTCCGAACAGTCCTCCGGATAAAACCGCGCCTACGGCAATGGCAAACGGAATGGAGAATGCCTGCGCCATTGGTATGGCAAGAGGCATCATGATCGCAAAGGTTCCCCATGAACTTCCTGTGGAAAAGGACACGAATGCACCGAACAGAAAGATTGCCGCAGGAACCAGTGCCGCGGAAAAGCTCATGGATTTCAGCACATCCACAATAAACTGCGCCGTGCCCAGTTCACTGATCATGCTCCCCAGGGACCAGGCAAGAATCAGGGTGATTGCCACATCCGTCATCCCTTTCATACCGCCCACATACACCTTGAATGTCTCGCCGAAATTCATGACTTTGAAAAGACAGATCATTAGGATCAGAACCAGTGCCCCGAAAAAGTATCCCATAGTAAGTGCAACCCTGAACTCGTTGCCGTCCACCTTCTTAAACGGAAATCCCAGCGGTGCCAGCGTGGCAAACAAAGTGACAAATACAACTATGATGGGAAGGATCACCATGATCGGTTTTGCGTTCTTTTTGGAGTATACCCCGGTGTTTTCTTTTTCCTCCTCATGCTCTGTAAAGTTATAATCTGCCTTTTCTTTCTCTGCCTTTTGCTCCGCTTTTTTCATCTGGAAAAAATCGATCTTTGTAAATGCGATCAGCGGAATCATGATAATTGCCAGAATGGCATAAATCTGAAACGGAATGGCCTGCACAAAGGTAGTGTAATCTGATGCCTTTACGCCCAGATTGTCAAACTCTGACTGGATGAGTCCCATAATATACACACCCCAGCCGATAAACGGGATCAAAATAGCCACCGGAGAGGATGTGGAGTCCAAAATCCAGGCCAGTTTTTCCCTGGAGATTTTCAGTTTGTCAAACAAAGGCCGGAACACAGGTCCCACCAGAAGCGGGGTTCCCAGGTCGGAAAAGAAGATAATGATCCCGCCTGCCCATGCGCAGAGCTGTGCCTTTAACTTTGTGTTAACATAGCGGTATGCGCTCTGCCCGAAAGCCTGCGCGCCTCCTGACTTTTCCATCAGCTTGATAAATCCGCCGATGAACACCACCAGTACGATAACGCCCGCATTATAGCTGTCTGTAAGCTGTACGAATAAATAATCACCGATCATAGATTTCACCGCTAAGAACGGGTTACCGTGGCTGAATATCAATACACCTGTAAGTCCTCCGCAGAAAAGGGAAAGAATCACATTTCGGCTCTTGATTGCCAGGATAACAGCTATGATGGGCGGCAGTAAACTTAAAATACCGTAATTCATAGGTTTCCTCCCAATATATAATATTTTCACGCAGAAAGGGCCGTGACCGGTTATCTGAAAGCGGCCATGGTCCTGTATTTCTGCCCTTTTTATGGGCAGTCCATGAGTAATATTACATGATTCTGAATAAATTTACAAGAATTTTATTTCGTTACCGGGGAAATATATTTTCGGCAAAAGAAAACGGCGGAGTAAAATCCCCCGTAAGGGACTTTGCCTCCGCCGCTCATCTATGCTTGGGCTTGTGAAGATTAGCTTGTGAAGATTTAATTCTCTGATATCTCTTCCAGATTTTTTCTCAGCTCTATCATCTTGTCACGCAGCTCTGCTGCCATCTCGAAATTCAGATCCGCTGCTGCTGCCCGCATCTGTTTCTCCACGTCCTTTATCAGCTTCTGCAGTTCCTTTTTGTTCATGGATTCCGGGTCCTTTATCAGTTTCTTCTCCGTCTCGGCTACACTCTTGGAGATACTGATAAGGTCACGGACTGCTTTTTTGATGGTCTGCGGTGTGATGCCGTGGGCCTCGTTGTACTCCTGCTGCAGCTTACGGCGGCGCATGGTCTCGTCAATGGCAAGACGCATGGAGTCTGTTATGGTATCCCCGTACATAATAACACGTCCGTCTGAGTTACGGGCTGCACGGCCGATGGTCTGGATCAGGGATGTCTCGGAACGCAGGAATCCCTCTTTATCTGCGTCCAAAATGGCCACAAGGGTGATCTCCGGAATATCAAGCCCTTCACGGAGCAGGTTGATTCCCACCAGCACATCAAAGACATTCAAACGCATATCACGGATGATCTCCGTGCGTTCCAGGGTATCAATATCAGAGTGCAGGTATTTGACACGGATGCCCAGCTCTTTCATATAATCCGTCAAATCCTCTGCCATCCGTTTTGTCAGCGTAGTTATGAGTATCTTATTGCCTTTTTCCACTTCTTTATTGACCTCTCCCACAAGGTCATCAATCTGTCCTTCCACAGGCCGCACTTCCACCATGGGGTCCAGAAGCCCTGTGGGACGGATGATCTGCTCAGCACGAAGCAGTTCATGGTTTGCTTCGTAATCTCCCGGGGTGGCGGATACGAACATGATCTGGTCTATTTTGCTCTCAAATTCCTCAAAGTTCAGAGGACGGTTGTCAAGGGCTGACGGCAGACGAAATCCGTAGTCCACCAGAGTGCTCTTTCTGGAGCGGTCACCTGCGTACATACCACGTATCTGGGGGATGGTCTTATGGGATTCATCTACAATGATCAGATAGTCATCCCCGAAATAATCCATCAGTGTATATGGCGCCTCCCCGGGTTCCAGCCCGGAAAGATGACGGGAATAGTTCTCGATTCCGGAACAGAATCCTGTCTCCTTGAGCATCTCAATGTCAAAGTTAGTCCGCTCTGAAATCCTCTGGGCTTCCAGCAGCTTATCCTCACTGCGGAAGTATTCCACACGCTCCTTCAGCTCCTCCTCGATGCCAACAGCCGCCTTCCGTATCTGCTCAATGGGCACTACATAGTGGGAGGCCGGGAAAATAGCAATGTGATTGAGCTGAGATTTTATTTCACCGGTCAGGGTGTCAATCTGGGTGATCCGGTCAATCTCATCCCCGAAAAACTCCACCCGCACTGCCATATCTGTATAATCCGCCGGAAAGATTTCAAGAACATCCCCGCGCACACGAAACGTACCGCGGTGAAAATCCATGTCATTCCTGTCATACTGGATATCGATCAGCTCTCTCACCACATCGTCACGGTCTTTCTCCATACCCGGTCGGAGGGAGATGATCATGTTCTGGTAATCCTTCGGGCTTCCGATACCGTAGATACAGGATACACTGGAGATGATGATGACATCCTTCCGCTCACTCAGGGAGGAGGTGGCGGAGAGACGGAGTTTGTCTATCTCGTCATTGATGGATGAGTCTTTGGCGATATAGGTGTCGGATGAGGGGACATAGGCTTCGGGTTGGTAGTAGTCGTAGTAGCTGACAAAGTATTCTACTGCGTTCTCAGGGAAGAACTCTTTAAACTCACCGTAGAGCTGGGCGGCAAGGGTTTTATTGTGGGCAATGATAAGGGTCGGCTTCTGGATCTGCTGGATGACATTGGCCATGGTAAAAGTCTTTCCAGACCCCGTAACCCCTAGTAAAGTCTGGCATTGGTTGCCTTCTTTGAAGCCTTTCACGAGGGCTTCGATTGCCTGCGGCTGGTCGCCGGTGGGCTGGTATTCTGAGTGTAATTTGAACTCCATAATGTATGTTTACCTCCGTGGTGACCCAACAAAAAGTTCGCCTATAGACCAAAAATTCGTAAAACAGAGTATTCAGTACCGTGGTCTATAGGCGAACTTTTTCCATTTTACGAATAAAGGTCACCAAAACCTGTTTTGGGATACGTCGTAACACCAGATAATACCTGGTGGAAATAGTATTCTTTAAAGTCACTAAAAATTATAACATAGGCATATAAAAATGTATAGGTAAAAGCGGAACATTTGTTCTTTTTCTTTCTTTTCCCGGCTGAAAATGATGATTTTGGGCTTCGTCCTCTTATAAGATTTTGTTCCTGTAACAGGATTTATTTTAATATATCCGGAGATAACAGCCTCTTTTATAGCCAGATTCAGTATTTCCTGCCCGTTCTCTCCTGCCGATGGACTGGCTTTCGCAATACAGGCAAGCAGACTGTCCAAATATTCTACATTCGTATATTTCACTTTTACTTCTTAATAAACAAGCAGGATTTAATAGGAAGCAGACCAGATAATTTTTAAAACTTTACAAATATAAAAACCGGCATCTGCCGGCTTTTATATGTAACTTATTCTATTTTTTCGCATGCACGCTCTGCCTATGTCAATTTTCTGCTGCTGCTCTTTTTATATTCCGCATTTCATTTTTTTCTATGGCCACTCTTGTAATGATCAAAGCCAATATTAAAATAACACCTCTTATCAATTGATTTACATTTGACGTTCCACCTAATAATGTCAATCCGTTATCAAGCATGAAATAGGTCATAACACCAATGATCAATTTATAAATACGTGTACCAGAGCCTCCCTGTACCGGAATACTCGCCAAGAACATGCAGAGCATTACTTTCATCTCCACTCCTGCGCCCATTGTATTAGATGCCCCTCCAAGACGAACTACAACAAATATTCCTGCAATACCCGCAAGCAGGCCTGAAAGTGTATAAGCCACAATCTTTACAAGACTCACCGATGTCCCGGTAAATTCCATAGCAAGTTCATTTTCACCGATTGCACGTGTATATTCTCCAAAAGGCGTAAACCGGAAAATATATCCGAATATGATCAATACAACAAGGGCAATCAGCAATTTTATACCCAGGTTATCTAGCTTAAGCATCTGCTCATTGCAGATAAACACCTGAGACTGCAGCCACCAGTTTAATACAGCTCTGATTGCCAGCAGCATTGCCAGTGTACACATAAAGGAGGGAACTTTAAACTTTGATATAACAATACCATTTAGCAGACCTACTGCTGCCCCTACCAATATGGCTGCCGGAAACATGGCCCAGAAGCCAATGTTCAGAGCTGCATAAGCCCCCGCTGTTCCTGCCAGACCGATAATAGAACCACAGGTGATATCCGTTCCTCCCATAGCCACTGCAAAAATCATCCCCACTCCTGCCAAAAGATAAGGTACAGCCTGATTTATAATGTTCAGAATATTATTTACGGCAAATACCTGACCGCCTGTTAAAATGACAGCTGCTAATGTAATGACGAAAAAAATAATCAGGGGCATGACTGCGCCTATGTCAATATTCTTTTTACTCTTCTTCATCAGATCATCGCCTCCACTATTTTCTCTTCAGCAAATCCCTCATCCCTGCTCAGCATCCCAGAAACTTTTCCATCTTTCATAATGAGCACTCTGTCAGACATTCCCATCACCTCCGGAAGTTCATCGGATATCAAAAGGATTGCTCGTTTTCTTTCCTTCGCCTCTTTTTCCAGCAAATTATAGATATATGCCTTTACCCCGATATCCACTCCTCGTGTGGGACAATCCAGAATAATAAAATCCAAATCCTGGATCAGCCATCTGCTGAGATTCACCTTTTGCTTGTTTCCCCCTGACATGCTGTTTACCGGAGCATCTACACTGACACACTTTATTTCAAATCTTTTTTTTGCATCATCTGCCAGTTTTTTTAATTTTCGGGGGCTTACAAACCAGCAGGAGGATGCCATTTTGGACAGCGATGGAATCTGGATATTTGTAGAGATTTTAGCCTGCAGCATAAGCCCTTCTGAATCCCTGTCTTTTGAGAGATATGCCCCATGGTTCCCTGTAATGTCTTTTGTCCGCTTTACCGCCTTGACACCATCCTTTGAATAGATCAGAATCTCCCCGCTCCGGATATGTTCTTTGCCGTAAATAGCGCGTCCCAAATCATGAATACCGCCATCTGACAATCCGCAGACTCCAAGAATTTCTCCTCTGAACAGATCAAAACTGATACTCTGCAGCTTGTCTGTCGTTAGTTCCTTTACACTGAGCACCAATTCTCCGCTATTGGAAGCTTTTTTGTCTTCCCTGTAATAGTGGGCACTCACCTCCCGTCCAATCATGACCCGTTTTAATTCATCCAGATTAAATTCCTTCTTTTCCACAGTCATAACTGCACTTCCGTCGCGCAATACCGTAATACTGTCACAAAGTTCCAAGGTCTCTTCCAAGTCATGAGAAATCATAATGATCGAATGCCCATTCTTAACAAAGTCTGACATGATCTTATATAATTTCTGACGGTTATCATGTGACAATGCCTGTGTGATTTCATCCAATACCAAAATATCAGGCTCTATAGATAACGCTTTTACCAGTTCCACCAATTTTCTCTGTTCTATAGACAAATCCTGAGTCAATACTTTTAAAGGAATGTTCTCAAACCCGTATTTTTCCAAAATATCTGATGCAGCCTTTTCCATGGTTCTCACATTTAAAATTCCATATTTCGTAAACTGTTTTGTGTGTCCCATAAACATATTGACTGATACAGGAAGGGTTCCCAGAACTCCCAGTTCCTGTACTACCATTGCCACTTTGCAATTATTGGCATCAATCGGACTTTTAGGCGCATACTCTTTCCCGTTCAGAAACATGCGGCCGCTTGTAGGAATCTGAATCCCACAGATCTGAGAAGTCAGAGTGGATTTTCCAGACCCATTCTCTCCTATCAATCCCCTGATTTCTCCCCGCTTAAGCTGAAAATCCACATCAGCATTGGCATGGGTAACGCCATACCACTTATTTAATTTATCAATCTGTAATATCACTTTATCTGCCATCATTTCGATACTCCTTTATAATTGAGTTTTGAAATGACACCACAAAGGATAACGATCACACCAAGCAGGATATCCTGCCCTGTTCCGGAAGGTACACCGAGCAGTGTCAAACAGTTAAACAATCCGGCGATCAGCAGTGAACCAAACAATACCCCTGCCGGAACACCGATAATGGACTCAAAGGATGTGGCAAGCAAAAACACTGCCAGGGATTTAAATATCTGAGACACTGAGTTCATTCCCGTGACTGCTGTCAAATGGCCGTTAAAGCTGATATAACACATTGCGGCCACTCCGATGAACAGACCGCCGATCAACGTACCAATCAGCAGCGACTTATCTTTTTTGACCCCCATTGCGCCGGCTACTCCCGCATTACATCCCAGTGCACGTATATTCATTCCAATTGATGTATAATTATATAGAAAATAACATACTGCAAATCCGGCCAGCCAGACAATGATCATTCCCGGAATACGACCAAACCCTCTTGATGCTCCCATCTCCAGTACAGCCGTTCCCTGAGTTTTTGACATCCATTCAGAATACATTCCCATTACTGCCTCATACACCAGCGTCATTCCAAGGCCTGCGATCCATGAAGGGATTCTTGCTTTCAAACCAATGGTTACTGTCAATAATTCACAGCAGGCGGCACAGATGAGACAGCCTGCGATCAATCCTGCATAACCCAGGCCAAGTTCAGCGCTTAAGTATGCCCCCACATTCCCTGCTAAAATAACAGTAGCTCCAATTGACAGATCCACAATTCCCCCTGTCATGATAAACACCATTCCAAAACCGACTAATCCCGGAAATACTGCATGTGAAACTGTTGAAATGATATTTGTCGTGGAAAAGAATCGGTTCCCTGTCAGCACATTAGCAAGGACAAACAGCAGCGCATAACATACATAAAACACAGCCATCTTAAACCAGCGTTTGTTCTTTATTGAAGATTTCTCTGCCATAACATTCCCCTTCGCTTATTCTAATCCGGCTGCTTTCATCTCATCGGCCGAAATAGTGCCTTCCTGATACTTTGCGTTCAGTCTGTCTTCCAGAGAATAAGCGGTTACTATGTTGTCCTCAAAATCCTTTAATGACATACCAAGCATTGCCTGACATTCCTTGTCTGAATAGATACAATCCCCTGCGATATATGTATTAAACAGATCCATCTCCTCTACCGGAATACTAAAGGCAGGTACCATATCAACATAAGGCGCTGTACCATCTTCATTCAGCATAGGTGTACCATTTAATTTATTACACATCAGCGCTGAAGCATAAGAACCACACACTAAAAAATCGCCAATCAGGAATTGTACATAATCCTCATCCTTCATAGAAGAAAGAATCTTCTCATCAAAATCTGCTGTAATGATCTTCATATTCTTATCATTATATTTCTTAAGAGTTTCCAGTGCCGCAGAGCCAAATGTTGAAGCGCCTGTTGCCATAATGAAATCCGCATCCGTATGTGCAAGATACATATCTTCCGCCTGCGTCACCGCCTGGTTTGAATCATCTGTATGCTGTGTTCCCAGTATCTTTCCACCTGCCTTTTCAAAGGTATCAGTAAATCCCTCTATACGGGGAGTACCTGACGCATCTCCCACACCGGAAGCGAGGATAAAGCAGGTTTCATATCCCTGTTCAATGGCAAATTCTGCCATCTGTACACCGTAAGAATAGTTGTCCGGTGTGGTGGCACCGCAGTAGGTCTTATAGGTAGCTAATTTATCTGTGATTGCCTGATCTGTAGGAACTTTGTCTGCCAGAACAAACGGAACTCCTGCCTTTTCACAAAGCTCTGCAACCGACAGATACAGGGAATCATTTGGAATCCATAATACAAGTCCATCACAGCCAGACGCGATCATATTTTCAACATCAGTCACCAACTGATCCAGGGATCCGTTATCGCATACTCCCATTGCTTCATAGCCACAGGCTTCGATCACGTGTGACGTATTATTAGCCAGTGTATCAAGTGCATAATCACCAGCCGCAAAATAGTTGTACCCAATCTTTCCTTTTGAAGCTTCAGATTTTCCCTCCTCTGAAGCTCCGTCGGCTTCGCTCGCCGCTTTTGTTTCTTTTTTTGCTGTTGTTTCTGTTCCCGATTTGGAAGCCTCCGCCGGAGATGCCCCGCAACCTGCCAGACTCAGAAAAATTACAGATGCTACAGTTGCCGCAATTGCCTTTTTTAATCCTTTTTTCATACCGTTTTCTCCTTTTACTCTGTTAACTTGTGATCAAGTTACTTTATGACACAAAGTTTATCGAAAAACAGTATGTTTTTCAACGCACAAAACTTTTCATTTAGTGGAGAATATTATGATTTCTTGTTGCTGCATTTGCGGTAGCTTCCAGGTGAAACTCCTACATATTGCTTGAACACTCTGCTAAAATATTTCTCATCTGCATATCCGATCAGCGGAGCTATTTCATTTACTTTTAAATCTGTCTCTTCCAGAATTTCCTTTGCTCTCTCCACACGATAATAATTCATATATTGGACCAGGGTCTTCTGTGTTTTTTTCTTATAAAGGTCGCAGAGATAATTAGGTGTCAGATTAACTGCCTTTGCAATATCCTCCAGCGTGATTTCCTCTGAATAATGCTGATTGATATATTTTTGTGCCAGATATATACGTTCATCGGGACGCTGCATCAGAATCTTTATTTTACTAAGATACCGGCATGCAAAAAGATAAATCCAATCCAGCAGATCATTTAAGGTCCCATAAGAATCCTTTAATTCATAATACTCTTTGGATATCTCAGCCCATGTTTCTATGGAAATCAGATTTGACTTGTACATACGCCTTTCAAACTGTATATAAAACTCCTCCGCCATAGCATATGCAAAATCCACTGCTCCCTCTCCATACATCTGTATATTTTCCACCTTGTGTACATACCATATTCCGAACATTTCCATATCACAAACATCCAGAATATTGTTCAGTCTGCTCTTTTCCTCTACCGTATAATTATCATTCCAATGATCACTCTTATGATTCAAATCACTCCATCGAATGATCCGGTCTGTCCCAACCAAAATGCGGTTTCTGCAAATGTACAATGCTTCTTCTATATACTCGTCCAAACGGTAAATAGATGTACAGGTATGCGGAACTGTGATGGTATATTTCATTTCGGGATGTACTTCAATGACTGCTTCACATATTTTCTGTTCCATATCAAGAAATTCCTGAAAATCATATACATTATTTAGCACGACTAAAAAGTATTTTCGAAACTGATACACAGCAAACTCTCCGGCTGGTATACTGGAACTGAAAATATCCAGGATAATATGAAAAAGAACCGCGCTTGTCTCTTTTTCCTCACGCCCGTCCTTGCCATCTAATACTACCAGGCCAATATTAAACCTCCCCTCGCTCATATTCATTTCATACTCATCATTAATCTCCCATAAAAGCTTTGTCCTGAAATACGCATTGTTGCTGCTGATATTTTTAAGAAACTGCTGTTTTAGCTTATTAAGTCTCATTTCTGTAAACACTCTGAATTTCTGCTCTGCAAAGCTTTCCATACTTTCTCTTCTCAATATATTCAACAGCTTACTATCTTCAACCGGTCTGTAGATATATTCATACATCATATGATCCATTCTTCCATTATCTCTGAAAATCCCCGCATAGTCAGAGATAACAATGGTAATTATATTTTGTCTTATATTGAGTTCTTCCGCCAGTCTGTAAATTTCCCTGGCTCTTTCATCTATGATCACGACCTCCACAGATGCAGCGTCCAAAGACTCTATGGCCTTAATGACTGAATCTGTTTCATCAATAACTGCATATTCAAGCCTTTCTGAAGCAATCATTGTCTTTAGCTGTAGTATAAGCTGTGCGTCGGGCGATACGATCAACAGATTTTTCACGTTAATCCCTCCTGAGTATATGCAGCGAAAGCCAGCGCAAATACGCTGGCTTTACACACTTTGTCTTTAGTTATTGTTACTTCTCTTTTCTTCCAATTGTCTTCTGATCTCTTCACTGTCTGAATCGCTGAGGTCCCAGAAAAAGCACACCAGCGCGCCGAGGAAGAACAAAATAGCCGGAAGGAGATTGACTGTAAAGTTAATTCCCCTTAAAGTTTCTGCTGATTGCTGGATATTTGCCTGATAACCGAAGAATCCCAGAAGGAGGGCTCCTACAGCTCCGCCTACGGCATTACCTGCCTTGGTCGCCAATGTAAACATGGCATAGGATGTCCCATCCGTCCGCACTCCGCTTTTCAATTCCTGATAATCGATAGCATCTGATGTCATGGACAGTGTGATTGGAAAGGCCAGATTAAACGCTCCGAAAATAATGTGTCCAATGATCACTAATACAAGATTATCAAAGGGAGCCAGGTAAACGATCAGCAAGCCAACTCCCTGCATGGCAAGACCCGTCATCAGGGTTCTTTTCTTACCAAATTTGCGCATAAGCGGCGCCACAAAAAAGGATGCCAGCGTACCGCCTATTGCAGGAATCGTCATAATTACTGCGATCAATGTAAATGCCCCGAGACAATAGATCACATAGTAAGTTGTAATAGCAATCCTTCCCATAAAAGCAGTCATCTGAAGCAAAACAATGGCAAATACCAGAATCAAATATTTATTGCTGACGATATTCTTAATGGTCACCTTCAACGGTATTTTTTTGTCATTATTACCCGGCATGATCCTTTCTTTACATCCAAGGAAAACACACCAGAATAGAGGTACCGAAATAATACAATAAATCATTGCCGTCATGAAATAACCACGGCCTGTCGCTACTTTTGCACCATTGGAAAATGCAAGCATGATAAAGCTGGAACACACATTGATCAGTATCATACCAACACCCATACCAACTGAACGGCAGGCATTGATTTTGTTCCTCTCATCCGCATCTGTGGTCATAACGCCAGCCAAAGCGCCGTAAGGAATATTTACCAGTGTGTACAGCATACCGGCAATAATATACGTCACGGCAGCCCATGCAATTCCCTTCGTCCCATTTCCAAATGGAGCAGTAAATGTCAATATGATCGCCAGTGCCAAAAATGGACTGCCAAATGCTATGTACGGACGAAAACGTCCAAATCTGCTCTTTGTGCGTTCTGCAATCGCCCCCATCATGGGGTCATTGATTCCATCCCAGATCCGTGCGCACAGCATGATAGCAGAAACAGCAACCGGCGCGAGTCCTACAATATCCGTATAAAATATGGTAAGATACGAACCCACAAAAGTCCAGCCGAACTGGCTTGCCAAATCACCCAGTCCATAGCAGAACATACTCCATTTTGTAACCCTTTTTTCTTTCATTGCCTCATCCCTTCATCACTTTCTTAATTTTTTGATTTTAAATTGTTTTTATTGCAATTATCATAACATATTTCTCTTCATTTCGTTTTATCTGCAATATCAACATGTTGCCGGAATGAGCAAAAGTTTCTCTGCCAGAAACAAAAGAATTTACACCATTACTTTTTCTCTGAATCGGATAGACAAAAGATTAATGTACATGGCAAAACGATAGTCATCAATGATCCCCATATCACCCTCAAAACAATAAATATGATCTGCGTACTTTTTAAATTGGGGATAATAGGCATCCGTGAGCACAAACAGGGCCGCGCCCCGTTCTTTGATTTTCCTGATGATCTCGTTTACATCAACCGCATCAGATACAATGGGGGCAAGCATAATCACCATATCCTTTTCTGTCAGATTTTTGATATCCTCCAGTTGTTCCGATGCAGAATTTTTTATCTCACTCATATGGCCAGTCATGATCAAATCGCCCTGAAAACGGTATTCAGAAAACACGGTCCCATTGGTATAAAAATTAACCTTTTTACTGTTTTGGATTGAATCTATGATCTGATCCATTTTCTCAACACTGATATCCTCCCTCAGATTACTGACCTGTCTCTCCATCAATGCCAGATAAGCCACCAGGTCATCTTCATACTTTGCTTTTGCATTAAAAGAAACATATCTGTTTAGCATCTCATAGTTCTTTATCGTATTGATCAGGTTATTCTTAAAATCCTGAAACCCACGGTAACCCAGCTTTTTACTAAGTCGGCTAATGGTGGTTGGCGAAACATAGCAGAGTTCTGCCAGATCATAGATTGTGCAGTTCTTTACCTTATGAATATTTTGCAGAATGATTCCCACAACGGTATGGTAAATATCCCCATCTTTGCTATTATTATAATATACCTGCAAGCCTTCCAGTGCGTGCATATCAGACCCCTACCTTTCCTTCCATATATAACAATTCTTCTTATACCGTCCATACTACTATAAATGTCTCATAACTTCCAGCAGAAATCTCTACCTTTTTATCCTACGCAGCCGTCTTTCAAATACCGAGACACCTATTCCCACATAATACACACCAGCCGCCATTGATATCAGGATTTTAATGCTTTCTATCAGCCATCCCTCTGACATCCTTCCCAGACTACCCAGTGTCAGTGCAAAGCCGCAAAGCCAGGCCGGAAGGTATGGCTTCTCCCGGAATATCACATTTGCAAACAGGACAGCGCTCCCGCCCATAATAAACAGGACCAGAAAAAGCGCCGCATTTTCATTAAAATACTTACCCAACAATTTTATCTGCCAATCAGCCAGATTTCCCCAGATAACGCCGCCTGTAAATCCGAGCATGATCCCATTTGCTCTGCATGCCTGATTGCCCGCTGCCACATAAATTCCTGCGCACACCAATGCGATCCAGCTGCACTCAATACCGATTATTCCTCCGAGTACAGCCCATACAGGCGGCAGCAATGCAACTCCTAACGCTAAAATATATTTTTCTTTTTTTTCCATGATCTCCTCACATAAAGAAACGGCCATGTTTCCATGGCCGGCTCTTTTCATATTTCTACTGAATGTTTTGTTCTGCGTACAGCGACGGTAAAATCGATGCCAGATTTGCCATCTCACAAGCATTGTGTTCTGCCAGGCCCAAGAGTGTATCCAGTGTTTCTCTGGGTGTATCCGGTCCCATAGCACAAAATAATCCGTCAGGTCCAAACTGATACCCCTTCCAGAACCGGCTTCTCAGCTCAATCCCACTGCCGTCTGCCATTTCTCTGACAAAATGACAGACCACACCGGGCTGAGGGGCTGACAACGGTTCTGCGTCGATAGCTTTTGATATCACATTTCCTCCATCTGCCAGCAACAGGGAGGATTCCTTCGCTAATTTCCCATCAATCCCCAGATTTTCCGGGACAAGATGATCTAAAAATATCAAATCCTCCACACCTTTTCCCACATCTTCACTGGACCATCGAAATCCGGCTTTATAATGGTCCCGCGGATTCCAGATACGGTACCGCAAAGTCTGGTCCTCTTTTGACCACCAGTTATTCCAGAACTGATACATTTGAAAAGTCACTCCGGGCATTTTGTTCAGCATGGCAACGTATCCACCGCCATTTGGAAGCGTACATACTCCATACTCACACTTCATATACCCGTCCTTCAAAATATCATTCATATTGCCATTTTCTGCAAGAAGAGCATCTTCTACTGGTATTTCCTGTCTGCTTCGCAGATATTCCAGTGCCTCTTTTGCTGGTGTGGCAGGCTGCCTGTTCAAATATTTAGCATAAGGCTGACGCTTCTCTTCCTCCGTCAATTCCGGCTTTTGAATGGCTCTGCTTTTCATGGTGATTCCCCCATTTTTTCTATTATATTACATACTGTTCCATATACCGTTTACTGAGCTTCAGGCTGTTCAGAATAGCTTCTTCTGTACCCTCAAACGCCTTATCCTCTACTTCGATACAAGTATACCCATCGTATCCTATATCTGTCAATGCACTGACATATCTTCCCCAGTCTACATCCCCCAGCCCCGGTAGCTTCGGTGACATAAATTCAAGCGGATACGCCATAATCCCGGCACTGTCCAATCTGTCCTGATATATTTTGATATCCTTATAATGCACATGAAAAATTTTGTCTTTAAACTCATAAATTGGTTTTATATAATCTATCATCTGCCATACAAAATGAGATGGATCATAATTAAGTCCAAGATATTCACTTGGCAGGATTTCAAATACCTTTTTCCAGACTGCAGGAGTGGTCATCAGATTCTGCCCACCCGGCCACTGATCCGGTCCAAATAGCATGGGACAGTTTTCAATAGCAATCCTTACAGAATACTTTTCAGCCGTTTCTATGATTTCCGGCCAGATTTCCTTCACTAATTCCAGATTCTGCTCCACGTTTTTCGTCTGGTCTCTTCCTATAAATGTCGTAACCATTCCCACACCAAGTTTTGCACTTGCCTGTATCAATGCCTTTAAATGAGAGACTGCCAGGCATCTCTTTTCAGGATCAGCATCCATAGTATTGGGATAATAAGCCAAAGAAGAAATTTCTACCTTCCTCTTCCCAGCATATTCCAGAATATGCTGTGCGTAAGTATCATCCTCTATAACACGCTCTGCGTCAATATGTGACACGCCTGCATATCTTCTCTCTGCTTTTCCCTTTGGCCAGCAGGCAACCTCCACACACCCGAATCCTAATTCTGATGCTGTATCCATCATTTCTTCATAACTGCTCTGCTCTAAAATGGCAGATACAAAACCTAATTTCATGATGACACCCCCTGTTTATAATCGGATTTCCTTACCAAGTTCATCGGACTGATAAATCGCTTCCAAAATCTGTGTGACAACAAAGGCCTGTTCAGGCTTTACCAAAGGCTCTGTGTCATTCAGAACCGCATTCAGCCAATGTTCTGCTTCTATTACTCCCGGATCCCCTGCTCCGCCTTCAAAATAAGCCACATTTCCTTTTGCGGATATTTTTTCTTCCATAAGCTGACCATTCTTCCCTCGGTTATAGATCAGTTCATCTACCGGATATCCCATACCTGAACGGATTTCCGCCCCTGCCTTAGTTCCGCAAAGTGTTGTAGACGCCTCTCTGGAATCCAGCATATTGATCGCCCAGGCTGCTTCCAGATTGATCACAGAGCCATCCTTCATTTTGATAAAGCCCATGGCAGAATCTTCAACCTCATACGTGTCAGGGTCCCATGCCCCAAATTCATTTCCTTCAGTAGCTTGCTGTAAATGTCCCAGTTTATAGAAAACTTTTCCTGTTACACTCTCCGGCTCATAGTTGTCCATCATCCACAGAGTGATGTCTAATGCATGGGTTCCGATATCGATCAGCGGCCCTCCGCCCTGCAGCGCTTTATTCGGAAAAACACCCCAGGTGGGCACTGCTCTTCTTCTTACGGCATGTGCTTTTCCATAATAAATTTCACCAAGCTCTCCGCTTTCGCAGGATTTTTTCAAATTTTGGACCTCTGGTCTGAAGCGGTTCTGATAACCTATCGTAAACTTTTTACCGGATTTTTTCCATGCATCCAGCATCTTCTTTGCATCCTCTGTGTTGTGGGCCATGGGTTTTTCACACAATACATGCTTCCCCGCTTCAAAAGCCGCAACCGTGGCCGGACAATGGACCACATTTGGAGTCAGCACATGTACCACATCGATTTCCTTGTCCTTCAGCATTTCATTGTAATCTGTGTATACCTTTGCATTTTCTGTTCCGTATTCTTTGGCAGCTTTCTCTGCACGTTCTTTAATAATATCGCAAAAAGCTGTCATTTCACACTTATCGCTCTGGCTCTTCAATGCCGGCATATGCTTGTTATTGGCAATTCCGCCGCAGCCGATCAATCCAATCTGTAATTTTCCGTTCTTCATACTTATCTCCCCTTTACGAATTTAAAATCTTAGTATTCAATGCTACAAAGTGTTTCAACTGCTCTTCTGAATCAATAGTTTCATCAAAATGATGCCCCTCATACTCGCTTGCAATATAACCTTTATATCCCAGATCCCGAATTGTTGTAACAATCTCTTCAAACGGAATACATTCATCGTGTTCATCGTTATCCAGATAATAAAATTTTCCATGGATATAGAACGCACAATCAATGATATCCTTGAGCTGCTCTATTCGTGCCGGTGCACTGAATTTTGCAAACATTTCTTCGGCTGTATGTTTTTCAATTTCATTAAAATCCCCGTTTAAGATCCGGTCAAGATCTCCACCTTTTTTATGTAGTTCCGTGATTTCCTGTATCTTATCTTTTCTGCATCCAAAAGAAATCGCCTGATCAATATACAGCTGATGAGGGTATTTCTGGAAAATGCTAAAATCAGGTACAAATCCAAGCACGCCCCTTCCCTCATTCTTCATAATAGAAAAATACTCTTTCCATACAGGTACTTCCGGATGATGTGGGTGATGCATCTCAATGGTTAGTTTCATGCCCAGTTTCTTGCAGAACGGAATCATTTTTCGGAAAATATCCGGTGAAATCGCGTGCTGCGTTCTGACCATTGGAAATCCGGCTTTTTTCGCATATATTAAATCATTTTTAGTAAACTGGATGATTTCCTCTTCTGTCAGATCTCTGTCTGTCCTTATTCCCATATCAATATACGCACTCCAGCAAACAGGTTCAAGCTCATATTTTTCAAGCAGACTTTTGAACTCTGCCAGCCAATTATCCGATGGATACGGATATTCCGGGACCATCTGTGCTGCTACAATTTCAATCCCCTCATATCCCATATCCTTAGCCTTTTTCAGAACCCCTTCCAAATCCAGTTTTTCATGGATATATTCTGTTGAAAAACTATATAAAGAGATTCCCAATTTAATATCCTGCTTCATATATGTTCCCTCCTATTCCGCAATCTTTTTCTCCGTAACATCACTTTCCAACACCAGATATTGGCCGAAATAACCGGTATACGGAACTCTGTGTTTCATATATACATTCAGTTCATGAACTCCCGCTTCAAGGCCTCCATCTCTGAATACCTTTACCGTACCCTTGTCCCGCACAAACCAGTATTCTTTAAAACACTCTGAAAGTTCATCCATGAGAAATAATTTATTATTGACTTGCAGTTGAATGTCCTCTTTGGGAATCTCAATCCCATCTATTTTAAAGGTAAGTGCTTCGATACAGCTTAAAAAAGCTCCGCGATAGGACGGATATTTAATATCAAACTCATATCCTGTCTTTAAGCCATCCACGAACGTATTCCTGATATTCCCTTTGCAGATTAATATTTTATTATATGCCTGAAAATCCATAACATCTGCTCCCCTTTCTATTTTTCAAATTCCACTGCCTTTCCTGTTGCAGAAGATTTCCGCACTGCATCCATCAGGCACAATACCCGTCTTACTTCCGAAAGCCCGATTGCATCCTCTTCCAGCCCTTTTCTCGCATTAATGTAATTCACAAAGAAATCCCTATGCTCTGTATGTACTTCCGGTAATTCCTCCTCATACAGTAATCCCGGTTCCGGCTCGCCAAAGCTTCTGGTGGGGCCAGCGGAAGTCATGGTCAGTTTTCCGGGAACGCTCTCCAAAAGATGCTTTGTTCTTACAATTTTACCTTCTGTATTTCCCTGTGCCCGAAATGTTCCATCAATCACTGCACTTCCAGTGCTTCCTCCTATAAACCATGCTCTCTTAGGAGTCAGATAATAAGTACCGAGTTCGATTTCGGCAGTTATATGGTTTGCAAACTCAAAAATAATTTTAAAATAATCATCTACATTTTTATTGATGACATTTTTCAAATCAGCATATACTGTTAAAATTTTGCTGTCTACCATCTGCGCGATCTGGTCAATCAAATGAACACCCCAGTCATACAGCATTCCGCCTCCCATCTCAGGGTAAATGTGCCAGTCATGCATATTTCCATTAAATCCATATAACTGGGATTTTATAATATAGATATCCCCAAGAAGTTTCTGATCGTAAACTTCTTTCATTGTCCTGTAATCCACATCCCAACGTCTTTGCTGATGGACAGTAAAATGTACGCCCGCTTTTTCTGCTATTTCTACCATTTCGTCAAACTCTTTCACTGTCATTGCAGCCGGCTTTTCGCAGATAATATTTTTCCCGGCTGCGGCGCATTTTGTCACCATCTCAATGTGCAGTGGATTCGGGACTGAAATAATAACGGTATTGATATCTGCTTTTTCCAGCATGGTCTCCACATTCGTATAGCGTTCAACACCTTCCGGCGCATCTTCAAGCTGAGACGTATCTGTATCACAGACTGCTTTTAAACTAATCTCATCCAAAGTCTGCATCATATTGGCATGTTCATGCCCCATAAACCCAAATCCGATAATACCAAGTTTAATCTCCATATCTGTCTCCTATTCAAAAAATACTTCTTTTCCTGTTCTTGCAGATTCGTAAATTCCCTCTACGATCTGTGTCACCACCATGGCTTCCCTTGGCTTGATGAATGGCTCCGTATCCTCACGGATCGCTTTAATGAATTCCTGTGATTCACGGAACATTGGAGCCACTGGCTGTATTGCAAATGGGGCACCGGGAATACTCATATCCGGTTCCATCACGTATGGCTTTCCATGAGAAACTCCATTGATCCTGACTCCGCCTTCATTAAACATATCTACACCCGCCTCTGTTCCGCAAAGTGTTGTCTTCATATCTCCGCTCAGCATATTGATCATCCAAGCCGCCTCTACAAGAATGGTGGCTCCATTCTTCATTGTGACCAGAGCAAAACCGGAATCCTCAACCTTAAATTCCTGTTCTGTCCAGCCGCCCCAGATATTTCCTTCCGGCTTATCTATCATCTTTCTATAGGTATGTGCTTTCACACTTAACGGCTCATAATTATCCATTGCCCAGAGTGTCAGATCAAGAGAATGAGGCGCTCCATCAATCAGGACTCCTCCCCCGTTTTTGCCGGATAAATACTCTCCCCATTTTGGAACTGCTCTGTAACGGGTCGCATGGGCTTTGGCAAAATAGATTTCTCCAAGCTCGCCTTTATCACACATCTCTTTGATATACAGGGCTTCCGGGCGGTATCTCCACTGATAACCGATAGTCAGTTTCTTATCAGCTTTTTCTGCAGCTGCGATCATTTCTTCACATTCCTTTTTTGTGGTTGCCATGGGTTTTTCACATAAAACATGATTACCGTTTTCAAGGGCTGCCACTGTCATTTCACAATGCAGCGGATTGGGGGTTGCTATATGAACAATGTCTGTTTCCACTTCCGCCAGCATTTTTCTGTAGTCTGAATAGATTGCCACATCCGTCAGTTCGTACATTTTAGCAAGCCTATTTGCTTTCTCCACCGAAATATCGCACAGAGCAACAATTTCCACGTCTTTGTTTGCTTTTAATCCTGGTATATGTTTGTCCTCCGCGATCCATCCGCATCCAATCACTGCAACCTTATAAATTTCTTTATTATCTTTCATTGTTTTCTCCTTCTTCTAAATTAATATAGTTTCTCTTGCCTCTATTAACCCGGGTACCGGATCATTTTCTGTCATATATTCCAGTCCAATATATCTGTCATATCCAAGCTTATCAATCGCCTCAAATACATGCCGGTAGGCAATCTCACCTTTTGTGATTTCATTTCGGCCCGGATTTCCTGCTGCGTGAAAATGTCCGATTTTATTAATATTTTCGGTAATGTTCTGGATCAGGTTTCCCTCTGTAATCTGTTGATGATAAATATCAAACAGGATCTTCACATTGTCACTTCCAATCTTATCAATGACATCAAAGGAATCCTCTGAGGTAGACAGATGGTAACCCGGATGATTTACCAACAGATTGAGTGGCTCTATTACCAAATTCATGTTTTCTTTTTCCACAATTTCTGCCGCCTTACGCATGGTGTCTAAAAAAGTTTTCCTGTGTTCTTTTCTGGTGATTTCTTTTTGAAAGCTTTCAAATTCCCATCCTGCCTGAGCGATCAGGGTCCTGCAGTTAAGTTTTTTTGCTGTTTCAATACTTTCTTTTAATCCGTTCAGATAATCATTTTGTTTCTCTTTGTCACCCGGGTTGACAAATTTTGTACAGAAAGTTGCAATCTCCAGTCCCAGTTCTTTCCGGACTTTCGCAATTTCATCTACATCCTTATCCCACCATGTCCAAAATTCAATCGCCTCATAGCCAGCTTCTTTCACCTTTTTCATAGATTCCTTAAAACTGCCTTTGTTCATAAATACTGCATCAATACATACTGAATATTTCATCTGCACACTCCTTTCTTTTACCAAAATATTATCATGTATTCCCTGTTTTTCGCGCCTCCAGATGAAATAGTTATTCTTATATCAAAAATAAGTTTCTGTATGAGAAACTTATTGCAGGCTTTGAATCCTATCTTTATTTTACCCTACCATATCTCCCTACAATACGTCTGCAAAATGTGGTTTCAGACGTTTTAATATTTCAATACCAAAAACAAATATCATGATTGTTACAACCCAGAAATAGATTCCCTGCTTCCAATGAACAGTAAGCCATGTTTCGCAACAAACACATGAGTAAGTAAATTATAAACAAAGTCCTTTTTCCGGTATGACAAAAGAAAAATGGGGGTTTTGTTATGGAAAAACTGTTAACCGGATGGAAGATATTGAAGATGTACACCAGCACAAGTAAGGTACGCCATAAACCGAAAGATATTCTGGTGACTGCTCTGTTTGTAATACTTGCTAATGCGGACTACTGGGCAGAATTGGAACTGCTTACAAAAGAATATCCGGATTATCTCCGTAAATATATCGAACTCAAAAATGGAATTCCATCACACGATACTCTGAATCGTGTAATGGAAATGCTGTCTGTGAAGGTTCTCCAACAATTGTATGGGAAATGGCAGAAGCTCTTAAACAGAAATGAAGGAGGTGCCTTGAAAAAGGTCATCTGTATTCACGGAAGAAAGATGTGTTCCAACAAAAAAAGAAGGGAAACCTCCGCATATTGGTTCCGTATGGAGCCGGGAGGGTCAGCTCATTACGCTAGATGCAATAGGGTAGATAAGTACCAGTTTTACTCATTGCCTATTCAATCTACTGTGGTGTGACACGAACGTACCGTAGGCAGTTCAACCTGCATAAAACGATCCCTGCGAATGAGGAGCTGGTTATCAGTCTAATTAACGGACGTGAAGTCCAAGAAAGGAAGACGACATACCGATTGCTCCATCATTATAACAGCTTAAGCAACAAGATGGATAATTCCTTACTGGCTGTAAGGGATATTAACCATAAATATATTGTAGTAGAAAAAAATTTCGACACAACAAAAAACCATTATCGACAAAGTTCCTATACATATCTGATTCTTATCAGGAAAAGGCATTTTTCATAGACACGGAAATTTTTAAGCTCTCTTCCCCCTCCTGTCCAGCTCCATCCGGACATCACCATACTCCTCATCCAGCCCATACCTCCTCAGCACCAACGCCACCACTCCGCAAACCACCAAAGGTATCACCATAAATCCCAGCACCGCCAACTGTTTCCGGCCATCGGGCCGTATAGATGCCTCCACTAATCCGGAAAAATTCTGCTGATTCATGATAAACCCTGCCAAACTCTGTCTCAGAGCACCGGCCAAACCGCCCCCTATCGATACAACAGCGGCGATAAATGCTACCGGAAATACGGCGCGCGCTCTTCCGGTCATGTAGTCCACATGATCGAACACATCCGGTTCCATGGCCCACAGCATTGCCCACATAAATCCGTTTCCGATTTCTCCCAATACAAACGCCGGATAATAGACGGGCTGTATTTTCATACTCACAAGCATCAGCAAGCAGGCCGCTGCATAGATTCCTGTTCCCAAAAGGGCACACTGTTTTTTGGTAAGTTTCCTGTTCAGAAGCAGTACGGCAAAAAACGCAGCCAGGGGGATTCCATAACGAATCCCATTCATAACTGCAGCGTTTCCGGTTTCTCTTAAAATCCAGAAAGAATATTCCCCTGTAAGAGTGGCGAACACAGAGGTTCCGAACATCAGAAGGCCCCCATAAACCACCAGGATCAGAAAATACCGGTTTGTTAAAAAGGCTTTAAAATCCCCTGCACAGTTTTTCAGGCTCATGCTCTGGCTCTCCGGAATCCGGGGAATATTTATCTCTTTCAGAAGAAAACTTCCTGTTAATATGGCGATAATTATGAGAACTGTAAATACTGTCACATACCGTTTTCCTCCATCTGCCCCCATGATTCCCGGCGCGGCGAGCCGGCCCGCAGGAAACACAGCACAAATCGCCGCCAAGCTGCCTGCAATGCCCTTGACAGATGCCAGATTCCACCGCTCTGCCGTATCCGCGGTCATCCCTGCTATCAGTGCATCCGCCGGGTAAAGAAGCAGCTTTACACTGGAACTCCAGACAAATAACACAATCCCCGCATATACTAATCTCGCTCCCATGGCGTTTCCCGGAACATGCATACTCATCAGTACGCTTACCGCCAGCAGAAGAATCCCGCTGTATATCCAGAGTTTGCTGCGGCCTGATCTTTTACGGGTTCTGTCCATCACGAAACTTAAAATAAATACCGTCAGTGACGAAACGATCAGAGCAGCCATCATGATCATCCATACCCCGGAACCGGAAACCTCCATCCCCTCCAGCATATAGGACATCATACCCGATGCCGTGAGAAACGGCAGTAACCTTCTTCCAAATTCCACCGCTCCCAGGCCGCACCTCTGCTTCCGGTTAAAAGCCTTTACGCTTGCTGCAGTATTATCCATACCTTCTCCTCCCCTCTCCGAATCTCATCTTATACACTAATATACCCTAATACAATCCCGCTCACATATCATGTTTAATACCTGTCAATATTTATTTTAATTATACAATTTTCAGTCAAATCCTTCAATCCTAAACTCCGGTCCGCACCAGGCAACCGCGTATCCTCGCTTTATCATCACAGATCAATAGGGTATAATATTACTGCATAACACTATGACCTTTCCGTGTATACAGTACCCCCAAAAATTACAGCAAGTAAAATCAAGCATGCCCCCTCCATTTTCTTTATAATGCATATAGGGTGGTTGAAACGAGGTAAACTGAAAAATGTATGAATGGCAGAAACAGATTCAGATCATTGTGGATGAGATCGATCAAAGTATCAAAAATTATAATGACGAATCCCTGACACTGCACGCTCTATCCGGCAGGCTGGGTTATTCTGAATTTTATACAACAAGGAAATTCAAAGAAATATCAGGTATGCAGTTCCGGGATTATCTCCGGCACAGAAAATTGGCATTCGCGTTAAAAGAAGTCCGGGACAGCGAAAAAACGCTTATTGATATTGCTTTTGCTTACGGTTTTTCATCCCATGAAGCTTTTACCAGAGCATTTAAGACAGAATACGGCGTCACTCCAAGTGAATACAGGAAAAAACCGAAACCTGTGGTTCTCCGGACAAAAATAAACCCTTTCGACCGCTACTTTCTAGGATTAGGAGAAATTGGAATGATAAAATCTACAGATGATATCAAAATTTATTTTATAACCATTCCCGCGCATAAATACTTACACATTAAAAACTATGAGAGCAATGGGTATTGGGACTTCTGGCAGAAACAGGCTCTGATCCCCGGACAGGACCGGGAAACGATCTGCGGCCTGCTGGACAGTATCAAGGGCAAGCTGGATGATGACGGCGGCAGTGAATCAGACAGCGGCAGCGGCCAGATCACAGCTTATATCAATGATCCGGACGGCAGACTCTGTGATTGGGGTTTTCCGCGCACAGAGTGTTATGGCGCACGTCTTCCTGCTGACTACAGCGGTGAAGTTCCGCCGCAGATGCTTATGATCGACGTTCCCGAAGCAGAATATATTGTTTTTGAACATGGACCCTTCGATTATGAACAGGAAAACCGCAGCGTGGAAGAAAAGATTGAAAAGGCAATGTCCTCCTTTGATTTTACGGACACCGGTTACTGCTATGATACATCCCCGGGAAGAATCATATATCTTTATTATAATCCCGAACGTTTCTTTAAGTATGTCAGACCGGTGAGAAGATAAATATTAAGTTTAAGACGGCGGTTTTGCCATATCATTCAAAACCGCCGTTTTCACTGCGATCATGAATCTCCGAAAATCCTCCCCCTGTAAAAAATATAAAACTCTCTGTTGACATTATCCACACCTTATGCAACAATAGTTATGTAACATATGTTACCTTACAAACTTTACATAGAGAGGTTCGTACATGCCGCCCAAAGCCAAAATATCGAAAGAAATGATTTTGAATACGGTTCTGGATATCACAAGAGAATCCGGATTTGAAACGGTCAATGCCAGAAGCATTGCAAATAAACTGCAGTGTTCCACCCGGCCAATTTTTACCTGTTATGAAAACATGGAGGAATTAAAAAAAGAATTTCTTACATTCGCATATGAATATTACAAACAGTACGTGATACATTATCAAACTTCCGCCCATACCCCCTTCTGCTTATTACTTCCTCTTTCATATCTGGAATTTGCCGACAGGGAGCCGCATCTGTTTAAACTGCTGTTTGTAAATGATATGGATCTGATGATGACCGATGCAGAGGACTTTTACAGGGAAAGTGACAATGAAAGAAATGCAGAACGTTTCTCCGCGTCCATGGGATTGGAACCGGAAAACGGGAAAGTCATATTTCTGGATCTATTTCTCTATACCCACGGCATCGCCGTTCTGACCGTGACGAAAAAAACAGCTCTAAACAGAGAAACCGCTGAAAAAATGCTCAGAAATGTATTGTCTGCTTTTATAAAACAGGAAAAGCCGGATTGGGAATTTCCTGACGAAAGGGGTGCCGTATGAAAACAAATCCATACCTGACTGACTTTTACAAGCATTACGACGAGGACAGCCGGCTGATATCAAAACACGGCTCTGTTGAGTTTCTCACCACAATGCATTATATCGAAAAATATATAAAACCCTGCCACCGGGTACTGGAGATTGGTGCCGGAACCGGCCGGTACTCCCATGCATTGGCGCGTCAGGGATACACGGTAGATGCCGTGGAACTGGTTGCGCACAATATAGAGGTTTTCCGCAAAAACACCCGGGAGGAGGAACGCATATCCATCACCCATGGAAACGCCATGGATTTATCCGCCTTCCCCAACGATACCTATGACATTACGCTGCTTCTCGGCCCTCTGTACCACCTGTACAGCAGGGAGGATAAACTGCAGACACTGCGCGAAGCCATCCGTGTGACGAAAAAAGGAGGCGTGATCTTTGCCGCTTATGTGATATCTGACGGCTGTCTCCTGGATGAAGGATTCCACCGGGGCAATATCAATGTTGCGGAATATATAGAAGGGGGCCAGCTTGACCCCCATACATTTGCCGCCATATCCAAACCGAAAGATTTGTTTGAACTTGTAAGAAAGGAAAACATTGATGACCTGATGTGTGAACTTCCCGTAACCCGGCTGCATTACGTGGCAGCAGACGGTTTCGCCCTGTGTATGCGCGAAGCAGTGGACGCAATGGATGACCGTGCATTTGCGCTTTATCTGAAATACCACTTTGCCACCTGTGAACGGGAGGATCTGGCAGGTATCACAAGTCATGCGCTTGATATATTCCAAAAATAGACATCTATTCTGTCAAATCAGGTCCTTCTTCTCCGCCCCGCATACGGAAAGAAATGCAAACAGCAGGGAAATCAGTGTCAGAATTACCGGAAACACAGCATTGTCCGCCAGCGTAAAGTCGCCTACATTTGCCTGCGTCAGAAAGATCAGCAGAAATGAAGTGACGATCACTGCCTTGGAGGATTTCATAGCCAGGCCTGTGAACAGGGCGATAAAACTCATGCTGACAATAACGGCTGATTTCAGAAGCAGTTGGATATAAAACCCCAGACTCCCCATATGATAATCCAGTATAAACGATGACGCCATGAACCTGGAACCTATTAAAATAGTGCCGTAAAGCAGTAATTTTGTAAGCACCAGCGCTGTAAAATTAAAGATCCACACAGCCGCCATCTGCGAAGCAATAATCTTCTGGCGCTTAATGGGATAAGAAAACATAAGGTTCATGGTCTTATTCTTATAAGCACTGACAATAAAAGTGGACAGCATCACACTGGTAAATACAAGGAATACCATACTGGTAAACAGCTCCACCGACGCGGAGATCACTTCATTTCCGGGTGCCGCATCCGGCACCCCCGTGTCGGGATCATTGGCAATACCGAGAAAAGCCAGGGCAAACATAAAAATCCCCAACAGCACTGCTGCTGCCACAGCACCCCACAAATATTTCTTAATGTTATTTTTTCTATATTCCAGTTTTATTAATTTCCACATATCCATATTCCTCACTCCCCATCTGCCGTCAGCTTCAAAAAATAATCCTCCAGAGTCTCCATCTGTTTTCCAATAGAGATCACTTCCACTCCATTGTCATGCATGACCCTGGTGATCTCCTGTGTGGTGACACGGCTGTCATAAATACGGATTCTGTGTCCGTCCATGATCTTGAAGTTATCCAGTTCCAGTTTATCGGCCAGCACATAGGATGCCCGTTTGTTATCATTGACCTCCAGATAGATATAAGAAGTATTCATCTCCGCAACCTCTTTCATTGGCACTTCCTTCACCAGCTTACCATGGTCAATGACGCCAATAGTGTCTGCAATGCTTTCAATTTCTGATAGAATATGGGTGGATATCATAACCGTGATATGGTATTCTGCGCAGAGCATTTTAAGCAGATCGCGGATCTGTTTCATTCCTGCCGGGTCCAGGCCGTTGGTCGGCTCATCCAGAACCAGAAGTTCCGGTTTCGTGAGGATAGTCCTGGCGATTCCCAGACGCTGCTTCATGCCCAGAGAATAGCTTTTGACCGGCTTGCTCCCTGCTTCTGTTAAATGCAGCAGTTCAAGGGCATTTTCAATGCTCCCCGGATTGTGGTATCCCATGTATTCACAGTGCAGTACCAGGTTGTCATACCCGCTCATGGTTTCATAAAAAGTTGGAAATTCTATGATACTTCCCATCCGTTTCAGCACTCCATAGGATGTGGGTGTAAGTTTTTCCCCGAAGATTTCGATTTCTCCCTCTGTAGGCTTCCACAGATTAGTGATCATTTTCATAACCGTTGTCTTGCCTGCCCCATTCGGTCCCAGAAATCCGTAAATCTCTCCCTTTTTTATATGGATGTTCACATCCCGGACCAGTTCCTTCTTTCCTATAGATTTTGTCACGTGGTTCGTCTGAAGAATATATGTCATTTCTCTTCTCTCCTTCCCTTGATACTTCTTATTATAGAGAGCCCGATTTGCAAAACTCTTGCATAATTCTTACGAATTTCTTTCGCGGGATGCTAAAATGTCATTTTCCTCAGTTTTACGGTAAAGGTTGTGCTGACATCCGGTTCACTCACAAGTGTAATGTCCCCTCCCATCTTCACAGCCAGATTCCTGGCAATGGTCAGGCCCAGGCCGTTCCCCTGGATTTCCCGGTTTCTGGAGTCCTCCATGGTGAAAAGCCGCTCAAACACGGTACCGGCAAAGGCTTTCTCGATTCCCTTTCCTCTGTCCGTCACATGGATCAAGGCAAATACCCCTTCGGTACGAACAGCTATGCCCAGATACTTTCCGTCAGAACCATACCGCACGGCATTGGAAATCAGATTAAAAAGTATACGCTGAAGCGCCTCCTCATTGCCCTCAACAAACACCGGTTCCTCCGGGATCTCGATCTCCACCTGAAATTCCTTCTGGGTGAGCAGCTCATAAAAATCCAACACATTTTCCCTGCAGCACTCACTCAGATTCACACGTCCCATCTCTACTTGTGTGTCCCCGGATTCCAGCTTGGCAAGTGTGAAAAACTGGTTGATCAGCTCCATAACTTTCCGGGCCTTCTGTTCCACCTTCGCAACCATCTTGTCCTTCCCCTCCGCTTCCAGGCGCATGATTTCCAGATACCCCAGGATAACGGTCATAGGTGTCCTGATGTCATGGGAAATGTTGGAGAGCATATTTTTCGCAGAGATCTCGGACCGCCTGAAATCTGCCTGGATTCTCTGCCTGTCATCCAGAAGACGGTTGATCTGTGAGGACAGATGAATGAGAGCTTTATCATCCGTAAAGACCATAACCTTTTCGTCACTTTTTTCGTCCAGTATCTGCTCCAATGTATCTCCCATATCCCCGATTTTCTTCTGTATTCCCTTCCGAAATACGAACCGCTGGTACAGGACCACAAAAGACAGCACTGCAATAACTGCAGCCAGAAAAAATATGATCGTATCCTGACTCATTTGATCTCTCCTAACTTATAACCGATTCCCCAAACGGTTACGATATATTTCGGTATACGGGGATTATCCTCAATTTTAGTCCTCAGTCTGCTCATGTGGACGTTTACTGCGTTCTCGTCCCCACAATAGGCATCATTCCAGATAAGGGAATAGATCTGGGCCTTAGTGTATACCTTTTTCGGATTCTGCAGAAGCAGCTTCAAAATGCCGAACTCTTTTGCGGTCAGTTCCACGCTCCTGCCGTTTTTCAGCACAGTGTAATCATCGGGATTCAGTACCAGCTCTCCATATGCGATGCTGCTGTTATTGTCTTCTGATCTGCCCAGGGCCGCTGCTGCATACTGGTTGGACCTGCGCAGATTGGCTTTAATGCGGGCCAGTGCCTCAGTCACGGAAAATGGCTTTGTGATATAATCATCCGCGCCAAGGCCCAGCCCAAGAGTTTTGTCAGAATCGCTGTCTTTTGCCGAGATAATAATAACCGGAACCACACTTTTTCTTCTGATTCGCTGCAATACCTCCATACCGCTGATTTTAGGTATCATCAGATCAAGCAGCACAAGATCATAAGACACAGATTCAAACATACTGCAGGCTTCTGCCCCGTCATGGGCTGTATCAGCCTCAAAATTTTCCGTTATTAAAAAATCCTTCAGCATTTCACTGATTTCCGGATCATCTTCTACGATCAACAGTTTCATATATCTTCTCCTTCTTCTGCGGATACCTGTACCGTATGAACTACCATAGAAAAAGAAACTGCTGATACATAGAATTTCCTGTATTCTATGAGTCAACAGCTTCTCCATTTTCATTTTCTGCCAGTGTTATATTCATCCGCCCATTTGTCCGGGAAACAAATGTTAAGCCTTATCAGCCTTTCCTCCTTCGCCAAGACGGCCGGAGAAATCTGCGCTTACCTTGTTGACAAGTATTCGGTTCTTTTATTTATTATAGCATGGCAGCAGATATTTGAACACCGTTTTCGGCCCCCCTTCTTTATAATTTTAAGATTCGTTTGCTGCCTGAATACGTTGTCATGAAATAAACCGCATATATAACAATCGAAAGTCCTGCTGCAAAAAAGATATTCTGAAATGCTTCTCCTTTTGTCAGATATGGAATATTTCTATATGCTCCTGCCATAGTAAATGCCGCGTTGAGGGCCGCCAGGCTAAAGGGCAGACCAAAGTACACTTTCATCTGGGTCATAAGGGATTTTCTCATCAGCTTCTCTCCTGCGCCCATTTTAGACAGAAGAGCATAACGCTTTTCATTTTCCGCTGACTGGGTAAGCTGCTGCAGCGCCAGCACGGCTCCGGCGGTCACCAGAAATATAATACCCAGATAAATTCCCACATAGGAAGAGGTCAACTGGTCTGACATGATCTCCACATTGATGTCTTTCTGACTTATATAGATAAAGTTCTTCGCCTTATTCAGATCCGCGGTTGCCTCCTCATATGCGATATTCGCATTTCCCTTAAACATGCCATTATTTACTTTCAAATACGGTGTACCTGTTTCAGCCGTCTTCTGCGGCACCACCAGAGTCCCTATATCGCCGAAGATATTACTGTTGTACAGTGTTGTTTCATATATGCCGCCTTCCTTCAGGGTAAGCTCTTTGCCTCCTATCTTAAGCGGCTCCTTCTGCTTCCCGGCATATTCTGACAGGAGGTCTTTCGCATCCGGTTCATTGTAGGTAAATGCATATTCATTTTCTCCTAAAGTGATCGGCTCCAGCTTAAGCAGTTCTCTTACCTTATTGTAATCATCAGCACCTAGCAACAAAACAGGAGGATCCTCAAAATTTCTTCTTACTTTTGTATTCTCTGTACAGATGGCAAACAGGCTGCTTTCTGTCAGGTTTTCCTGTTCATACATGGTCAGATCCGCAGAACTTTCCAGATACTGCGGAAGTGCTGCCCCCTGCTGCTCCAGCTTCTCCAAAACAGACATCCCGTTCATCTCATCATCCGTGGAATCCCCAAAGTAATAGTACTCAACACTGATGTCATAAGGCGCTGTCTTATCCTTTTTGATGATGGCACTCTGCCCCAGCCCCATGCCTATCCCCATAACGGAAACAGACAAATACATAAGGATACTGACAACTGCAATGGATATCCCGGCTGTTTTTATACGGCTTCCAAGCTGGTTCACGTCAAAGATATGCAGCTTTCTGTAGTAAAACCCCTTTCTCTTCTTCATGATATCTGCGGCAATGCCGGCTGCTGATATAAAAAACAGGACTGTGCCGGCTGCCGCCAGGGCAGCACCTGCTGTCAGGGCTTCCAGAAATTTTGTTTCTGACAGGCAGAATATGAGCAGAAAGGCCGAGACAAAAAGCAGAATGGAGAGGATTCCCAAAAGCACATCTCTTTTCTTTGACTCCGGCACTTCCTCATTCTTTCTGTCCGCATAGAGCAGATCGATCAGCTCCATCTTCTTTAATTCCCGAACATTGAAAAAATGGACAAACGCAAAGGTCAGGCCAAAGAAAATGACAGCAGCCATAGCCGCACCGAAAGAAAATATAAAACTGTAACTGCCTAGCCCCGCCCCTGAGATTCTGGCAGTAATCATGGACAGCACCTGAGATGTGCCGATTCCCAGCAGAAGTCCGGATAGAAGAGCCGCACTGCCAATCTTCATGGTCTCTTTCATCAATAGCCTGCCCACATCTCTTCTGTCCATTCCCAAAGTAAAGTAGACACCAAACTCCTTTTTCCTTCGCTTCATCAAAAAACGGTTGGCATAGGAAACCAGAAATCCAATGATCATACAGGACACAACGGAAACCGCTGCGATCGCCCCCTGGGATGCTGCCAGATAATTGAAAGTGTCCGGGATTCCCAGAATCTCAAACTGATCTTTGATGGAGTTGAAGGTGTAAAAAAGACATACGGCAAAGGTAAGGGTAAAAAAATAGATAAAGTAATCCTTTGCACTTTTCTTCACATTTTTAGCTGCCAGCTCTTTAAATACTTTTTTTGATATTCTTTTCTTAGAACGCATGACCCTTGTCACCTCCCAGCAGGGAAACTACCTGCATAATCTTGTCAAAAAACGCTCTCCTGGAATCAGCCCCCCGGACCAGCTCATTGAATATCCTGCCGTCCTTCATAAAGAGAATGCGTTTGCAGTGGCTTGCTGTAAAAGCATCATGGGTGACCATCAGGATCGTGGCATGTCTTTCTTCATTTAAAAGTCCCAGGCTGTCCAGAAACATGCCTGCGGATCTTGAATCCAGTGCGCCTGTGGGTTCATCTGCCAGGATCAGGGAGGGGTTGGTAACAATGGCTCTGGCACAGGCAACTCTCTGCTGCTGCCCTCCCGACATCTCATAGGGATACTTCTCCAGAATCTCTCCGATCCCCAGTTCCTGGGCAATTTTGTTGATCTTACCGTCTATTTTCTTCGGATGTTCACCCAAGATTGCCAGGGCAAGCGCAATATTGTCACGGCCTGTCAGTGTGTCCAGCAGATTAAAGCTCTGGAAAATAAATCCCAGCTCCTCTCTGCGGAATCTGGCAAGGGCGGTTTCCTTCATATCCGTGACGTCCTTTCCATTTACATAAATATGGCCTGCTGTTGCATGGTCAACGGTTGATATACAGTTTAATAGAGTGGTTTTGCCGCTGCCGGAGGCACCCATGATTCCCAGGTATTCTCCTTCCTGTACCTCAAAGCTGATATGATTCACTGCCTTTGTAAGACTGCCTTTATTTTTATAAAATTTTTCAAGATTATCTACTTTTAAAATTGTTTTCATTTCTTCCTGTCTCCTTTCCTGTTCCCTTCTTTATGCACACAGTGTACCATTATTTTTCTGCCGGTAAAACGTGTTTTCATAACATTAAAATTACATTTTTGTAATATAAGAGCACAGTCAAAAAAGCTTCCCAATTCCCTTACTCAGGTATTGAGAAGCTTTTTTTTAATTGAAAGATCAGTTTTGTCCCTTCCCCCTGCTTTGACCGGATCGCCAGAGGAATGTCCATCTTGTCACAGAGTTTTTTACAGAGATACAGCCCCATTCCGGTGGATTTCTGGACCACCCTTCCATTTTCTCCGGTGAATCCTTTTTGAAATACACGGGACAGATCACATGCCGGGATGCCGATTCCGTTGTCTTCCACGGTAAATTCCACCATATCCCCCGCTGTCTCTTCGGCTCTGAAAAAAATGCAGGATTTTTTGCTGCTGTCACTGTATTTTACCGCGTTTGTGACGATCTGGCCCAGAATGAAGACCATCCATTTTGTATCGGTGAGGATTTCGTGATCCAGATTCTCCAGTCTGGGAAGTATCCCTGCTGCCACCATCATTTTCGTGTTCTTTCGGATCACTTCCATCACCATATGTTTCAGACTGGCAGGCTGAATGATGTAATCAGACTCCAGACTGCCGCTTTTTGTATAGTATAGCATCTGCTCCACATAGGACTCTATTTTTTCCACCTCTTCCTCCAGGCTGGACGTCAGAGGCCCTCTGTGGTTGTCTATGATCAGGTGTTCCACCGCGATCGGCGTTTTTATTTCATGTGCCCAGGTCTGCACATAGTTTTTGTATTCCATCATCTCAAGCTGCTGGTCCGCGATCACATCGTTTAAGTATTTGCCGTTCCTCTTAATGATCCTGTATAAAAGTCTGCCGTCATAAAAATCAGGCTCCTCTATGATCTCAGACAGATAGGATTTCTCCTCCAGTTCCTGCCAGGTACTTTCCAGATGGTCATAATACTGCTTCTTGCGGAAACAGTCATAACAGGCTGTACAGAAAAGGCCAAGAAAATACAGAACCGCCACAACAGTGATCACCAATTTATCCGTACCCATGATCCAGAGAAACTGGGCCGCTAAAAAGCAGGTTAGAAATCCTGCGCTGATGGCAAACCATTTATCCCTGACATACTCTGAGAATTTCATACCATGTACCCCTGTCCCCGTTTTGTGACCAGGTAATGATCCAGGCCCAAATCAGCCAGTTTCTTTCTGAGGCGGTTGATATTCACATTGAGGGTGCTGTCCTCCACAAATTCTTCCATTGCCCACAGACTGCAGATCAAATCTGTGCGGGAAATAATACTCCCTGCATGTTCCATCAGCATTTTCAAAATGCCCATCTCATTTTTTGTCAGATCCGCCTCTCTGCCCTGGAAAGAGATTCTGCTTTTCATAAGGTCAAGGGACAGGCCGTTGTGGGTCAGGACCATGGATGGTTTCCTTCCGTAAGCCCTATGCAGCACGGTAGCGATATGGGCCAGAAGCACATGCATATTGTAGGGTTTGGTGACAAAATCATCAGCCCCCGCGTGGAGACTCATAAGTTCATCCATATCACTGTCTGAGCTGGTGACAACGATCACAGGCACATCTGTCTGTTTTCTTACCTCCTGGCAGATATAAAATCCGTCCTGTACCGGCAGATTCAAATCCAGCAGCACCAGGTCAGGTGCTTCCCGGAGTATCTGTCCTGCCACATCTTCGAACTGCTCAGGCAGAATACAGGCATACCCCTTTTTCTCCAGGGCACTGCAAAGCTCTTCCCTTATTTTCCTGTCATCCTCCACAATCAGTATTTTTTCCATTTTGTGCCTCCCATGCATGGCCTGCCGGTCTCCGGCTGCAGAATAGGACCTATGTTCTATCGCTTCTTATAAGCCATATTCCTTTAACAGTTCTTCCTGATACGCCGAGTCCTGAACTGCCCTCAGCATATCCTCTTTCCTGTCATCCAGAAGCAGCCGGCGGTTCAGTTCGTTGATACGGTTAATACCTTCACACCGTCCTTCTTCTCGACCTTCTTCTCGACCTTCCTCCCGCAGGGTTCTGTTATGCTGTTTTCTATTATAGGTTGTCAGCAACACATTCATCACCTCCGCCCGATTCTGACTCAGGATATCTGCCAGAATATCCTGTTCGATACAAAACTGTACTGCCTGGTCAACGGCAATTTCCAAAGAGAATCCCTGATTCAGCTTATCACGCACTGCCTGAATAAAATATGCATAATCTGACAAACGTTTGCATTTATCCATAATTTCCTGATTATGTCCTTTATTGATATTCAGCACCACAGCCCTGCACTCCAGTGCGGGAGCCTCACCGGTCGTATCGTCAAAAGCATCAGACAGCAAAAGCTCTGATCTATCCGGCACATCCCGGGTTCCGTTATAAAAGATAATATACCTTGGAACAGGAAGGCTTATACGGGTGGAAGAATAGATATCCAGATCCTGCTTTTCAATATATCCCCGAAGCATATCCGCAAAGTATAACAACCCCCTCAAAGGCATATTCGGATTCCAGGTGCTCTGATGTTCATACAGGTTCAAATCACATCCGATTAAAAAAGCCACATCGTTTTTCATTCCCAGATAAATCACATCTTTCAGTGTCATAACAATCAACGCATTGGCGTCTGTATATTCCGTTCCATTCACCGCATTATACAGTGAAAGCAGCTCTTCCCTGTCATGAAAAATCATGCGGAAAAGCCGGTCCTTATATTGCCGGTAAACATGGATCCTGCGGAAAACCGTCTGTATCCCACGTACTAATTTTAATTTCATTTATCCTCCTTCATTGTAACATACACCTGTCAAATGGTACAAGAAAGATTTCAGCCCATAGGCATCACCTGCTTCTTTTCAATTATTTTTCAAGTGGAACTTTTGCAGAACTGCAAAGAACTTTCATTGGCATAGACTGCCGTCAGAATAAAAACAGTATAACACAAAGCCTCTCTTATGTCTACACATAAAAACAGCAGCAGAACCATTTTCATGACTCCGCTGCTGCCGACTCAAACGAATCCCTTTTATCACCGCATGATGATATAAGCCGTATATCCCCCATAGAGCACCAGAAGCAGTACTGCTTCTTTTCTGCTGATCTCTTCTCCCTTTTTTGCCAGGAAAAAAAGAAGGATGCTCATAACCAGCAGCACGGCTCCGTCATAGATGGACTCCATACTTATAGTCATCGGGGAGATTGCTGCTGACGCACCAAGGATCAGCAGAATATTAAATATATTGGACCCTATGACATTGCCCATAGCCAGATCATTCTCCCCCTTTGTGGAGGCAACCACAGAAGTTACAAGCTCCGGAAGGGAGGTACCGATCGCCACGATGGTCAGACCAATGAGTGTCTGGCTCATGCCGAAGGCTGCGGCAATCTCACTTGCGCTGTCAACCACCAGCTCTCCGCCTATGATGATCATGGCAATACCCAGAACCGCATATACAACACTCCTTACAGGACTGAGCTTTTTGCCGATATTCTCCTCCTCAGGCCGGATGGTGCGGGTCTTCAGTGCTGACTTGATCTGCATATACAGAAATCCCGCGAACAACAGAAGCAGAACCAGCCCCTCCAGGCGTCCGATCTGCAGAACTCCCTTTCCTCCGCCAATGGAAAACATGCAGAATAAAAGCAGCAATCCTGTGACCAGAATAGAAAAGGGCATCTCCTTTTTCAGCAGGCCGCCCTGTATTTTCATGGGGAGGACCACACCACACACGCCAATCACGGCCAGGCTGTTGAACAGGTTGGAACCAATGACATTACTGATGGCAATATCATTATTTCCTGACAGGGATGCCATGATACTGACCGATGCCTCCGGCGCGCTGGTGCCGAATGCTACAATCGTCAGACCGATGATAATGGACGGAACCCGCAGCGTCTTCGCTATGGAAGAACAGCCGTCCACAAATAAATCCGCTCCCTTTACCAGAAAGACAAAGCCGAGCAGCAGCCAAAGATACATCATATTATTTCCCTCTCTTTTTAAGTTGTAAAATTATGACACAAATTTCCATCATTTCCTATAATATGATGAATACCGCCTCCAGTCAAGTCTAAAGAAGGGGATGTTCCGCTCTGGCCTTCAGGCGTTCCCAGCGTCTGTCCACCTCTGTCTGGATTTCTTCTGCTACCCGGCTGTAGGATTCCTCCGCCAGATGACGTGTCCTGCCCATAAGCTGCAGCCAGTCTGTGACCGGAATCTTCTTCTTCCGTTTCTCCGGATCGTAGTTCAGTGTGGTAATGCCGTTCTCTATCTCATAGAGGGGGAAATAACAGCAGTTCACAGCAGCTTCAATGACCCTTCTCTCCGTGTTCGGTTTATCTCCCCAGTTCAGAGGACAGGCGGACAGTGTCTTTATATATGCTGTGCCGAAACGGGACGCATACTCCCTGGCCTTTGCCGCTTTTTTGATAAAGTCTGCCGGATTGGATTCTGCTGCCGTAGCTGCGTAAGGCAGATTGGCGGCAGCCATGATCATGGGCATATCCTTGTGGAAAAATGTCTTTCCGTACTGCTCTTTTCCAATATGGGACGTGGAACTTTTTGCGCCTTTGGGTGTTGAATAGGACAATTGGTATCCGGTATTCATATATCCCCCGTTGTCATACTCGAAAATGATCAGATGATCATTTCTGAGAGCAGTTCCAAGTGCTGACCCCATGCCGATATCCATACCGCCGTCACCGCTGACCATAACAAAGGTGATCTCCTCATCCGGCAGTTCTCCCCGCTTCCGCCTCTGCCGGAAAGCCTCCACAACTCCTGCCAGCGTGGCGGCGCCGTTCTGGAACAGATTGTGGATATAGGGAACACGGAAAGCGGTCTTTGGATAAGAGGTTGTGACTACCATACCGCAGCCTGTCTGAAACAAAAGCACCACATTTCCCTCAATGCCCTTTAAGAGCAGATTTACATTGACCGGAATGCCGCAGCCGGGGCAGGCGCCGTGTCCGGGAGCCAGACGTTTCGGCATGGCTGTGCTCTCGTTTACTCTTCCTCCCGTCACTTTTATGGTTCCATTCTCCTCCATCCGGCTGGATATATATCCCGGTGATGCATCCTCTTTGCTGATCGGGGCAAAATACTGCTGCACCTGCAGATCTTCCTCTCCGGGATAGACCCCCAGGTAATCAAAAGCTGCTGCCTGTCCGTCCAGACACTGCCGGAAGAGCTCCAGGGCGTCCTGCACATAGAAATCCCTTCCGCCCAGCCCGTAAACGCGGCTTAAAACCCTGGCTTTACTGTTGTGGTCCTTCAGAGCTGCCTTCAGCTCCAGTGTCATGTTGCCTCCTCCGGCACCGTAGCTGTCCTGCCGGTCTGCTGCCAGCACAGTCACTGCGCTTCTGCACAGCTCATACAGTTCCTTCGCAGGGAAAGGCCGCAGGGCGTGAAGGGTCACAACACCCGCCCGTATCCCCTCTTCCCGCATTCGGTCAGCCGCTGTTTTTGCTGTATGATAAGAAGAACCCAGCAGAAATAAGATCACCTCCGCATCCTCATTCCTGTAGCCTTCCGCCAGCGGGTACTTTCTCCCTGACAGGGTTTCATAATCCTCCAGCACCTGGGGGATCACCCTGCGGGCCTGTTCCATAGCAAGGTGGAGCTGGTATTTATTGTTGAGCGTATCCGGTTCATTCATATAGGAGCCAATGGACACCGGATGTTCCAAATCCAGCACGGAGTATTCGGCATCGTAAGCACCGATAAAATCCCCCACGGTTTTGTCATCCTCAAACACGTAGCATTTTTTCTTCTGGTGGCTGGTAAAGAATCCGTCAAAGGCCACGATCACCGGCAGCCTGACCGACTCGGCAATTTTAAGGGCACACAGATTCATATCATAAACCGCCTGTGGAGTATCTGCAAATAAAATGATCCAGCCTGTGTTCAGCGTATACATAATATCACTGTGGTCCCCTTTGATGGACAAGGGGCCTGAGACAGTCCTGCAGGCCACATTGAGTACCATGGGAAAACGGGTACCCGACTGTACCGGAAGCTGTTCCAGCGCGTACAGCAGCCCATTGGCACTGGTAGCATTAAAAACCCTTGCCCCTGCTGCTGACGCGCCGTAGCAGATACCTGCTGCACTGTGCTCTCCCTCCGCTGCGATCAGGGAAATATCATGTTCTCCTTCTGCCTTCATCAAATCCAGGAATTCCGCGATCTGCGTGGACGGGGTGATGGGATAATAGCCCATTACATGGTAATTGATCTGTTTTGCCGCATAAGCCGCCAGTTCATTTCCGCTTTCAAATAATATTTTCTGTCTCTCCATCAAACCAGCCCTCCATCCATTCTCCGCTCTTCCAGATAAGAATCGCTTGTCACCCAGGAATTTGCCCCTGCATCCTCAAATTCCAGATGATCCACGATCAGATCCTTGTTTCTGACAAACCATTTTTTATCCGGGTGTTCTCTCTCAATCCCCTGCACCAGAGCGTTGACAGGGCATACATCCACACACCGCAGGCATCCCTTGCAGTGATGATAGTCAAGACCTTTGTTGACCATTGCCTCTCTGCCCTTGTATTCCCCCTTCACGAACTGAAAGACCATATCAGGGCATGTGGAATCGCACAGGCCGCAGTTGATACATCTGTCCTGGATGAACAGGGGAATGTATCCTTCCCTGGACGCGGAGAGATCATTGGATACCGTACTCCCATAGCGGGTGTTTACGCCTCCGTACGGAGCATTTTTATAGCCCCACCGGTTCTGTACCTCTGTGTAGGGAACCTTTTCATATCTGCCGTCAGGAGAAAAATGTACCTCCTCCGCCGACTCATATCCCCGTTTCACACCCTCCAGATTCCGCTCCAGAAGTGCGGGATACTTCTTTCCCACCGTGTCTCTTACCAGATCATACACCCGTTCCGGCGGTATGAATCCGGCGGCTTTTACAATGGCTCCAAGCATCACCATGTTTACCCGGCTTTTGCTCTCCATGGCGATTTTCAGGGCATCCACTGCATAGACACTGCCTGCGTAAAGCTTCAGATCATCCCTGAGCGTTTCCGGTGACTCCGGGGAATTGATCACAACTTTCGTCTCCTCCAGAACACCTGCTGTGACCGGCAGTTTCCCCGCGAGGGCTTCGTGAAAGAGGCCCAGGATATGGGGCTTTTCCACCGGACTGCTGATGCGGATTTCCCTGTCCGGCGCACACCAGCGGATGAATGCCTTTACCGGTGACCCTCTCTTCTCAGAACCATAGCTGGAAAAACTGGATGCGTTGAGCCCCAGATACGATGCCCCCAATTCTCCCAAAAGCTTTCCGCACAGGTTTGCACCGAGGCCGCCTATACTCTCCAGGCGAATCTCATAGCATCCCTCTTCGTTGACAATGGGCAGATTTATTTTTTCATCCATTTGCATTCTCTCCTTCTTCTCAGTTACCACTTATTATCCATAAAATCACAAAAGTTATACCAAAAGAATGCACGGACCATGTCAAAGGAAACACATAAACATCACGTTCTGTGGGAATGACTATAAGGCATCCGGTCCATCGCGGAGCGATTTTTAATGGCCGGATGCGTAACAGTTCGGCTTGTCCGAACTATTACAGACAAGGAGGTAATAAATTATGAATGAACCGCATTTTTACAGCAGAGAAGGATGCAGCACACTGATCGAAGTCATCTGTGCAGATCCAAAAGCCAGCTTTTCCTGCTGCGGAGAAGAGCTGACGGAATTAACGGCCAACACATCCGAAGGAGCCTCAGAAAAGCATCTTCCGGTTGTGGAGCAGAACGGAAATACGGTCACCGTAAATGTCGGAAGTATTGCCCATCCCATGACAGAGGAACACAGCATCGGCTTTATCTGTCTGGAAACGGAAAAGGGCCTGCAGAGAGTTCGTTTAAAGTCAGACGGCGATCCCAAAGCCTGCTTTGCCCTCACAGAGGGGGACAAACCCGTGGCAGCCTACGCATACTGTAATCTGCACGGATTTTGGAAAACAGAGATCCATTAAAGCGCATCTTAAAAAAGCTTCGGTCCAAAGGGTGTAAAACCTTTTGAACCGGAGCTTTTTTGAAAAATGTTTTCAACAGGCCGTGCATCACTGTCTGCAGGAGTTGCGGCTTAAACCACTTCATCTAAAAACACACCCCGGATAGGACGGATAAACACGGCTTCTGCCGGAAGCTTCCCGGGCACACGGTATCCGAAAAGCCAGGCCGTCAGATCCCGGATGTGGATTTTTATGATCCCGGAGGTGTCTTTTCCGTCTTCTGCCGCAGACATACGTTCAAGAAAAGATGCAGTCCGGTCAAGGGTCCAGCGAAACACTCCCTGATTCTCCGCTAACAGCTCATCCGTTATTTCCAGACAGAAGACCAGACGTTCTGCAGGCGCTTCCTCCACCAGGCGGATCACCTTCACAAAATCAGGCAGGCTCACGATCCTTGCCATAACAGCGGGTCTGGCCCTGCCCTTTTCCCGTAACAGGGGAGGTTCTGCCAGCAGAAGGCGCTGCTCCTGCCCGTCAAGGCCCCATGTCCCCAAAAAACCGGCGGTTTTCCCCTTCTCCTGAATCTCCTCCAAAGTTCCGTTCTCACTTTCCATCTCTTTTACAAGACGCCTCATATATTCCGCATCACGTCTGGTGAAAACTTCATACCTCTTTCCAAGCCACCGTTCCATCCATCTGCCTGCGCTCTCCATAAGTTCCTCTGATGCACCACCGGTGATCTGCCGCACTGCCAGTGTGCTGTCCTGAATCCGCATTGCCGGCAGTTCCCATTCAGGCTGGTCAAAAATAAAAGTAAAACCAAAAGGAAGATAAATCTCTTTTGCCGCGGGCATGAGAAAGGAAAAGGGCATCCCCTCTGCTCTCATATCCGCCAGCGCCCGCTCCATAAGCCTGCGCATATATCCTCTTCGCCGCCCAGCCTCTGCTGTGGCAACGCCTACGATATAATCGCATTTCCACAGCCTGTCCCCTGCATAGACCTCATAGGGATTTCTGTGGAGCATGGAGAGGATTCTGCCGTTTTCCTCAAGAACCAGAATCCGGTTGTCCTTTGTCTTTTCTTCCATATAATAATCCACAAAAGATGCCGAATCCTCCGGGAATGCCTCCTCCCAGAGACTCCTGCACCTTTTTTTCTCAGAACTGTCCAGATACCGCACTTCCATGCCGCACCTCACACTTCTGCCTTGAAATCAATCTGTCTGACTTCATATTTTCTGGCAAATCCCACGGGATTGTAAGACATCTTCGCCTTTCTCAGCCCTTCGATGCCCAGGTCATCCTCGCGGTTTATAAGCTCTGCCTCCGGAAATTCAGCCAGAAGAAACTGCTGGTTAATGAACTGGTACAGTCCGCGTATCTCAGGGTTGGCCTTCTCTATATGAATCACTGCCATATTCTCCAGCGGATTATAGCTGCCAATGGTGAACGCTTCCAATTTGCCGTCAATATAGACACCGCCCATGCGGACCTGGAGATTGGAGCAGTTCTTCAGGATCTCATGTATGCCTTCCACCTCGTAGTCCAGGTGTTCTTCCACTTCCTCCCCCTTCTGCTCTCTCCAGTGGTCCAGGAATTTCCACACATCCCCTCTGTCGGAACAGCAGAGACGGCGGTATTCATACCTGCCCTCATATGCCCTCTTAAATCCGTTGAGATGATTTTTTTTCTTATGCAGCTTCTTTCCGGACAATCTCCTCATAGCATCCCCGTCATACAGATAATCCTTCAAATCCTCCTGCTCTGTCACAAGAAATCTGTCTTTCTGCTCCATAAGCCCAAGAGCCATCACTGCCTCCTCATCGGCAAGATGGATGTATAAAGGTTTCTTCAGCACTGTATTAAAATACTCCACAATCTCACCAAAGTAATGTTCCAGATCTTCCTGACCGCAGATCGGCATAGCTGTCCCTGTAATGCCGTCGTTCTCCATCAGCCACTGAATCGCCCTGCCGTCACTGACTGCAAAACGGACACCGTAAAGTTTGCTCCAGATGAAGCTGTCCAGAAACACGCTGTCACACGTTTTATTCGGCCGCCTGCAAAAAAGAGGGGTGAGTCTGTCTATATCTTCTGCTTCTACCGGTTTAAAATGTAAATCCATTCTGTCCTCCATATCTGAAAATCATAGTATCTGTCCAACAGGCCTGCGCACTTACTGCGCTGACCGTATATGTTTATCTATAACATTTTTTTCAGATTATATACTATATTCAGAAATATGAAAAGGGACTTCGTCACATTTTAATCGTAATGCACCTCCACCGGCATGCCTTTTTCTGCTGATTCCATAATAGCCAAAATGGCGATGGCGGTTCTTCTGGCATCCTCCATGGAGACACGGAACTCTCTGCCGTCCACCAGGCGGTCAATAAAATCGCGGATACTTTCATAGGAAAGTCCCTTGCAGCGGTCAAAGACCCGGTTGGATACCAGGATATCCGGCGTGCTGGCTTTCTCCTCCGTCACCTCCTGGATCAGGTTATGACTGGACAGATCCATATTGATCATGCCTTTTGTGCAGAGAACGCTGAATTTGTAATCATTCACATTAGTATTTCCATTGGGGGTGATCCATCCGTTTTCCATATGGGCGATGCCGCCGTGCTCAAACTCTATGGTGGTCAGGTAGATATCATCGGTATCCACGCCCATTTCCTCCAGGATTCCTTTCCGCTTCACAGCGTAGACACGTTTTACCTCATCCTGGAAGATCCAGCGCAGAGTGTCAAGGCTGTGGCTGCCCAGAAACCAGAGGATTGAGGACCTGGAAGCCCAGGAAAGCATATCGGTCGCCACCCATTTTACATCGCTGTGGCGAATATAGCCTGTGTAAGGTGTTCCCAGTTTTCCCGACTCCACCTCCTGCTTGGCTGTGTTGAAGGGAGGATTCCACCGGTTGTGCAGGTCCACCATGCAGCGCACATGGTTCTCCCGCACGGCCTTGCAGATCCTCTCAATGTCCTCCCTGGTGGTTGCCAGTGGTTTTTCGATCAAAATATCCTTGCCCGCATTTGCCATTGCCACCGCAATGTCCGCATGGGCAAAGTCCGGCGTTACAATGGCTACCGCGTCCACATCCGGGTCTGCTGCCAGACTGTGATAGTCTGTGTACACCTTCCCGATCCCGTATTTATCCGCGATCTCTCTGGCGCGCTCCTCCCTGCTGTCACAGATAGCTACGGGATCAGCGCAGATATGCTCCGCATAGATAGATGCGTGTGTCTGTCCCCAGGTGCCTGCCCCCACAATACCCATTCTGATTTTCTTCAACTCCATAAAAATTCCCTCCTGTAAAAACGATTCTCTCTTACTGCCAGATTGCCTGCAGCTCCTCCAAAAGTGCCTTTACCTCCAGCGGCTTCACCAGATATCCCGTCATTCCCGCCTCATAGGCCTGCGCCTTGTCCTCATCAAACGCATTTGCCGTCATGGCCAGAATCGGGACCATTCCCCCTTTGTGTTTTTCCAGATCCCGTATTCTTCTGCAAGCCTCCAGACCGTTCATGACCGGCATACGGATATCCATCAGTACCGCTGAATAATACCCTTTCGGTGCCTTTTCAAATGCCGCTACAGCCTCAGCACCGTTTTCGGCTGTATCTGTCTGTATTCCATGCATCTCCAGAAGAGACTGGGCGATCTCCCGGTTCAGGTCATTGTCTTCCACCAGAAGAACGCGGCGGTCCCCAAAATCCTGTTTTTCCATCTCCGCTTCCCTGCTCACCCCGCACGCTGTCCCCAGCCTGGAGAACGTATCAAAAATAGTGGAACGGAAAAGTGGCTTTGCGATAAAGAAATTGGCCCCTGCCTGTCTGGCCTCCTCCTCTATGCTGCTCCAGTCGTATGCAGATATGATGATGATCATGGTCTCTGTCCCGGTCAGTGCCCGGATGCGGCGTGTTGTCTCAACACCGTCCATATCCGGCATCCTCCAGTCAATCATGGCCACATCTATGGTCCTTCCCTCTGAAACGGCATCACTGACCTGCTTTACAGCCTCACGGCCGGAAGTCACCCAGATGGAGTGGGCGCCTATCTCCTCCAGAATGGCGGATGTCTGCTCACACACCAGCTCATCGTCATCCACCACCAGAACCTCCACATCTTTCATAAGCTCTCTGGTCTTCCGTCTGTACTCTTCCTCCTCATCGTCCTCCACCAGACCGAGAGGAAGGCATACCGTAAATCTGCTTCCCTCGCCCTTACGGCTCTCCGCCCGGATACTGCCGCCCATAAGCTGGACCAGATTATAGACAATGGAAAGCCCAAGGCCGCTGCCCACATTGTTTCTGGCGCTCTCTGAACTCTCCTGCTCAAAGGGCTGGAAAATGCGCTTCATAAATTCCTCCGACATACCAATGCCGTTATCCTCAACCATAAGGCATACATAGGCATGTCCATTGGTACGTTTTTCCTCCCGGGTACACACAAGGATCTTTCCCCCTGCCGGTGTGAACTTCAGGGCATTGGACAGCAGATTCATAAGTATCTGTTTGATCCTCAGGGCATCCCCCACATAGTAATGTTCAATGGGTTCGATCTGCCGGGCCTCAAAATCTATCATTGCCTCCACAGCCTGGGGATAGATAATGGAGGAGATTTCTTCGTACAGCTCAGCGAAATTAAATTTTCTGCTGTTGATCTCCATTTTTCCGGTCTCTATCCTGGACATATCCAGAATATCGTTAATCAGGGACAGCAGATATCTGGATGAAGCGTCAATTTTCCGGAAACAGTCCTGGACTCTGGGTGTTTCCTCAATTTTCATCTGTCCGATGGTGCTCATGCCGATAATGGCGTTCATGGGAGTTCTGATATCATGGCTCATTCTGGACAGGAAGTCCGATTTGGCGCTGTTTGCCGCTTTGGCTGCTGCCAGTGCATCACGTAAGAGCTGCTCCTGTCTGGCCTGCTCTGCTCTCTGGCTGTCAAGCACCTTCACCAGCTCTATGGCCAGTACATCTGTCCCTACAGGATTGTCCACGCAGATAAGCTGTATGGATATCCAGTGGTATTTTCCGTCGTGGCCCTTTTCCTGCATTTCCATGTAAAGCTCCCGCTCGCCGTTTTTAAACCGTTTCAGAACGGATTCCCTTCCGGAAAATTTCTCAAAATCTTCTCTGTAAGAGGGATAGATATCCTCCAGCGTCCGTTTCTGCATCTCTTCATAATTCCCGGTCCTGGCAAACGGGCAGTACTGTTCCTCAATAAAACAGTTGTAAGTATTCTTGGTCAGGTTAACACTCATGATCAGAGGATATGCCGTGCAGGTAGCTGCCCGCAGGGACTGGTTTTCAATTCTCTGCTCCAGCTCCTGCGCTGCCTGCAGAAGATGCATCCGCGTAATATCCGTAAAGATAGCCTGCACAACATCCACGCCGTCCGCATTGACCAGACGTTCCATGATCACACTGATCCATATAGGCGCCCCGTCTTTTCTTCTTGCCTGTCTTGTGTAGGTCACGGTACCGCCCCCCACACGCAGGCTGAGGATCTTCTTTTCTATTTTCTTCCTCTCGTCTTCCAGAACCATCAGAAGCGGACTATAGTATTTTTCTCTGTACTCCTTCTCAGATTCATAGCCGTAAGATTCCCAGACTCTCCGGTTGACATTGACGATGCGGTACGGCGGCTCCGGTTCAAACTGCAGAATACCGCAGGGTATGGAATCATAAAGCTGCATGAGAAAACGTGTCTGCCGGGCAGCTTCTCTTCCCGCCAGTTCAGCCTGGAGTTCTCTCTCCTTCTTCTCTGATATATCCGCGATGAAGCAGTAGATCACTTCCTCCCCGTCCTCATCCCACACACGTTTCCCCATGTCCGATGCCCAGAACCAGCTTCCGTCCTTTTTCATGACACGGTATTCCACATAATAGAGATCACTCTTTGCCAGACTTTCTTCTGCCATCCTCCTCATACCGCTGTAATCTTCCGGCAGTATAAAGCCCCTGCAGCAGTTTTTAGTACACTCGCTGAATTCCTCAGGCCCCACATAGCCCATGAGACTGCACAAATTATCACTGATCCACTTGGCAGAATACACCTCATCCCTGCGGCAGATCATCATTCCGCCGGGAAGCTGAGACAGCATCAGCTCTATCTGCCTGTCCTTATCCGCCAGCTTTTCTTCCAGCTTTCTGTAAGCATCCCTGCCCGCCTGAACCGGAAACAGCTCTCCCTCCTGGATATCTGAAAAATCCACGGAATTATGGATATGAACCGTCTTCAGCTCATCCCCCACTAACCGGAAGATAAATGTAATCCTCTGATGCGTCTTAAAATACAGCCCGGTATCCTCTCCCGGCTGAATCCAGCTGTCCCCCTCACAGAGAAAGCAATCCCCGGAAAGCGCCCTTGTCACATACCGCTCCCCGTACATATAACAGCGCGCCAGATCTTCCCTGCCCTCCAGAAAACAGGCTGCCACAGCCTCCTTCCCCTCTGCCCGCTGCTGCGGCCCGGCCCCCAGCCAGACAATATCGTCATCAAACGTAGATATCAGAAACTCCACATCCGACTCACAAAAATATCTTCTCAAAATCAGCGAAGCAAACCCCTCTACTCTCTCCTGCATCTCATCATACATACGATTATCTCCTTACAAACCGTCACCCCGGCCGTTCCCATTTCCCTAATGATACTATTGTATCATTTAATCCGGCAGGATTCCATAAAAAATCCCTCCCATCCTCCATATTTAAGAAACTCAAAAAAATCCCTCCTCTTCTCATCTCACTTACCGCCCTATAAAACCAGGTGAAAGGGGTACGGCAGAAGGCGGCTGGCAGAGGGGCCCAAAAAAGAGGCCCCTCCGGTCCCCCAGAGTAAGCCTCTTCCCTCTATTTTTCAAACAAAAATCTCTCCGGCAGCTCCACCTTAAAATCCACCGCCAAATCCCTGAAATTCTCCGCAGTGATCGTCTGCAGCTTATCCGGCCTCATAGACAGCATCTTCACCAGAATCTCCGCCGACTTTTCAACTGTATGCATCAGCCCAAAAGTCAGATCAAAATCCTCCCCTGAGCAAAACATCCCATGGTGCGCCCAAACAGCCACATCATACTTTTTCATCAGTTCGCTGGTAGCAACCGCTATCTCTCTTCCGCCCGGTACCATCCAGCCCACAACGCCGATTCCATCCGGGAATACCACAGGACACTCGGTTGCCATTTCCCACAGCTCCCTGGTAAACACTTCATCCTTCAACGGCAGAACAAATGTAAGTGCGATCACATTTGTAGTATGCGCATGGTAGATCACCCTGTGCTTCCCGCCGGTCGCCTGCATCTTTACCTCATGATTCATCAGATGGGACGGCAGTTCACTGGTAGGTCTTCCCCCGTTCACCAGCCCCCAGCAGATGCGGTAATTTTCACCCTTGTCATCCAGCTCGATCACGGCAATAGAATCCTCCGGGTCGCTCATAACATTGCGGAAGTACTTCCCGCTCCCTGTCACCAGAAAATACTCCCCGGCCAGTGCGGGAACCGCTGTCCCGATCTCCTTCCACTCTCCATCCTCTGACAGCTCTTCCCTTATGGACTCTGCTTCCTCTTTTTTTATACGGTAAGTCAGATTTCCGCCGTTTCTCTCATGCCATCCCTGGTTCCAGCCGTCATCTGCCATTCTCATAAAGCCCTGTACAAATTTTGCTTCTAATACTCTCATTTTTCCTGTTCCTTTCTTTCTCCTCTGCGGATAACCATGCCTTTTGCCGGACATGTTTCCCTGCAGCCGCTGCGGTCTGCTATGCGCGTTTGCTGAGCACCTCATTTTCATACTGCTGCACTTCTTTAAACCAGTCCTCTTTTTCCGGAACGCTGCACTGTCCGCAGAAATAATTCCAGACATCCCCAAACGGATACAGCTTCAGCTCTTCCTGGAGCATCATAAGCTCTGTGAATTCACCGTTATTCTGCAGTTCTTTCAGCTTATCATTGGGCTGGAGCAGTGCAAACAGAAACGCTTTCTGCATATTCCGCATTCCCACTACCCATGCACTGATACGGTTGATACTGGCGTCAAAGAAATCCAGTCCTAAAAATACGCGGTCAAGCGCATCATTCCTCACGATCTCTTTTGCGATCTCTTTTGTCTCATCGTCAAACAGCACTACATGGTCAGAATCCCAGCGCACCGGCCTTGTCACATGAAGGGCAAGCTTCTCATTAAATAAAAGCATGGCCGGAATCTTATCGGAAACCACTTCTGTGGGATGATAATGCCCGTTGTCCATCAGACTTAAGATCCCATTGTTGGCTGCATAATTGATGCAGAACTCACTGGACCCCACCGTATAGGATTCCATACCGATGCCGAACACCTTGGATTCCAGGCATACATAGACCTTTGACCTGTCATAGTCAATGGATAAGATCTGGTCCAGAGAATCCTTAAATCTGGCCCTGGGAGACAGACGGTCAGCCGGTACGTCCTTATAGCCGTCCGGAATCCAGATATTCATCACGCAGGGCTGGCCCAGTTCCTCTGCAAAATACTGGGAAATGCGGATGCAGGCCTGTCCGTGGCGGATCCAGAACTGGCGGATCTCCTCATCCGGGCTTGAAAGTGTAAAGCTCTCTGCCTTCTCATGGGAGAAAAATGTGGGATTGAAGTCAAGTCCCATGCCTCTTTCTTTTGCAAACTCCACCCATTTCCGAAAATGTTTTGGCTCCAGGGCATCCCTGTCCACGAACTCCCCATCCTCAAAGACAGCGTAATTGGCATGCAGATTCAGCTTGTGCTTTCCCGGGATCAGGCTCAGTGCCTTGTCAATGTCATCCATAAGTTCCTGGGGTGTAGCTGCCTTTCCCGGGTAGTTGCCTGTTGTCTGGATACCGCCGGATAATGGCCCTTCATGGTCAAATCCCTGCACATCATCCCCCTGCCAGCAATGCATGGAAATGTGGATGTTCTTCAGTGTCTCCACTGCCCTGTCTGTATCAACTCCTATATTTTTATAAATCTCTCTGGCGGATTCATATCTCTGTTCTGTCGTCATATTGTTTTCCTCCTGACTTTCCTGTTATTTTTAAAATACTGTTTTCACGGCTCATATATTTTCATCTCAAAAGAATCATAGACACACTGTCTGGCTGCTTTTAAATCTGCCAGAACTCCCTTTGCCATCATCTGCACCATCAGGTTGCCGATAGCAGTTGCCTCCGTAGGACCTGCCAGTACCGTTTTTCCGGTGCTGGCTGCAGTGAGCCGGTTCAGATACCCGGCATTGGCACCGCCGCCTACCACGTGGAGCTTCTTATAATGCACCCCTGTCATTTCCTCTATCTCCCTCACGGTTTTTCCGTAACACTGCGCAAGGCTTCTGTAAATGACACACGCAAGCTGTCCCGGTGTCTTCGGAATCTGCTGTCCCGTCTCCTCACAGTATTCCTGTACGGCCTTGATCATAGATTCCGGTGCCAGAAAACGGCTGTCGTTGCAGTCCACCAGGGAGGAAATCGTCTCCCCGGATGCCATTTCGCACAGCCCGGCAAAGGAATAGGCGTCCTGCAGTTCTTTTTTGAGAGACTGGATCATCCACAGCCCCATGATATTTTTCAGATAACGGAACCTGTGATCATAGCCGCCCTCATTGGTAAAATTCAGCCCTCGGCTTTTCTCCGAACAGTCCGCTTCCTTTCGCTCCACTCCCATCAAGGACCAGGTGCCTGAGCTTATGTACAAAGTTTTATCCTCATTGGAAGGCACAGCCAGAACTGCGGACCCCGTATCATGGGTAGCGGGCAGAATGACCTGACAGTCAAATCCCACTTCCCTTTGTATCTCCTCCGTAAAATTCCCCAGTACCGTGCCCGGCTTTACCACAGGCTGAAAAATCCGCCGGGGATATCCCAGCATATCAATCAGCTCAAAATCCCAGTCCTTTGTCTTTGGACTCACAAGCTGGGTTGTGGTGGCATTGGTGTACTCAGACGCCTTTCTGCCTGTGAGCAGAAACTGGAAATAGTCGGGCACCAGGAGCATGGCAGATGCCTTTTCCAGACATTCCGGATGTTTTTTCTTCACAGCCATGAGCTGATAGATCGTGTTAAAGATCTGTTTCTGGATTCCTGTCCTTCCATACAGCTCCTGCTCCGGAAGTACCTCATAGACAAGCCTGTCCATGCCCTCTGTCCTTTTATCCCGGTATCCCACTGCGTTTCCCAGAACCTTGTCCGTATCATCTAAAAGCACAAAGTCCACAGCCCAGGTGTCGATTCCCATACTCACAGGTATCTTCCCGGCCTCCCTGCATTTTTTAAGTCCTGTCTTGATTTCCTCAAATAACTGATCCAGGTCCCAGCAGGCTTCCCCGTCCTTCACGGTGAGCCCGTTATAGAAACGGTGCATTTCCTCCATCACCATACGTCCCTGCTCCATATGGCCCAGAATGTGGCGTCCGCTGGACGCCCCGATGTCCACCGCCAGATAATATTCTGTCATCCTTTCCGACCTCCTTATGCTCCCATTTTATCGGAAATAACACAAAAGAAAAAGTACACGGTTTGCATAATTTTATAACCTTATTTGCAGTCTGCGGATTGCATTTTTTTCTCCTGCATATTACTATAGATACAGAAGGATTCCATAGGAGGGAGGAAGGCCATGAACCAGGAATTGTTAAAAGAACTGAAAAAGATAACACCGGAGGAGCAGGCACTGCTCAACGGGCAGAAGGGAATCAATCCCTCCCTCTACAATCTTGAGCATTCCATGACCATTGACAATAAAAAGCTGCTGGAGCACGGGAAACTGCTGCAGATCCGCCCTCATACCCGCTTTGTCCATTTCCCGAAACATAACCACAATTACGTGGAGATGATCTATATGTGTTCCGGCAGCACCCGCCACCTGATAAACGGCTCGGAGGTTCTTCTCGGCACCGGGGAACTGCTCTTTTTAAGTCAGACTGCCACCCAGGAAATATTTCCTGCAGGATATGACGACATTGCCGTCAATTTTATCATACTGCCTGAGTTCTTCGGCCAGCCTCTTGATATGATCGGTACGGAGGATAATATGCTGCGGACATTCATCATCGAATGCCTGAAAAACGGCAGCCAGAATGTCCATTATCTCCACTTTAAGGTGGCAGATATTCTGCCTATCCAGAACCTTGTGGAAAATCTTATCTGGACCCTGCACAACAAGCAGCCCAACAAAAGAAGCTCCAACCAGGTCACCATGGGTCTGCTCTTTCTGCAGCTCATGAACTATATCGACAAAGCGGAGATCGGACGGGAGAATTATGAACAGGAACTGCTGCTCACTGTCTTTCAGTATATCGAGGAACATTACAGCGATGGGGAATTGTCTGAGCTTGCACAGGAACTGGGCTATGACCTCTACTGGCTCAGCCGTATCATCAAGCGCCATACAGGAAAAAATTACAAGGACCTGCTCCAGGAAAAGCGGCTGAACCAGGCAGCCTATCTGCTCCAGAACACATCCCTGTCCGTGACGGATATCGGTCTGAATGTGGGATACCACAACTTCAGCTATTTCTATAAGATATTTAAGGCCCGCTTCGGCATGTCTCCCCGCTGCTACCGTCTTTCCAGGGAACCGGAATCCCGCTGAGTTTCCTGCACCGGGCAGAACAGTCAAAAAGGCGCATCTCCCGGCGTCCGTTCAAACGCCGGTGCAGATGCACCTTTCTACTTTACTCTCTTATAGAGCGCTTTCATCTTATCTTTTGCCCTGCTCAGTCCCTCCATCAGAAGGGGGCTGAAGCAGCCGCATTCCCCGTTGCGTATCATCTTATATGCAGTCTCATGGGAATATGCCTTTTTGTATACACGGTCGCTGACTAAAGCGTCATAGACATCCGCTACAGATACTACCTGCGCCTGGATGGATATCTCATTTTCTTTCAGCCCGTCCGGATATCCCCGTCCGTCCCACCTCTCATGGTGATGCCGGCAGATATCATACGCGTATTTGTACACAGGGTTCTCACGGAACCGTGGTACACTGTCCAGAAGCTCGCATCCCCGTATGGTATGCGTCTTCATGATCTCAAATTCTTCTGCTGTAAGCCTGCCCGGTTTATTGAGAATTCCGTCGGGAATGGCTATTTTGCCCACATCGTGCATGACTGCAGCATCTGCTATCATCGGCAGGTCATTCTCCTCAATACTGCAGGAGGGGTCCAGATCCTTGATAACATGCAGGAGAATCAGTGTCAGATCCCGGATTCTTGTAACATGCTCGCCGGATTCACAGTCCCGGAACTCAATCGCTGTGGAAAGTGTCTCGATGATAGAGCTGTTCAGTTCCCGAATCTCCTGGGCCTGTTCCCGGAGCAGGGCTTCCTGCTCATTCACAATGTTATTGAGCCGTATCACATTACCGATCCTTCGGCGGATAAAGAAGGGAATGATTGGTTTTCCGATAATATCCACAACGCCCAGCTCATACCCTCTTTTCAATACTTCCTGAGAGTTCTCTGCAGTTATCAGAAAGACAGGGATCTTATGCGTAAGCTCCAGCTTCTGCATCTCTTCCAGCACTTCAAATCCATCCATAACAGGCATAATTACGTCAAGCAGTATGGCGGCAAGCCTGTCCTGCTGCTCCATGATAAGCTCCATGGCCTGCTTTCCGTTCTCAGCTTCTAAGATTCTGTAGTCTTCCGAAAAGGTGGCATCCAAAATCGCACGGTTCATTTCCACATCATCTACGATCAGAATTGTCTGTCTGCTGTTCATAAACGCCCCAATGCCTCCTCCCGAAAACCTTCAGAAGAACTCCCACATCTATTGTCCATCGTGCATTAATCCTTTCATACACTTTTTCCTTGGTAAATCCTTCACTTCTATCAGTTTAACTTCTCTTGCTGAAAACTGTCAAGCGCTATATCCTATAATATAAAAAATTCAGTATGTTATCCGATTACTGTGCAAACGCGAAACGCACTGCCGGATACCAGCGGACAGCAGCCGTTATCTGTAATCACCAAGGAAAAACAGAGCTACGGTACCGGGGCCGGCATGGGCACCGATGGTAGCGCCTATGGGGTTCATCATAACGTGGGTTATGCCGAATTTCTCTTCCACAAGCTTTGCCACATACGCGGCGTCTTCCTCACAGTCCCCGTGACTGATCATGATCATCTCATTCTTGCTTTGGTAAGCGCCGACCCGCTCCTCCATCATGGAGACCAGCGTTGCCAGGGATTTCTTCCGGCCTCTCACCTTTCCCACAGGTATCAGCTTGCCCTCATTATCCACGTGGAGCATGGGCTTGATATTTGCCAGTGTCCCCAGAACTGCTGTGGCTTTGGAGACACGTCCGCCCCGGTAGAGATGATTCAGGTCATCCACAGTGAAGACGTGGCAGGTATGAAGAATGTTCTCCCTAACCCACTGTACTACTTCCTCCATGGACCTGCCCTCTGCCTTCATCTTCGCGGCATACCATACAAGCAGGCCTTCCCCCATGGACGCAGCCAGGGTGTCGATCACCTCTATCCTTCTGTCCGGGTAAGACTCCCTGAGCTCCTCCGCGGCAACACGACAGCTGTTGTATGTTCCGCTGAGGCCGGATGAGAACGCCAGATATAAAACATCCTTCCCCTCTTTGAGCACCGACTCAAAAATCTCCTCCGCCGCTGTGGGGTTTACCTGGGATGTGGTGGGCATGGAACCTGCTCTCATGCGCCTGTAAAATTCTTTATCGTCAATGACATGTTCCTTATCATATATTTCCCCATCCATGTTGCAGGACAGGCAGAGATAATCCACCTGGTTTTCCTGAAACCATGACAAGGGCATATCCACTGTATTATCTGTCATAATTACATATTCACTCATACGCTGTCTCCCTCTCTTTCCGTTTTAAACAGTTTACCACGGATTGCCCGTCTCTTCAACTGCATTTCCCCTACATTCCCCTGACCACCTCTATGGCTTTCTGAAGCTGGTTATCCTCAGACTTCTCTATGGTAACCTGCTGGCGGAGACTGTCATCCAGCTCTGCCTCCACATCCGGCTCAATCCCCGTTCCGTGGATATTCCGCCCGTTTGGGGTGTAGTATTTGGCGATGGTGAGTTTTACCGCGCTTCCGTCTGTAAGGGGAATGGGCATCTGTACGATTCCCTTTCCGTAAGTGGTGGTTCCCACCAGCTTGCCGATCCCATAATCCTGCACTGCACCTGAGAAAATTTCTGACGCACTGGCACTGTTTTCATTCACGAGAACCGCCAGGGGGATCTGCAGTTCATTTTCCCCGTCGCAGGTGTATTCTTTTTTGTTCCCGTTCTTATCTTCCGTATACACGATCAGGCCCTTGGGCAGAATCTGCTCCAGAATATCACACACGGAGAGCAAAAGTCCGCCGGGATTATCGCGCAGATCCACGATCAGGCGTTCCATCCCCTGGCTCTGCAGGTCCTGAAAAGCAGACTCATACTGGGCAGTTGTCACCTCCGCAAATTCGTAGATCTGGATATATCCGATATGGTCCTCCAGCATCTCATGCTCCACCATGGGAACCTCCACATGCTCCAGAGGGATATCCAGGCTCAGATAATCACTCTCCCCCTCCCTGGCGATCTCCAGGTGGGCTGTTTTATCCTCTGAACCCTTGATGATCTTCACCACCTCTGTCAGTTCCTTGTCCATGACAGCCTCCCCGTTTACCTTATAGATCACATCCCCGGGCAGAAGCCCCGCCTTAGCTCCCGGCGCGCCCTCATAACATCTGGTGATGGTTACGATTCCCGTTCTCGCATCCTGCTGCAGCACCACTCCCACGCCAAGGTACTCACCGTCTGTGCTCTCATTCAGCTTAGCGTACTCCTCTGAGGTGTAATATCCGGAATAGGGGTCCCCGAGACCTGCCACCAGACCTTTGTACAGATAATCCTCCAGTTCCTCCTCGTCTATATCCTCCAGATAATATTCATCTATGATCCCCTCGATCACCTTTGCCTTCTTCACTGTGGAGGCATTCAGCACACCCTTCTGATCCTGCTGCCACAGGTATCCCAGCACACCGCCTCCCATCAAAACCGTGCAGAGAACACCCAGCAGAAACCCTTTGATATATTTCTTTCTGTCCACTTTTCCAGTTCCTTTCCTGTAATCTATTATAAAATAAAAAAGAAGACACTGCCAAACAGCCCTCCCGCACGGCGGGAGGCAGCATCCATTTGGCAGCATCTCTTCTGTACTTTATCATTTATACCCTTAAATGTTTCCTTACGGATATCATACTTCCAATGAAACCGATACCGATACCAAGACCCACACCTACCGGAAGCAGAATGCGGAATACATGGGATACATCCAAAAACTGCAGGAATCCTGACAAAAGATGGAATTTTGTCATAACGAATTCGATCACCTTATTGTAGAGCACATAAAGGATTCCCATAGGAATGGCCGCGCCCACAATACCCAGCAGGATACCTTCGATGACGAACGGTGCCCTTACAAAGAAGTCCGTGGCTCCGATCAGCTTCATGATCCCAATCTCTTCCTGCCGCACGGAAATACCCATGGTGATGGTATTGCTGATCAGGAAGAACGCAACTGCCAGCAGTATGAATACAATGGCCAGGGACACGTATCCGATCAATTTATTAAATGTGGACAGTGTCTTCTCCGCTGACTGTGACTGACTGACACTGCGCACACCGTCCAGAGACTGGATATACTCTACAAGCTGGCTCTGTTCCTCAACGTTTTTCAGATACACCTGATAGTTCGCTGAGTTGGCAAGAGGATTATCCTGATTTCTGAATCCCTCTGCCAGCGCCTCGTCACCGCCCAGATAGTCATCACGGAACTCTTCCCACGCCTGGTCGGCAGAGATGTATTTTACTTCCGCAACCTCTTCCCGGGCCTGTATCTTCTGGCCGATCTCATCGATCTGCTCCTGTTTTGTTCCCTCGTTAAAATATACAACAACCGCTACGCCTTCCTCCGCTGTGTGGACGATATATCTGAAGTTCATAACCAGTGCAAGAAACAGTCCAAACAGGAATATACATGCGGACATGGTGGCAATAGAAGCAAGGGAGAATCTTAAATTTCTCCAGATGTTCTTCACACCCTGTTTTAATATGTATGCTATTGTACTAATTCTCATACTGATATCCACCTTCTTGTTCGTCGCTTACAATGACGCCTTTCTTCATGGTAATCACTCGCTTCTTGAATGCGTTTACGATTTCCCTGTTGTGTGTAACGACAAGAACGGTTGTACCGCGCTCGTTGATCTCTTCCAGCAGTTTCATGATCTCAAAAGAGTTCTTAGGGTCCAGGTTACCTGTCGGCTCATCCGCAAGCAGGATGCTTGGACGGTTTACCAGTGCCCTTGCCAGGGCAACCCTCTGCTGCTCACCGCCGGATAACTGGTCCGGACGTGATTTGTATTTTTCAGCCAGGCCCACTAAGGTGAGGACCTCAGGCACGCGCTTTTTGATGACACGTGTGGGACGCTCAATGACCCGCTGTGCAAATGCTACATTTTCATAAACATTCCTGTCACGAAGCAGACGGAAATCCTGGAATACAACACCGACTCCCCTGCGGTATTTCGCCACTTTTCTCCGTCTTAACTTGTCCAGGCGCTGTCCGTTTACCGTAATGGTTCCGCTTGTGGGGTCCAGTTCCTTCAACAGCAGCTTTATCAGAGTGGATTTACCTGAACCGCTGTTGCCCACGATAAAAACAAATTCACCCTTCTCTACGTGAAGCGACACATTGTTAAGCGCCGGCTGGCCCTTACTGTATGCTTTACTCACGCCCTTTAAATCAATCATAAATATCCTCCTGTGTTCCTGATGCCCGCTTCCCCGGATATCAGTAATCAAGTGTCTCCATATACTTCATATATTTCACCACCATCAGGGCTATCTTAAATGTTATGGCATCTTCAAACACACGCAGGTCAAGGCCGGTACTCTTCTGGAGCTTATCCAGACGGTATACCAGGGTATTCCTGTGTATGTACAGCTGTCTTGATGTCTCTGAGACATTCAGGCTGTTTTCAAAGAATTTATTGATGGTGGTCAGTGTCTCCTCATCAAAATCATCCGGAGATTTCCCATCGAAAATTTCCCGGATAAACATTTTGCAGAGAGGAATCGGCAGCTGGTAGATCAATCGGCCGATGCCCAGGGAACTGTAAGCGATCACTTCTCTGTCTCCAAAGAAAATCTTACCAACGTCCAGAGCCATGCGGGCCTCCTTGTAGGAGCGCGATACTTCCTTTAACTCCTTCACAATGGTGCCGTACGCAATGTGCGTCCTGCCATCCTTCTCAATCCCCAGTGTGGTCAGAATCATATTTGCAATCTTATCCACCTGCGGATAATTATCCGTGACAGTCAGCTCTTTTACAATGATAATGCTCTTCTCATCCACAGCAGTGACAAAATCCCCTGTTTTGCCGCCCAATAGATTTTTAATATTTTCCAGAGAGCCGTAATCCTTATCCTGGTTGGTTTCCAGAATAAATACAACTCTGCGCACATCCACTTCGATGTGCAGCTTTTTGGCCCGGTTATGGATATCCACTAAAAGCAGATTGTCCAAAAGCAGGTTCTTAATAAAGTTGTCCTTATTAAACCGCTCTTTGTATGCGGTCAGCAGTCCCTGAATCTGGAAAACCACAAGCTTTCCCAGTGTATAGACATCGTCTCCGGCGCTATTGATAACCAGCACATACTCAAGCTGATGGTCATCGTAAATCTTAAAGAACTGATACCCTTTGATCACCTGACTGTCCGCCTGGGAATTTGCAAAAGCTAGGACTTCCTCCTGTGCACAGACGTTCTCAGAAAAAGTAGATGCCATCACTTTCCCTTCCATGTCCGTGATGTAGAAGTCTGTTCTGGATATGCTTTTCAGCCCGTCCAGAGTGTTTTGTAGTACCTGGTTTGATATCATTCTCTTTCCTTCTTTCATTATATAGTATACTTCCTTGTTTCCATCCCATAAAAACAAAAAACCCTACACTATATACTAATACATAATCGAAAAAAAATAAAGAGAAAATGTTAAATATTACATCTTTTTTTCAAAATGTAACATTTTGTTCACATTTTCCCTTTTCTTTTTACGATTCAGACAGAGGAAAAAATCACATTTCCTCGCCGCTGTGGAAACCTTCTCCAATGACCTCACGGGCATCTGTCACGATCACAAATGCCTTGGGATCGGTCCTGGTCACCAGCTCTTTTAACCGCACGATCTGCTTCTTTCCAACCACACAGAAGAGCATGGTCTTCTCCTCACCGGAATACATACCCCTGGCGGAGATCCCGGTCAGCCCTCTCTCCAGCTCCTCCATAAGACTCTTTGCCAGCTCGTCGTGCAGGTCTGTAATGATGAAGGCGATCTTGGCAAACTTCATACCTTCCAGGAACCCGTCCGTCACTTTTGTGGTGACAAAGATAGCGATCACCACATAGAGCGCCCTCTGCAGCCCAAAGGTAAAGACACCTAAAATGACAATGGCCCCATCCACCACCTGCAGGATCTGGGCAATAGAATAATGGCGCATCTTATGCTGAATCAAGGCAGACACCATATCCGTTCCGCCTGTAGTTCCCTGTCCCATGAAGATAAAGCCAATGCCCACCCCCATGATCACACCGCCGAACAGGGCTGCCAGCAGCATATCGTCCGGTATGATGGGAAGCTCCGGTATGAGAAAGAGCCAGAGCGACAGGGCAAGGGCACCGAAGATGGACTTCTTGGTAAATCCCCATCCCTTGATGCTCACCCCGAGGAAGAACAGCGGAATATTTAAGACCGCATTGGTCAGCCACAGGGGGATTCCGCCGGGCATCAGATTCTCTGTCAGGGATTTGATAATGATGGCCAGACCGGAAAATCCTCCGGTCACCATCTGCATATGGTCGTAAATGGAAGTGATTGAGACGGCCATGACAGCCGTCCCGATCAGTATATACACATATGCCCGCCAATTTCCTTTTTTCTCAGCAAGCATGCTATTCTTCTCCTTTTCCCGTATCCTCATTCTCCTCATTATACTGTGATACCAGTTTTTTGAATGTACTCTTTTCCAGAAGTTTTCCCAGCCAGCCCTTTTTTAATCCTGTTTCCTGCTGAATTTCCTGACGCTCCCCCAGGCAGAACAGGATCTTTGTGTTCATCATTTTCCTGTTATCCGCCACAAAGCGCTCAATCCCCATATTCCTGGAGCATGTGAGCACTGCCTGGGGACTGAAAGAGTTGATCTCATTGATGACCCTGTCGATCTGGTCAGCATGAGCCTCCTGCAGGCTGTCTTTTCCCACGATCACAATATCCGGATACTTTTCCTCCACAAAATGACAGAAGGCCTCCGTATCCTCCTCTGTCTCGCCGAGGAGAAACACCTGGTTCTTATAATGGGATAAAAACCAGAACAGCGTGGAAAAGAAACCGTGCCTTGAAGCCTCCTCCTCAAGTCTTTTGTCCTCCACCCCTGCCGCTTTTAGAACCTCCGGTTCATCCACCACGGCCTTGTCCAGAATGCTGATATATTTCTTGAGCTTCTCGTCCTCCTGGGCAGCCATCAGCAGTTTCATGTTGATCACTCCATAGGTGGACAGCGCTTCTTTAAACCAGTTCTCATTGACGCACTCCATCACGTCCTCTACATAGCATTTCTCCACGGAAATGCCAAGTACCTCTATTTTTTCATGCATAATATTTCTCCAGTAATCCCGTACCGCACCCTGTTCAGCACCGCACATACGCTTTATCTTCCTACTATAGCAGACAGACAGAGATTTTTCAAGCCGCACATCCAAGGATTCTTTTCTGCTTTGTTCCTACACTTTGTATTTTCAGCCAAAAACGCCCATTCCATGCGTCTCCAAAAAAGAAAATACCGTATTGTAATACACTCCCGGCGCCTTGTCCGGTGCCTGTGCATGTCCGGCGCCCTCCACGATCAGAATTTCCTTTTCACAGTCTGCCGCATCGTACAGCTCATAAGCCATCTCCACCGGCACAAACACATCTTCCTGCCCATGAATGATCAGAACAGGGCGTGTGCTTTTCTTCACTGCCTCCAGAGCAGAGGCTTTTTTCAGACTGTATCCCCCGCGCATCTGCAGCATCAGGCCTGCCCCGTCCACCAGGGGAAAGCCCGGAAGATGAAACCAGTCCCTGAGCTGTTTTTTGAAAATACTGTATGCATCCGTGTACGCGCTGTCCGATACCACTGCCTTAACACAGTTCGGAAGTTCTTCCCCTGTCATCATCAGGGCACAGGCGCCTCCCATGGACTGTCCGTGAATGACGATCTGTGCATCCGCGTCCTTTTCCAGTATGGTCTGCAGCCACAGCAGATTGTCCTTCCTGTCTGTCCAGCCCATGCCGATAAAGTCGCCTTCACTGTCCCCGCTGCAGCGCATATCCGGCACCAGGACCTGATATCCTCTTCTCGCATACTCATACGCAATCGGGTACATCTCCTCTTTCCATCCTGTATAGCCGTGCAGAAGCAGAACCCAGTTGTGACTCTCACTCTCCTGGTAAAAGGCCATTCCCTTCAGCAGATAACCATCCGCAGTTGTCACAGACAACGCTTCGCTGTCAGCAGTCTCGGCCCACCTGTTTGTCTTCTCCAGACTGGACATTCTGTTCTGCTCAATATCATCTGTCTGGACCAAGGCTTCATAGCTGTCCTCCGTGATATCTTCAAACGCCTGGGTCTGTTCCATCTTCTCCGGGACCAGTGCCAGGTCCACCACGATATTGGATGCCAGTACGAACAGAATGAGGAGTACCACCAGTGCCGCAGCCAGTCTTTTTAACCATTTTTTCTTCCGCATAAATTTACTGTCACCTTGTAGTTTTTTGTCATATTTTATACATTATACCTGCTTTTCTTTCACTGCGCAATAATTGGCAGATAAAAGCCTTTTTGAACATTTACACTGCTGTCCTGCTTTGTTATTATAATACTATATGAAATAGTAAGGGGGGTCTTATATGCCTCAGTCGGAAACACTGAACATGATCATTGAAAATATGGAGTCCGTGATCGTAGGGAAACGAAAGGCCATCGAGCTGGCACTCATCACCCTGCTCTCTGACGGACACCTTCTCCTGGAGGACGTGCCGGGGGTCGGCAAGACAACGCTTGGGAAAGCCCTTGCCCAGTCTATCCAGTGCAGCTTTGCAAGAATCCAGTTTACCCCTGATACCCTTCCCGGGGATGTGATCGGCATGTCCATGTACCAGATGCAGACCGGAGAATTTTCCTACATTCCCGGCGCTGTGATGAATGATATTCTCCTGGCAGATGAGATCAACCGTACCTCACCCAAGACCCAGGCAAGCCTTCTGGAAGCCATGGAGGAACAGCAGGTCACGGTGGACGGCACCACCTATGCCCTTCCCGGGCTTTTCATGGTCATTGCCACCCAGAACCCTGTGGAGCAGCTGGGCACCTATCGTCTGCCGGAGGCACAGCTGGACCGTTTTCTGATGAAGATATCCATGGGATATCCCGAGACACCAGGGGACGAGGCAGACATTGTCCGCCGTATGGTCAACGGGGAACCCCTGAAAAAACTGGGTCCGGTCACCACCAGGGAGGACATCCTGAAGATAAAGGAAGAGATCAAAACCGTGGCTGTGCATGATGATGTGATGGCCTACGCAGTTGAGATCGCCAGAAATACCAGAAAAAGCAGATATTTATCCCTGGGCGCAAGCCCCAGAGCCGCCATTGCTCTGGTGCGTGCCGCCAAAAGCCGCGCCTATCTGGAGGGCCGCATGTACACCACACCGGAAGATATTGCCGCTCTGGCTCCTCCGGTGCTGCTGCACAGGCTTATTTTGTCCTCCGAAGCACGGCTGGAGGGAAAAAAAGAAAAGGAAATGCTGCAGGAAGCCATGCGGGCAGCTCATGTCCCTGTCTTATGAAAAAAGCCGTCTGTCTGCTCTTCCTCATAGGCAGCACTGTGCTGGTCAGCTTTCAGGGCAAGGCGGTTTCTTATCTGCTCTTCTACTTTGCCCTGCTGCTGCCCCTGCTGGCTCTGCTCTACTCCCTGTACGTTTATTTTCGTTTTAAGATCGTACAGAATGTCTCGCACCTTGTAGTGAAAGGGCAGAAAGTCCCCTATCAGCTCATTCTGGGCAATGAAGACTTTCTGCCCTTTACGGATATTACCCTGCACTTTTATACCGATATGGTCAGCATGCAGCATGACAGCGCAGACCGGGAACTGCAGCATCTCTGTCTCCTTCCCCATGCCCAGAAGCAGGTGGAGACAAAAATGTACTGCAGACACAGAGGCACTTACCCCGTCGGCGTGAAAAGCGTCACAGTCACAGACTTTCTGGGGCTTTTTACCATCACCTACCCCATGATGTCCCAGGTCCGCCTCACAGCCAAGCCCCGCATCCTTCCGCTGGAACGTCTCAGCCTGGCACTGCAGAAAAAGGACCCCAAAAACACACTGTTTCCCACTTCACGTCTCCAGAATCTGCCCGATTACGAAGTCCGGCGTTATCAGAGCGGAGACCCCAAGAAATATATTCACTGGAAAAATTCTGCCAGGACCGGGGAACTTCTCGTGCGCAGACAGATGCCGGAGGAGCTTTTTGAGACCATCCTCATGCTGGATCTAAGTCCTGTACAGGGAGATACGGAAAAACGGCTGCAGACAGAGGACAATATCCTGGAAGCAGCCCTCTCCTATCTGCAGGACTGTTATCTGAAAAAAATCCCTGTGCGGGTAGTCTATATGGATTCGGAAATCCGGGAGATCCTCATAGATGTATGTACCGGGTTTGAAGCTTTTTATGAAAAATGTGCAGATATCTCCTTTGAATCCGCGCTTCCTCTTGAGAAGGTATGGCGCCGGTACACCAGCCGTCTGGCAGGCACCAGAGCCTACATCCTCATTACCTCCTCCCAGACCCCTGCGCTTACAGAGACCATAGAGGAGAGCCGGCTTCTCGGAAATGAAGTGCTGTGCATCTATGCAGGAGAGTTGAATTTATGAAAAAATACCGGGAATTTATTGGCAAATATTATGAGAGCATCCACGGGGCCTGTCTCTGCACAGGTCTGCTTCTGCTGGCTGACTCTTTCTGGGTGCTGCACTGGCCTGCCCTTCTTTTAAGTGCCGGTGCCGTGCTCTTTTCCCTGCTTCTCCACTATGCGGTCCAGAAAAACATTGTCATTCCCGCAGGCTGTATTCTGCTGATCCTGCATGTGATACTTCTCATTTTCTTTTTCATGACCGGCAGGGATCTGTATACTATCCTTCCCTACATACAGATGGAAGCTGCCTGTATCGGAGGGTCTGTGCTGTGCCTCTTTGCGGTCCGGCATCTGTTCCTGACCTTTCCCATCCTGCTTGCGGAGATCACCTGCCTTTTTTATTACGGGGCAGTGGGGGTTCCCCTGTCCAAATGGAATATCTGCCTGATATTCTTCTGCTGCCTGCTGTTTCTGGCAGAGGCTGCAGGAAAGAAAAGAGGCATCGGAAAACAGGAAGTCTTTTTTCTGTCCCCCCTGTTTCTCGCATGCCTTATTCTCATCTGTCTGCTCCCTGTCAAAAGCACGCCCATCCGCTGGGAAACCGTTCGGAAAGCCGCAGGGGCTGTACAGGAAAAAGCAAACGCACTGCTGGTAAATCTGGATTATCTCTTTTCCGGTGCTTCAAACATATACGCCCTGTCCGAAACGGGATACGGTTCAGAGGGCGCGCTGGGCGGAAGCCTGATCCGGTCAGATAAACCACAGATTTCCGTCACCGGCACCATGACCAAATCCCCTCTTTATCTGGCAGGGACCATCTATGACACCTATGACGGGACCTCCTGGAAACCGGAAGAACCCACCGGGCAGGAGCGGGGAAAAGAATATCAGGAGCAATACAGGACGATCAACGAAACACTGTCCGTTTCCGGGCTGACGGACACGGAGATTCGTTCCCTGACACATGTGTGCTCCATAGAAATAAAATTTGAAGGCCTCAAAACACAAAGCCTGTTCCACGCCCCCAACACCTGGAAATTCCAGCTTCCTTCCTCTCTGAAGCCGGAGGCTCACGGCGGCAATCTTCTGCTTCCAAAACCCAAAGGCGTCGGCTTTGTCTACGGCCTGCAGTATGTGGAGCTTAACTATAAAAGTGAGAATTTCCAAAAACTTCTGGCTGTACGTGGTGATTTTGACAGAGACAATACCCGCCGCTCCCGCATTTTTGAGGACTGCACTTTACTGCCGGAGGATCTTCCCCCCAGGGTATATGAACTTGCCGATGAGATCACCCGGGACTGTGAGACGCCCTATGAGGAGCTGGAGGCGATTCGTACCTATCTGCTGGGTTACAGCTATTCCACCACAACTGAGGTTTTGGAGGAAGGACGTGATTTTGCTGACTGTTTCCTTTTTGACACCAAATCCGGATACTGTACCTCCTTTGCCACTGCCATGGCGGTGCTGGGGCGCTGCCGGGGCATCCCCACCCGCTATGTGGAGGGATTTGCCACAGATCAGACATGCAGCGTGGAGGATACGGAAATCCATCTGGGCGGTTCCAGTGCGCACGCATGGGCGGAAGCCTATCTGGAACCTGTGGGCTGGATTCCCTTTGACTCCACCCCCGGATACTCTGCAAACACGGCATCCCCCTGGGAGGATGAAACCTCCAAAGATTCTTCTCTCCCCGCACCTGCAGACCCCGAAAACAGTAGTCCCCATATGGAGACAGAGGATAACGGAAACACTGCCTCTGTCCGGGATACCGAGACAGAAGAGCCTTTTTATAAAAGCTTTCTGCTGATACTGCTGAAGCTTCTTCCTCTCCTCCTCCTTCTTACGGCTGCCTGCATTCTGGCCGGCGCTGTGCTCCTGTTCCGGAAATTCATGCAGCGAAGAGCCTATGCTGCCATGGACAGCTACGGGAAAATGCTCTTCCTCATGGATAAACTCTTCCTGCTCGGCCGGCTGTCAGGTATCCCCTTTGAGGATGGGGAAACTCTGCTTCAATACGAAGAAAAGGCTGCCGGCACACTGGATGTGCCCGGAACAGCCTTAACTGAAATCTTCCGTATGTTCCGGGAAATCCGCTACGGCGGCAGGGAATCCGGACCGGAAACCATACTATATTTAAACAACTATATCCACGCCCTGGAGATTCAGTATCTCCAAGGCTGCTCCCGCACAAAACGCCTGCTGTACCGCCTTAAGTAAACGGCGGTCTGTCCGGCGTCAGCGGATTGCGATTCGGCCCTCCCTGATATTTCTGACAAATACAGGAACCAGTTTTGGGTCAAACTGCCTGCCCGCATCCTCTTCCAGATTGTGAAGGGCTTCCTCCACCTCTATGCTGGGCTTGTAGCTGCGGGCAGTTACCATGGCATCAAAGGAATCCGCCACACACAGGATTCTGGCCATCAGCGGGATTTCCTCCCCCCGGATGCCTCTGGGATATCCTTTTCCGTCATATCTCTCATGATGGCCGATCACGGCCGGGATCACATAGTCCAGGGAGGGAAGATGCCGGATAATGCCGATGGACAGCTCCACATGGGATTTCACGATCTCGTATTCCTCATCTGTGAGCTTTCCCGGCTTGTTCAGAATGTTCTCCTCAATCCCGATCTTACCGATATCGTGGAGAAGCCCCGCCTCATATATGATCTTCAACCCCTCCTCATTCATACCGTACGCTCTTGCCAGCTCCCTTGCATAGTAAGCCACATTCTCCGAATGGCTGAAGGTATAGTGGTCTTTCGCGTCAATGGCTGCCGTCAGCGCATAAATAGTAGGCGCATAATCGGAATACACCCCCGGCTGGTAGGACAGCTCAGAAGGGCGTTCCCCGCCATTTCCTTCCTTATAGATGACCGTCCTGTTTTTCCCGGCTTTCTTGGCATAGTAGACAGCCGTATCCGCATGTTCGATCAGTTCATGAAAATCATGGATGGGGCAGACACCCAGGGCGATACCGCAGCTTACGGTCAGCACCTTCATGGCATTTTCCCCGGACGCTTTATTCATCTCCCGCACCAGATCCGATATACGACCCGCCAGTGCCTCCGCTTCACTCTCCGTGACCCCCGGAAGAAGGATTGTAAAGACCTTGCCGGAATATCTGGCTACAATTCCCTTCTCACCCACCTCTCCCCGGATCATCTCAGCGATCCGCTTCAGTGCACCATCACCTGCTTCTGTGCCGTAGAGCTGATTATACAGCTTGAAATCATCCACGTCGATCATCACAAGGGAACCAAAATCATAAGCCTCACTGTCACAGCACTGTTCCAGCACTTCATAGAAATACCTGCGGTTGGCTACACCGGTCAGATAATCTCTCCTGGCCTCCTCACAGGCCTTCTCATACAGCCTGGAGTTCTGTATGGCAATAAAGGCCACAGAACTGAGAGATTCAAAGAAGCTCAGATCCCCGGGTGTATATCTCTCCCCGTTCTTCTTTCCGGCCAGAAAGATAAGTCCCTGATACTGCTCATCGTCCCTGATCCCGGCTATGCACTCAATCTTATATTTTGGCAGTTGTATGCGCATATCGGCAATGAATTTCTTATATACCGGCACGCTTTTGTATTCCCTCGTAAAAATACACCCGCCGGATTCCCTCAGCAGGTCAAAAACCTTCTCGTCCTTTGATATGACACAGGACAGTCCCTCTGTCTTCCCGCTTCCCAGAGTCAGTCTATAGTCCCCGCTCTCATCCTTGAGAAAAATAAGGACAGCCTCAGCCGGAACTGCTTCCTCTATGGTCTGCATCATCTGTTCCAGAATTCCATCCACATTCGTCAGGTAGGAAACCCCGCTGCTGAATTCTCCGATACTTCTGGACTGCATGATCTCATCTTTTTCAAATACCGTATCAAGGGCTGCCTTGATGATCAGATAGATCACCACTGCCGCAAGCACCATGCTGAAGGAAACCGCCATGGTAAGCTGTGTCTCCTCAAAACCGAAATGCTTTTCCAGAAGGGCGTTATAGTCAGGGATAAAACTGTAAAACAGCAGCATGGAGATCAAAAATGCCGCCACATAGCAGTTGGCCTTTGAAACCAGAAGATTCAGACGGAACAGACGCTTCCGGTACAATGCGTAATATACACACACAGACATGACAATACCGGAACAGATATCAATGGGAAATCCACTGAAGGCCGGAAATGCGATGCATATCTGTCCCAATGCCAGGGCACCGATGCCATACCACACAGGCCTGAGGCTTTTTCCCGCAAATTTATTTTCCCTGCGGTTCTCATAGACCATACGCCCGCAGGCAGACAGGGCGCCGCCCTCCACCAGAAACGGTATCACTGCCTGCCAGTGCATATGATAAACATAGGCATTGCCGCCGTTCTCCAATCGGAGGACCTGGGGTGCCTGCACAAAAATCTCGTATTTGTAATTCACCAGCAGCATAAGGACAATGGCTGCAGTCCAGAAATAAATACGGTATGTCTTCTCAACACACAGAAATTTCTGCAGAAAATGAAAAAATATAAGCGGAATCATAAAAAGCCCGGTGAGTGACACATGAAACCAGAACCCCACAGAGGGCCAATAGGCAAGTCTCATAAAGAGGGAACCGCTGGCCCATATGACCATGGTCAGCAGAAGTTCCATAAAAGCATAGATCGCCGCATCCTTTTTTGCCGCCAAAAAGGATACCAGCAAAAATATATAACAGATCAGTGCAATAATAGGCACAATTGTAAAGCTGCTCATCTTTCGTTATTTCCTGTCATTTTATTTACCTTTTTACAGATAGTACCTTTTTATAATAGTACAGATTTCCCTGTTGTTCAAGTTTTTACGGTAATCCATTCCTGTATGGGAGGAAGCTCCGGATCACACGCCGTTTTTGGGGCAGATATCCTGCAGGCAGCACTTGCAGCATCGGGGCTTTGTCCTGGCTGTGCACACATCCCTGCCATGAAATACCAGTCTGTGGCAGAAATCACTGCCCTCTTTGGGAGGAATCAGTTTCCACAGAGCCATCTCCACCTTTTTCGGTTCTTTTATACCGTCCACCAGACCTATGCGGTTGACCAGGCGGATGCAGTGCGTATCTGTCACAATGGCAGGTTCCCCGAACACGTCTCCCATAATCAGGTTGGCGCTTTTTCTTCCCACGCCAGGAAGCTTCAGTAAGGCGTTAAAATCATCGGGTACTCTGCCGCCATACGCATCCCGCAGGATTTTCATACAGGCGCTGATATCCCTGGCCTTGCTCTTTCCAAGGCCGCATGGCCTGACGATCCGTTCTATATCCTCCACATCCGCGTCAGCCAAAGCGCTCACATCCGGATACTTTTCATACAGATCCTGTACCACAACATTGACTCTGGCATCCGTACACTGGGCCGCCAGCCGGACGCTTACAAGCAGCTTCCAGGCCTGGTCATAATCCAGGGTACAGCCCACATCCGGATATTCTTTTTTCAATCTGTCCACCACTTCCAGGGCCAGTTCTTCTTTTGTCATAATCTATTTCCTTTCGCAATTCTCTATTCAAAGGGAATCTTTATTTGACGCTGCCGCTTTCTGCAGGACCTGATACAGATATTCCGCATCCACCGGTTTTGTCACAAAACCATCCATGCCTGCCGCTGCCGCCGCATCCACATCCTCCTTAAAGGAGTTGGCTGTCATGGCGATAATGGGAATGGACACTGCGTCCTCCCTTCCCAGTTTTCTTATGGCACGGGCCGCCTCAAGCCCGTTCATAACCGGCATCTGGATATCCATGAGAACTGCCCGAATCTCTTTTGGCCTGCTTTTTTCAAACATTTCCACTGCTTCTTTTCCGTTTCTGGCGCGCTGTATAACGGCGCCCTGCATCTTCAGCAGTTCCTGGGCTATCTCCGCATTCAGGTCATTGTCCTCAGCCAGAAGAATGTGATAATCCAAAAGGCACGGACCTTCTCTTTCCTCAGAGGTTTCCTCCTGTATATCCTCCGCATTTCCCACAGGCATTTCTATGGTAAAATAAAACTCACTGCCCTGTCCCGGCTCGCTTTTCAGCTTCAGTTCTCCCCCCATAAGCTTTACAATAGTCCTGCTGATAGCAAGCCCCAGCCCGTTTCCCTGACTCTTGGCAGAACTGGTCCCCGCCTGTTCAAAGGCTTCAAAAATGCGCTGCTGGTTCTCCTTTGATATCCCTGTTCCGTTATCAGCCACACGGAACTCATATACTGCCTTTCCATCTCTGTTTCCGGTCTGCTCTGCGTAGAGCTGTACAAGACCTCCGGCCGGAGTAAATTTAAAGGCATTGGAGATCAGATTCATGAGTACCTGCTTCAAACGCACGGCATCCCCTGCCAGGATATCGTCTTTGATCTTTTTGTGTATCTCAAATTCCAGATCGTATTTGCGGGCCTCTGATGCCATGATATTCTGTACTTCATCCACAAGCCGCACAGCAGAAAACGGTTCGGAAGTAATTGTCATCATTCCGCTGTCAATTCTGCTCATATCCAGTATATCACTGATCAGCCTCAGCAGATAATGGGAGGATTCCCTTATCTTTATCAGATTGCTGCTCACATCCTCCGGCACATCCTTCAGCATACAGGTCAGGTCACTCAGTCCCACAATCGCATTCATAGGCGTACGGATCTCATGGCTCATTCTGGAGAGAAATTCACCTTTTGCTTTGTTTTCCGCCTCCGCCTTCTCCAGGCTGGCCTGCATCTTTGCAGAGCGCACACGGGAACGGGCGGCCATAAGGACAAGAAATACGACCAGCAGAAATACACCCGCGATCACAGTGATAAACAGGATCGGATTGGCATACAGCAGATCCACTGCGGTCAGTGAACTCATCCCCACAGATATCATATTCTGATTCACCAGGGTATCCTTCTCCTCACTGCTCATACTGTTGATGGCCTTATTCATAACCGTCAGCAGATCAGTCTCTGCAGGGCTCTTCATGGCAAACACGATATCATTTGCATTGTTGACCAGGGTGTTCGGCACCACCTTCGTATAATGATGCCTCTGGATCTCCTCCTCCATGTTGGCTGACAGGCCATAGAAAAAATCTGCCTCCCCGCGGTTTACAGCGGACAGAGCATCCGCCGCGTTGGGGTAATAAAGCACCTCTTCCGTCTTTATACCTGCGGGCATCTGCAGCCCCTCCACCACGGCGCCCACCAGTCCCTCAGAGGGAAAGCTGACGGATTTGTTCCTGGCTATAATATCATTCAGGGTACCGTAGGTCTGCGTCAGGGCCAGATTCATCTCTGCCCCCTGCTCCTCGTTTCCCAAAAAAGCCCCCATCATGTCGGCTTTTCCCTCCTGCACCAGCTTCAGGGCATCCGCATAGGACTCGGCATATACATAGGTAAATTCTAGACCGGTAAACTTCTTAACCTCCTCAAGTACATCCGGGATCAGACCGTTGTGCAGTCCCTCCGCATATTCAATGCAGAAAAGAGGATGCCAGTTCTCCACTACCGCGATGGAGACCGTTTTCTTCTGCTCAATATAGGCTCTCTCCTCATCATTGATATATATACTGGCTGTACCGCTGTCAGGAAAGTTTGCCTGGTAACACTCCTCCGCAAAATTCGGATTGGAGTCCGCTATTTTTTCCAGCGCCATATTCAATCCTTCCAGCACATCCTGATTGTCCGGTGTGGTCACAATGTAATGGGGCTGGGAGTCAAACGTGGCGACCGGACGGAAAACCTCCGTATCATCCGCAATATTGCCCAGCAGCATATCAATCTCCCCGCTCTCCAGATAGGGATACAGATTTCCGTTAAAGAGCTGGTCCTTGTTATAATATTTGATGGTACAGTCAATGGCATTGCTCTCTATGAACTGTTTCAGCCTGCGGATATTTTCCCTGGCATTTTCATATACGCCGATGGTCTTGCCGTTCATGCTCTTCCAGTCATATGTTCTGATGCTGCTGTCATTCCTGCGTGCCAGGATCAGAGACTTACCGTAACCGGCATTATAATCCGGATAGGAAAAGTACTCCTCCATCCCTTCCAGATAGTAGGTGCCCCCCATCAGATCATATTCACCGGCCATGAAATTATCTATCATTTCTTCGCCGGTCACATTGATATATTCATATTTCCATCCGGTATATTTTGCAATTTCATTCAGATAGTCTACCACAATTCCGTGGCGTGTTCCGTCCGTATCTGTCTCGGTGAACCCATCCACCTCCGGAAATGCCACCTTCAGAACCCTCTTCTCCGTATCTTCCCCCGCCCAAACCGTATCGCATGGCAGAAGAAACACCAAAAATAACAGAGCCAGCATTACCGGCACACTGACGCCTTTACCCGGCACCTGTGATCTTTCTCTCATATCAGAAACTCCTTTTAACCCGGCAGACTTTATCTGAAAAGTATTTCCGCCTTTTTCATTTTTTCCGTAATGACTACGCCAAAGGGACAGTTATCTTCACAGTTTTTACATTCCACGCAGTCCCCGCCGTTTGCGGACAGCCCGTCATAGTGGGCTTTTAAAGATGCCGGTACCTCAGGCTGCATCACTGCCAGGTCATACAGTTTATTGACCATTGCAATGTCGATCCCTGAGGGACATGGCGCACAATGTCCGCAGTAGGTACACTGCCCGTAATAGGCATGGGCCGGGGCATTGGCGAGAACTGTGGCATAGTCTTTCTCCTCCTCGGAGGCAGTTTCATAGGCCACAGCCTGATCCACATGTTCCGGTGTGTCATATCCTGCCAGCACACTGGCAACTGCAGGACGCGTCAGGGCATAGTGCAGACACTGTACCGGCGTCAGCGCAGTTTTGAATGGGGAAGTCTCAGCAGAAAACAACCGTCCCCCGGCATATCCCTTCATAACCGTGATCCCCACACCGTTTTTCTCACAGATTTTGTACAGCTCTGCCCGTTCAGGCGCAATACCTCCCAGCTCTTCCTCATAGTCTTCCTTAAAATATTCCGTTATATCCTCACTGGCAGGAAGCATGTCAAAGGCAGGATTAATGCTGAACAGAATCATCTCGATCCTTCCGCTCTCAGCTGCCATCTTTGCAACCGCAGGATTGTGGGTGCTCATTCCGATGTGCCGGATCGTTCCCTTCTCCTTCAATTCCCCGGCATACGCATAGAATTCCCCCTCCATGATGCGGTGGAATTCCTCCTCCTCATCCACAAAATGAATCATGCCCAAATCTATGTAATCCGTTCCCAGACGCTTCAGCAGATCATCAAAGGCGGCGGCTGCCTGTTCTATGTCACGTGTTTTTACATACTGTCCGCCCTGCCAGGTGGACCCCAGATGTCCCTGGATGATCCAACGCTCTCTTCTGCCTTTGATGGCTGCCCCGATATTTGACCTTACATTCGGCTCTGACATCCAGCAGTCCAGAATATTGATTCCCGCTTCCTCACAGTGTAAAATCACCTCACTAACCTCCCGGGCGCTGTGGCGCTCCAGCCACTCTGCCCCCAGTCCGATCTCGCTGACCTTCAGCCCTGTCTTTCCAAGCGCTCTGTATCTCATCTTTTCTACACCTTTCCATATCTGTCGGAACCTTATATGTTCCTGTGATATTGTTCTTTATTTATTTTCTTGCATTCATACATTCTGGCATCTGCCATGGTGACAATCTCTTTTAGGCCAAGGCTGTTTTTCTTCCCCTCTATCTCCACCACACCGTAGCTGAAGCTCACCGGATATGGTCTGGTATTCGTCTTGACAAAATCCTTAAGCAGATCAGCCAGCCTTTTTTCCGCCGCCCTTTTCTCGCCTTCTGACATGACGATACAGAACTCATCCCCACCGATCCGTACAAAGACATCCATACTTCTGAAAGATTTCTGGACTGCTTCCACAAAACTGTGGATATAGGCGTCCCCCTCGCTGTGGCCAAATCTGTCATTGACATATTTCAGTCCGTCCAAATCCATATAGCACAGGACAATATCCCGCTTTTCCTCCAGCACCTTTTCCATATATTCCACAAAAAACAGCCGGTTCTGTATTCCCGTTCCCGGATCACAGTAGGCCTTGCTCGTCAGCTTGTCGGCTGCCTTCTTGTCATCCGTGATATCCACCACAATGTGGGCATAGGCATTTCTTCCCTGCCACTCTATGAGAAATGTAGTGATGCGGTAGAAACCCTGCTCCTCATCTCCCATCTCCCAGACCTTGTACTGACCGCTTTCCTGCCAGTTCAGGATCTTATTTCTGAAGGACAGCCTGTGCTGGCAGATATGGCAGAATTCCGGATCTATCTTCTTTTCATCTTTTCTCTTATTGCAGTATACAATATCCCTGCTGTTTGCGTCCACCACCAGTATCCACTCATTCCTTTTTGTGGTCAGTTCCACCAGCAGTTCATTGTACCCCTCTATGACTTCCGCGCGCTTCTGCACTCTGGCAGTCTCTTCCTTCAACAGCGCCTCCCGTTCCTTCAGCTGGGCAGTCATGGTATTGAAGGCTTCTGAGAACTCTCCCAGGTAGGAGACATGCTGGGAATAATCACCCGCCGCCACCTCCTTTGCCTGCCATGTCAGATGGTTAAGATTGGCATGCAGATTCTTCAGATTGGCACACAGAAAATTATCCCTGGCCGGGAATTCCCCTGACAGGTTTCCCTGGGACAGGTCTTTTGTATATGCCTGCATCTCCTCCACGGCCTTCTGCAGATACTGAAGCCCAAGTCCCAGTTTTCGGTACGGGGCATCCAGCTCCTCCACATGCAGAGGCCGAATGGGTGAATCGTAAAGTATGCTTTTCAAATATTCAAAAAGCATTTCACAGTTATCCTTTTCCATGCCCGCACCTCATCATTCTTTTGGACCGGCACTGAACCTGCACACTCTGTCCCCGGTAGCCCAGCAGTCAATCTCCACAGCCGAATACTCTTTTCCCATATAGGCAGACAGGATTCCTGAGATAAATCCCTCATCATAATTGCACACGGTCTCCCCCAGAAGCGGCAGCCCGGAGCAATCCGCGTCCTCTGAGACTGTGAGCACGATCTTTCCTGTCTCCTTGTCCAGCTTCTCCACACGAAGCACCCCTATTTTCAATTCCTCCATGCGTCTTTGAAGCCCTGCTATAAACTCATTCAAAGACAGAGAAGTGTCCAGCATATTTTCTGCAAAATACACCCCGGCACGGTACCCTGCTTTTCTGAATATCTGTATCTGCTCCTCACTGCCAAGCTGCTCCATCAGCTGCTCGCGGAGTGAAAATTCCATCAGCCGGTATACAGCCAGCGGTATGTCATCGCCCAGATTCCCCCGGCCCTGTACATTAAAGTTCATATAATCGGATAACTCCGGTTTTTTACTGTTTTTCAGAAAAATATTATCTCCCATTTTCCATCCTCTTCCGGTATCAGTCATTATTCCTTTTATTATAACACAAAATAATGCAGTCATCCCATAATTCCGAAAAATCATGTAATGACTGCATTATTTATTTTTTCCTGACCGGTATCCAGATTGCGCTTTCATAATCCTGGGAACTGCAGTCTCCCATGGAATACCATTCCAGATTGATTCCCGCCGCGATCTCATAATCCGGGTTGCCGGGAAGCCATTCGTGGAATATTTTTGTATTGATCGTCTGCAGTGCTCCCGGGAGAGGACCGGTACAGCAGAACTTTGCCCACTCCATAGCAGGGATCTCCAGCACTTTCATCCCCTCCGGGATTTCCCCGCCGTCATATCTGCCGGCTATCAGATACTTAAATTCGCTGCCCTTGTCCTCTGTCTCCATGCAGATACCGAATTCCCCGATGCCGCATCGCTCTACTGTCCGGCTGGCTGCACTTTCTTCTCTGCCGGATGAGCAGTAATCCCTGCTGAATATATCCCACAGCTTCGGAATTTCCTGATAGGAACTGTCATAACGCACTGCGCACTCCAGGCCGATGACCTGCATGCGTTCCATCTTTTCAACCGTGTAATCCATGTTGTCTCCTCCTTGTATGGTCACTGTGATTTTCAGAGGAAGAAACACCTTCATTTTCCCGGCACTGCCCTTGAGCTGCATAGGCGGCACTCCGTGAAATCTGCTGAATGCTTTGGTAAAGCTCTCCGGCGTACTGTAGCCGTATTTGTATGCCAGATCTATCACCTTTTCCTGTCCGGCCAGCACATCCAGCGCTGCCAGATACAGGCGTCTCTGCCGGATATATTCACCGACTGAATAGCCTGTCATAATGCTGAACCCCTTCTGGAAATAAAAAGGGGACATATATACAGCAGCTGCCACGTCCTTAACCTCTATCTCCTCAAGCAGATGGGCTTCTATAAACTTTACTGCCCCTTTCAGACATTCCGTCCATTCCATGCTTCCACCTCCTGTCTATACTCTAATACATCCAGGAGATTCCGTCCTGTCATTTTATGCTTTCTGCTGTCCGGACCGCCGTGTCTTTCGTATACCTGTTGTTGAAAACCTTGTTTCCGGATCAATTGGTTTCCTCCGTATCTCCCCACTGATTCTTCTTTTTCCATATAAAACAGTTTGCCAGAGCTTTCTTTAACTGTTCCATGGAAATCGGTTTTGCCAGATGGCCATTCATGCCTGCCAGCCGTGCGCTTTTGATATCTTCCGCAAAGGCGTCCGCTGTCATGGCGAGAATGGGAAGCTCGATAATCCGTTCCATGCCGGAATTCCGGATCTCCCGGGCAGCCTCATATCCGTTTTTCACCGGCATCTGTATATCCATGAAGACAATATCATAGTAAAGAGGTGGATGGCTGCAGACAGCTTCCACTGCCTGCTGTCCGTCCTTCGCAGCCTCCACCTGTACACCCAGAAGTTCCAGCATCTCCACAGCGATCTGTCGGTTCAGCTCATTGTCCTCCACAAGCAGCGCTCGCAGAGCAGAAAACACGGAGATATCCTCCATCTGTCCCTCCACAGGAACCGTGACGGTGCCGTAACATTTTGTCATACACAGTGTGACCAGGAATCTGGAACCTTTTCCATATACACTCTCCACATCAATGGTCCCATCCATCATGGAAACCAGGTTCTTCACGATCGTCATGCCCAGTCCGGTACCCGTAACCTTGCTGGTCCGGCTGTCCTCCGCTCTGCTGAAAGGCTCGAATATATGTTCCAGATACTCAGGCTTCATACCGATGCCATTATCCTCGATCAGGAACTGGTATGTTCCGGCTCCCTGTTCCTCCTTCTGTGTCTCCCGGACAAGAAGAGAGATCTGTCCTCCTCGGTCCGTATATTTTGATGCATTTTCCAGAATATTCACCAGCACCTGTTTCAGCCTTCTGGCATCACCCAGCACCTGGGTATGTGTGCCTTCCTCCACCGAAGCTGAGAATATCTGCTTCTTCTTTTCAAGGGACATGCGCACCATCTCTGAAACCTCTTTTACCAGACTGTCCAGGTCAAATTCCCTCTCCTCGATCTCAACCGTGCCGCTCTCTATCTTGCTGACATCCAGGATCTCATTGATCAATCCGAGCAGATGGGCGCCGGAGCTTTGAATCTTCGTGAAATAATCCTTTAATTTTTCTGTTTCTTCCAAATGAAGCTGCGCCAGTTCTGTCATTCCCACAATAGCGTTCAGCGGCGTACGGATATCATGGCTCATTCTGGACAAAAAATCACTTTTTGCCTGGCTGGCTTTCTCCGCTTTTCTCAGTGCATCCTCCAAAAGCTGCTTTGCGCGCCTCTCCTTCTCCAGCGTTTCCTGCTGCGCCCTGCGCTCTCCGTCAATATTTCGTGAAAGCGTGATCTCGATCAGATCATCGGAGTAGGGACTGTCCACACGCACTACCTGTGTAAAATACCAGTGATACTTTCCGTCTTCCCCCTGATGTGGCACCTCCATGGAGACAATCCGCTCTCCTCTGGAAAACGCATGGACCAGGGAAAAATAGGAAAACTTCTCACGAAATTCCTCCCGGTGATCCGGGTGGACAGTGGCAAGCTCGGCTTCAATCAAGTCATCAAAATTCCCCTCCGTCCCGGGGCGGACAACAGGATAGCGCTCATATTCCAGCATGTGATAAGTCTTCTTCGTCAGGTTAATGGATATGAGCATCTGATATGCAAACCCTGCCGCTGTGGCAAGCTGTGTGATTTCCAGATTGCGCTGCTGTTCCTGCAGAAATTCGTCCTGTATATCACGGAATACCAGAATACACCAGCACTCCTTTTCCCCCAGTTCATCCACCCTGGCTGCCGTAAATTCCACCATATGATAAGTGCCGTCCGCGGTAAGACGGCGCATACGCCTGGAAATCTGCTTTTTCCCTTCACCGAACAGACGTAGCATGGCCTCCCTGGAAAAGTTCTCATTGAAAAGCTCCAGGTCATCCGGGTGCAGTACCTTTTGGGAATACTTCTGATTTTCCGCTTCGAAATTGCCCTGCTCCGGTATATCCGTCCACATGGCATCTTTCTGACAATTCATATAATAATCCCCGGTCAGATTCGCTATGATACATTCATCGAAAATGGTCACCAGGCTCTGGGCGTACATCTGCTCAATATTCTGAATCCACTGCTTTTCCTCAAAGCTCGGGCGGTGAGGGGAGGATGTGACCACCACAGCCGGAATACGGCCATCCCAGTTTATCCGGTCCGCCGTCACATCAACTGTGGTCTTCAGCAGCGGATCATGACACACCGTATGGCTGGAACCGCTGTCTCCCATAGCTTCCACAGGACAATTAGCACATAACTCAGGCCAGATCTCATGGCATTTTGCCCCCTGCACAGCCCTGCCGCGGCCTGTCTCCCTGCACCGCCGGTTAACATATAAAAGCCGGTGACTCTTCTCCTCTATGACATAAATGCTTGTTTCACGCAAAGAATCCAGCAGATTCATCAAATTATCCATGGACATGCATTTCCCTCCTCCTTCCGGTTATGTAACACATGATTAGCTGCCTACCTGCTGCAATAAGAAAAAAGAGAGGCATTTACGAACCTGGTAAGTATCGTAATGCCTCCCGGCTCCGTTTTTATTTATCTGTTTTTCAACCGAAATTTTCCAATCAGCTCTTTTAAAAGCTGTGCCTGTGCGGAAAGCTCCTCACTGGCAGCTGCGCTTTCCTCCGCTGTGCCGGAATTCACCTGAACCACACTGGAAATCTGCTCAATTCCCTGCGCCACCTGCTCTGCAGAGCGGGCCTGTTCATCCGATGCCTCGGAAATCCTGTTGATGGTCTCAGCCACCCCGCTGACCCCTTCCGTCACACGTCTTAATGTCTTCGCCGTTTCCTCCGCAAGCGCAGCGCCATTTTCCACTGCCCTGAGTGAGCTCTCGATCAGTGCTGTAGTGTTTCTGGATGCCTCCGCGCTCTTGGTTGCAAGGTTTCTCACCTCACCTGCGACCACGGCAAACCCTCTGCCGCTCTCCCCGGCCCTGGCTGCCTCCACGGCAGCGTTTAATGCCAGTATGTTCGTCTGGAACGCGATATCCTCAATGGTCTTCACTATATTGCCTATTTCGCGCGAACTCTCTCTGAGTTCCTGCATTGCGGCCAGCATTTCCTGCATACGGCTGTCACTCCTGGCCGCCTCCCTGCCCACTTCGGCTACTCTGCTGTTGGCATCAGCGACGCTGTCCGCGTTTGCCGCCACCTGTCCGGATATCTCTCCAATACTCTCCGCCAGCTCCTCCACAGCTCCGGCCTGCTCCGATGCCCCCTGGGCAAGGGACTGCGCACCCTCTGATACCTGTTCGGAACCGCAGGATACCTGTTCCGCGGAAACATTGATCTGGCCCAGAGTCAAATTCAGTGACTCTATGATCTGTTCCAGTGCCTCCCGGATGAACCGGAAATCACCGATATAATTATCTTTCACCGTCAGGTCCAGATTCCCCTTTGAGATTTCACTCAAAATATGGGAAATATCATGTATCATCTCTTTCAAAGTGCTGACTGAAGAGCGAATACTGGCTCCCAGACGCCCGATCTCATCATTTCCATACTCCTTGATGTTCACTTCCAGATTGCCTCTGGAAAATTCCTGCATACCGCTGCTGATTTCCGCAAGTGGTTTCATTATCCTGCGGGTGATCACCATGACGATCGCAGTGAGAAGTCCAAGTACAACAACTGACAGAACAGCGAGTACCGCGATCAGATGATTGCGTGTGGCATTCACTTCTGACAGGGGCAGCGTGGCAATTGCCAGCCATCCGGTTGTCTCACAGTTTTTAAACATGGAGGTATAGGCAGTATCTCTGTAGTCAAAATTGAAGACACCGCTGTAATTGTCTTCCACTTTTTCTTTATATTCATTTGTTATGTCCAGTTCCCTGACATTTTTCCCCATTGCCGTGGAATCATCACTGTATATGTAATCTGAGCTGTTGGACAACACCTCCAGATATCCGTGTTCACCCACTTTTATCTCCGAGAGAAGCTTTGACAGGCTGCTTACATAAAGGTCAAACCCGAAAAATCCCAAAACGTCTGTATTGTCCTCAGAAAAAACAGGGGACACCACGGAAACTATGGATTCTCCTGTGGCCGGGTCCAGGTAGGGCTCAGACACCACGGTCTTCTTCCCTTCAAGCAACGGCTGGCGCCAGACCACATCTGCCAGATTCGCATCCACCACATTCCCGTCAGCCAGCAGATAGCTGTCTGTCTTTTCATCTGCGATCCATACCTGCAGAACCATTTCCCCGGCCATCCGTTCCAACGCGCCGGACAGTTCTTTTAAGACCACATCCTTTTCCTTATAACTGTCAATATCCTCAGCTCTATGCACAGCTTTAAAATAAGACTGGAGGTCATCACTCTCCTCAAACATACTGACTGCTGTCACCTTACTGCTGAAAAAATCATCTACAATGGAAACTGCGTAATCCGTCTGTACCTCCAGAAGATCATCATTCAGATCTGAAATGGTACTTGCCGCCATGATACAGGAAATGCCGATCAATATGACCAGTGACGGAACCAGGACGATCAGCAGACTCCCGGTTATTCTTGTGGATATGGACTTTTTTCTTTCCCTGTTCAAAATCTTTGACATTCTTTACCCCCGCTGTCATGGCATTGGCCTGTCCAGACAGACAGCAGCCCAATTCCACTCAAATTTTTTATCTTACATAAAAAATATTATACCATATGCCGGAGAAAAGGAAAAGAAAATCATACCCCTGTTGTCTGCAGAACAGGGGTGTTTTTCTCCATGGTTTACCGGTATGCGGCGGGTAAAATTATCATTTGCTGCAAGCTCAAACAATTGCCTTCCGCTACCCTGTATCTGATGCACTGCATTTGCAAAAAATAATGCAATGTGGCTGTCAGTGCAGTTTTTAGATAGGTAGTTCATTTTTTTCCAGTATATATTTTTCCAGATATTTGGCTGCTCCGTCGTTATCGTTGCTGTCCGTTATGGCATCGGCGGCCTGTTTTACTTCCTCAATGGCATTGCCCATGGCAACTCCCCTGCCGCATATTTGAAGCATTCCCATATCTGCGTAGTCATCTCCAAAAGATATGATTTCATCCAGTGTGAGGTGCCGCATCCCGGAAACCTTACGCAGTGCATTCGCCTTGGTGGCGCTGGCCTTTGTGAACTTATACCAGTCACCGTCTGAAAATCTGGCAAAATCACAATCTCCGATACTCTCGGCAATTTTCTCGGCTGTTTTTCGGTCAGTGGTTTCCACACAAATTTTAAGGGCCTCTCCGTGAAAATCTTTATAATCCGTATAGATCACTTCCCCCCAGTCAGGATATATCTCGTGTGGGTCTGTTTTATAATTCCAGTAATGACTTGTTCTCGTATCAACGGTAATTTCACTCTGTCCGTTTGTAAGAATTCCGACAGTGTCTATAATCCTTTTTGTCTCCTCAGGAGAAAAGGCCGCCGCGTAAACGAACTTCCCTCTGCAGCTAATCAAAGCTCCGCCGCTGGAAATAATGATGTCGGGATTTACTCTTGAAATAAAATTCTTGGCGTTCGTCTCCCCACGGGCAGTAGCGATGCCGATCAGGATACCCCGGGCTTTGCATTTTTCCAGGATATGAAGGGTGTATGGGGAGATGGATTTGTCCGTATGGAGAAGGGTGCCGTCCAAGTCCAGAATGATTAATTTGTACATAGTGTTTGCTCTTTATATAGATATTTGCTGCTACACAGAAAAATCCATATCCAACGCTGGTTTCAGGATCTGTTCATGTTTTTCGGTAATATACTGCTTATTAAAAATCCTATTCCATAATGCTTCACGGTGTAAATTTAAAATTGAAACACTGCTGCATTCACAGAATCTTCATTTTCAGTGTTTGCTTCCTAGAACCCTCATCTATCTATGGATGTAGGCAGCCTTTATATTAATAAGCTTTTGGCGTGAGAAGGCAAACAGTTTCCACATGCTCCGTCCAAGCAAACATATCATACGGTACCGCCCTCACCGCTTCATACCCTTTCTTAACCAAATATCTCAGGTCCCTTGCCAGCGTCTCCGGATTGCAGGAAATGTATACTACCTTTTTCGGTCCCAGCTTCACGACGGATGAGAGGAAAGCCTCATCACTGCCTGCCCTTGGAGGGTCCATGAAAACTACATCTGCCTGTTCTCCCGCTTCGGCCATCTGCACCATGAATGCGCCGGCGTCCCCCTGAAATGCCCGGAAATTTTTGCTGCCGTTTCTCTTTGCATTGATGCCCGCGTCGCGCACTGCGTCCTTATTTAACTCCACGCCGATCACTTCTTTTGCGTGTTTCGACGCAATGAGGCCAATGGTTCCGATGCCGCAGTATGCGTCGATCACGCGCTCTTTCCCTGTAAGCCCGGCAAATTCCACGGCTTTTCCATATAATTTTTCCGTCTGCACGGGGTTTACCTGGTAAAAGGAGGAAGGAGAAATGCGGAAAATACATCCGCACAGCTCGTCCTCAATATAGCCCTTCCCGTAAATGGTGATATTCCGCTCCCCAAGCACCATGCTGGTCCTCTTGTCATTTACATTGAGGATCACGGTCGTGATCTCGGGATGGAGCTTTCTAAGGGCCTTTACAAAATTATTCTTTGATGGGAAAATAGGAGAAGCCAATACCAGAACCACCATGATCTCCCCGCTTCTGAATCCCCTGCGCACCATAACATGCCGCAGAAGCCCGAATCCGCTGTCCTCATTATAAATCTTGATCTTAAAAGATTTTAAAAGTCCCCTGATATCTCTCACAATGGCATCTGCCTTTTCATCCTCAATCAGGCAGTCATCCACAGGCACCACTCTGTGCGTCCCCTCCGCATACTTTCCGGAAACTATACTGCCGTCCCGGAGGCGGGCAAAGGAGGCATGTATCTTGTTCCTGTAATGATAGGGATTCTCCATACCTATGATCGGCTCTACTTTACAGATTCCCTTTAAAAGCTTCCTCACCTTCTTTTCCTTGATATCAGTCTCTTCTTTATAGGAAATGCCTCTGCAGCCGCACCCTCCGCATTTTTTTACCACAGGACATTTTTTTGATTCCAGTTTGTTTTCCATATATAACAACCTTTCTTTTTCGCTCTTTTTTAACCCGGCAGCTCTCTTCCCCACTGCTTTTCATCTATTATATCCGTTAAACCCGCCCGCGTCTATAAGAAAGAAAAGATAATAAAACAACGGCAGATTCCTCCGTATCACCGTGATATGATACCTCTTAAGTAGACAATGGAAATAACCAAAAGCTACTTAGGAGGTATTTTTATGTCCAAATCACCACATACAGTAGAATTCCGTGCAAAGGTTTCACAGGAGTACCTTG